>NZ_JACSWC010000203.1 GCF_016888165.1 Halomicronema sp. CCY15110 | reverse complement strand
CGGGAGGCACCCGTTCTGGCCACGTTTGACAAAAGTGATAGAGCAGTGAAGATTTGCCAATACGCCGCTCCCCCACCACGTTGATGCTGGTGGGTTGGGCACCGCTCATTAAATTAGTGAGGGTGGCGAGGTCGTCCTGGCGGCCCACAAAGCTTTGCGGGTGCTGAATCATGGGCCCCGCCACAAACGGGCAGGGAGAGCTGGGCGGTGGCATCGCGGTAACAGCGGGCAGAACTCCCCCATACTTTAGCGGATGAGCCAGTACCTGAGCCGTTGTAGGCTCGACCTAACCACGACCACGTTCGTAGACAATGGCCTGATTTTTGCGGGCAGCAATGCGGGCAAGAGCGATCGCCTCCGCCCCGTCGCCGACTTGATGCAGGAACTGGTTAGCGACGCTATGGCCTGAGTGCCTGTTTGCCCATCACCTGACTACAGACAGTTCCCTTGGGGTACTACAGCGTCACGGGCGACTCGACGTACACGGTCGGGTCTTGCATATCGAAATGGATGCCGTAGCTGTCGAGGGTTTTGGCGATCGTGTCGTTGGCTAATTCCAATAGGCGCTTGCGCAGTTCGATGGAACTTTCACTAGAGCCCAGAATAAAGAAAGTGACGCGGGCGCGGCGCATGTGATAGTCGGCGCGGCCATTATCTTCCCCCCCGTGGGGAAAGACGATGCTGGTGCTGCCCGGATCAACGCCAAAGACGGAATTGGTGCCGTTCGTAATGACCTGTCTCACGAGCGCAGCATCTTCATCCGTCAGCTTGCGATTAAAGTCGAGATACAGCATCACCATGACCTTCTTGGCTCGGCTGACATTCTCAATTTCCATATTGAGCAGGGTGGAGTTGGGGAGGATGAATAGGGTACTTTTCGCCGCCGTGCGAATTTTGGTCGATCGCAGCCCAATCGATTCCACCCGCCCCAGTTGCCCATCGCTCAGGCGAATATACTCGCCGGGAATGAACGGGCGATCGAGATAAATCACGATAGTACTGAGCAACTGTTCCAGAATTTTTTGGGCGGCAAAGGCGATGGCCAAACCCCCGATACCCAAACTGGCAAACAGACCCACCAGGTTGAATTCTTGACTTTGGGCAAACGCCAGCACAGCGATAAAGCCGATGACTACGTTAGTGATGGTTTCAAAGACCAGCAGCATCTCATCCACTTCGCGACCCATCTTTTTGAGCAGTTCCACCCCATAAACGCGAAAGATGCGCCCAAAGACCCGCGAAGCCAGCCAGGCAATACTGCTGATCAGTGCCAGGTCAATAAAGGGATTCAAAAAGGCGGACAAGGCGCGAAAGTCTTGGTCGAGCCAGACCATCGACAGCGACACCAGCAACATCGTCCCCGCAAACTGAAAGGCCCCACTCAGCGGGTCGATCAAATTTTCGTACAGATGGGTGACCTGCCCCGGCGCAAAGCGACGAATAAAGAGGCGCACAATGCCGGGGGTAAAGCGACCAATCACCAGGGCGAGAAACAACGACACCCCAAAAATGACCAGCGTCGGCGTATTGCCAAAGGTAATGCCCAGCGTTTCTAAAAAGCTTCTGAGGTCAAAGGCTTCGCTATCCATCCAGGAGGTTCTCAACGAAATCAACAAAGGGGCACCGGCCACCCGTCCAGCACGACGCTCAGGCCGAGTCTAGATCGTGATGGGGGAGTCCACATAAACGGTCGGTTCTTCGATATCAAACGAAATGCCGTAGGACTTGAGGCGCTCCGTCATTTTCTGATTGGCAATGGTGAGCAGTTGGCGACGAATGTCCATCGAACTGCCGGTGGCCCCCAAAATGAATAGGGTAGCCTGCACCTGCGTCAGCCGACCTTCGTCCAAATTGCGAAAGGCGATGTTAGTGCTGCGGTTATCGATGCCAAAAATATCTTGGGTACTTTCCAGAATGACCTGGCGAATCAACGCTTGCTCTTCTTCCCCCACACTGCGATAGAGGTTGAGATAGACGATCGCCATCACCTTTTTCGCGCCTGTGAAATTCTCGACCGTGGCTTGAATCAGAGAGCTATTGGGCACGACGGCCAAGGTCCCTTTCCCCGACGTGCGAATCTTGGTGGAACGCAGCCCGATCGCTTCCACCCGGCCAAAGGTGCCATCGGGCAAGCCAATGTAGTCATCGACGGAAAAGGGGCGATCAATATAAATCACGACCCCGCCGAGCAGTTGCTCCAACACCTTTTGGGCCGAAAAGGCAATGGCAATGCCCCCGACGCCCAAGCTAGCAAAGATGCCAATGACATTAATTCGGTGAGTCTGGGCAAACAGCGTGGTGAGGCTCAAAAATAGCCCGGTGATGGCTAACACCCGCCCTACTAATAGCAGCTCGCTGTTGGTCTTGCGGCCTTCCTCGAGAGCCGCATTGAGCAGATACTCATCAAAGTAGGTTTGGAAGCACCGAAACAGCAGGAGTGCCAACAAAGCCGTGAGGGTCAGGGTCAGGCTAAACTCCAGTTTGGGATACCAAGGAACGTACCAAACGCCCTGCAACAAGATAAACGCGACCAAATCGAAGGCTGCCGCCGCCCCCGTTAAGGTCAGCAAAAATCGCTGAGGCTGGACGACTCGGACATAAAACGTCTTGGCATCTTCCTTTAAAAAGCGTCGCAGTAGCAGTTGCGTCAGCCACGGCACAATTTGCCCTAGCAAAATTGCTAGGGTGCCCAGGGTGACGACAAAAATCGTCCAAAACAGGGCTGGATTCTCAACGGCCAGAGACAAGTAGGCGTCCCACATAGATTCTTTTGGCATGAATGGGGCACGGGCAGCGATACCCTCAATCTAGCGCTTGCCAGACGATGCCACTCTGACCCTGGGGTTGGGAGCGATCGCAGCGGGCTAGTCGAAGGGGAAACTCCAGCTTGATACTATGCAGCCGATCGACAAATCGCAACACTTTGCAGCAAGAGTGCTTCACCTTTGAACTTTGAAGGTATCCTTTGCTTGAATTCAACTGTCTCTGAACGCATTTGGCATCGGCTATGGGAAAGATATTTATCTCGGCGGGACATGGTGGCTATGAAAATGGCTCGTTGGATTATGGCGCGGTTGTCTCGAACACCACCGAAGCCACGGAAATGATTCGGATTCGCGATTTGGTGGTGCCAGAGCTGCGATCGCGGGGCTTTGAAGTGCTGGCCGTGCCGGATGACTTGAGCAACACCCAAACGCTGAATTGGATCAACACCCGCTGCCGCCCCGACGACGTCGCCCTGGAACTCCACGGTGGGGCCGCCAGCAGTCCCGGAGCGCGGGGAGCCAGCGTGTTTTACATCGCCAACAACGAAGAGCGCAAATCCCATGCGGAGTTACTGCTGTTAGCTCTCCTCCGGCGATTGCCGCAGTTGCCCAGCCGGGGCGCGCGCCCCGATACCAACACGGGCACGGGCAGCCTATCGTTCACGCGGCAACTTACCTGCCCTTCCTTGTATATGGAAGTCGGCTATCTAACTAATCCTGACGATTTGGGCCTGATTCAAAATCGCCGCCGTGACATGTCCCTGGGCATTGCCGATGGCACCGCCTCTTGGAGCCGGGCCGTGGCGGGCAGCTCGGGCGATGTCCAGAGCTTCCCCACCTGCAACATCAGTGTGAATGGGGGCCTCTATCCCGAAAAAGGGATCATCATCAATAACAATTCCTATGTGCCGGTTGATCTGGCCGATCAACTCGGCATTGACGATGCGGCCACTAATCCGAATATTCGCAAGGTGCGCTATCGCGGGGTGGTGTACATGAAAGCGATCGACCTGCGGGAGTACAACGTCTCCGTCGGTTGGGATGCCACGACCCGCACCGTCACCCTCAAAACGACGAACACATCGCCCGTCTGCGGTTTAGAACGCATCATGGGGCGGGGCCTCACCTCCGATATTCAGCTCCTCATGTTCTTAAAGTCCAACAACGAAAGTGCCACGGAACCCTACAAAGATTTGCCTCGCTTTTATCGAGAAGAGGCGCAAATTGAAGGTGTCGATCACGACATTGCCTTTTGCCAAATGTGCGTAGAAACTTCCTATTTGCGATGGACTGGCAGCTTGAGACCCGAAGATAATAATTTTGGTGGCATTGGCGCTACCGATACCTCGACCGGCGGCGTTGCCTTTGCTGATCCACGCATTGGCGTCCGGGCACACATTCAGCATCTCAAAGCCTATGCCAGCACCGAACCACTAGTCCAAGAAGTCGTTGACCCCCGGTTCCAATTTGTCCGTCGCGGGGTCGCGCCGCTGGTGACGCAGTTGAGTGGCCGCTGGGATCCGGATCCAGAATATGGCAACAAGATCCTGGCAATTGTGCGGCGGCTCTACGAATCAACCGGCATCCTTTAAAGCTGACTCTGAACCAGTAATCATCCTGGCAATGCGGGGCGAACGGTCCGGTTGACGTCGGGTAATCGTGATGTCAGGGAATCCCGCGGCACCAAGGATCGGCGCATGTGGGTCTCATATCTTGACGCCAATCCATGGGGGGCAGGTATTTTTCGAGCATTCCTCAGAGGATGCTTGGCCGGGGTGGCTTTGCGCCGATCAAGATAGCCGAAGTCATGACGCAGTGGCATCAGCTCCGGCGGGCGGAACAAAATCGAATGATCCGGGTCATGCATCAGGTGCTATGTTTATGTTTAATCTGCTGTGAAGATGGCATAAAGTTGAGCTGAAAAAGCATTTGTTGTCGGCCAAGTTGAGTGAATTAGCGTTCTCCCAGCTTGGCTTTTCAATGTCTGTCATTAGTGATTAGACAACCTCTATCGCTAGTGTTGAAGTCAGGCATTTTTCCGGCAAAAACGCTAATTTTGTCCCAATTGAAAAGTCTTTTCACTAATTGCTTGGGTGCCCGCTTCCTGAACGCTCTTTGCTCCTTCGGAAAATCACGATTATGGCGTATCTAAAAGCCTCTGCTGATGACGTTGTACCAATTGGGTGGACGGCGTTCTGGCAGTTATTCCCCAAGGGCGGTCTGGCGATCTTCGCCTGGTTCCTTTGCTGTTTCCCCGCTCTGGCGTTAGAAATGCGCATTGCGATTCAAGAAGGGGCCAACCAAGTGGTCGTCGGCACTTCCAACACGGGGCTCATTCGCGACCAGCAGGGGCAGCACATTGCCCAGGTGCCCCAGGGGCGATCGCTGACGGTGGCGGCGCAGGGTACCCAGGTCAAAGCGGCCAACTCGGTCAGCTCTTCGTTTTGGGTCGAGCCTGGTGCGAATGGTTATGTGTTTATTGGCGATCGCTGGTATCGCGGTCGCGTCCTGGTGATGTCGAACGGCAGCGGCGTCACCGCCATCAACTATGTTGACCTGGAGCATTACCTGTACAGCGTGGTCGGGAGCGAAATGCCGACTAGCTGGCCTCTGGAAGCGTTGAAAGCCCAGGCCGTGGCCGCGCGTTCCTACGCCCTCCATCGACGCAGCCAATCGCGCAGCCCCCATTACGATGTCGGCAGCACGACGGCTTACCAGGTCTATGGCGGCTTGGCTGAGGAAACGCAAAGCACCCAAGCCGCAGTGGAGGGCACCCGCAGCCAGGTATTGACCTATGGCGGTCAGGTGATTGAGGCGGTGTTTCATTCGTCGTCTGGGGGGCATACCGAAAATGTGGAAGATATCTGGAGTCAGCCGCGCCCTTATCTGCGAGGTGTCCAAGATTTTGATGCGGGGGCACCCGTGTTTGAATGGGTGCGCACTTTTTCCCGTGATGAGTTTAGTCGCCTGATGCCCGAGGTGGGCCGGTTGGCGAGTGCTCAGCCTCAACGGACGACGCCTCAGGGGCGGGTGCGCGAAATTTTGCTGGAAGGCGATCGCGGGGCACGAAGCTTTACCGGCAATGATTTTCGGAATGCTCTGGGGCTACGCAGCACGTTGTTTTCGATCGCCGTGGCGGGGGAACAAGTGCAAATTAGTGGCCGGGGCTTTGGGCATGGCATTGGCATGAGCCAGTGGGGCGCTCACAACATGGCCAGTCAGGGATATACCTATCAGCAAATTTTGGGTCATTACTATCAGGGCGCTCAGCTAGCGCTGGTCGAGCCCCAGTAGGACGGCAGTGCCGATCAGGATGAAGGAGTCCGGCCCCGTTTCCGGTTGTTGACAGCGATTGCTCCATCCGCCCCATGCTCGGTGTCGTCCTATGATGCCGTGATCAGGGCATAGAGGATAGAGAGCACCTGCGCTAGAACTGTCATGATGTGCCAAGGGTGAAATTCATGGCTACTGTAATGCGATCGCTCCATGTGGCGCTCCTCGTCAGCGATTTGGAGCGCAGTTTGGGGTTTTATCGCGACCTGTTGGGGTTGCCCGTTGCCCCGCGATCGCTCAATTTTCCGGGCTACTGGTTGCAGGTGGGCGAGTTTCAACTGCATTTGATGCAGGCTGAGGCTTGGCAAGCCCCCTGTCCCCGCCCCGACCAGTGGGGACGTAACCCCCACGTTGCCCTACAAGTCGATGACTTATCCGTCTTCAAAGCCCGCTTGGATGCTCAAGGCTATCCGCTACAAATGAGCGCCTCAGGCCGAGCCGCCTTGTTCACTCAAGATCCTGACGGCAATATTATCGAGCTGTCCCAAACCTGAGGCTGCCACCGCTGAACCATCAAATTCCGCCCGCAATGGCAAACCCAGCCTAATCGGCTGGGCCTCATCAGTTCCTCGGTTTTTTCTTGGCGTTGCCGCTCACTGGAAGGGGCGGCTCTACTCCCCATCGCGGCGGCTGAAACCTACTGGTGTGCGATGTTTGAGCCCCCTTCTAACCTTCCTCAGCCGGAGGGGCTGGGCTTGGGGCGGGTGCCGGGGCCGGGGCGGGTGCCGGAGCGGGTGCCGGTTCTGGGGCGGGCGGCGGCGCGGGTGCTGGTTCTGGGGCGGCGGGCGCGGGGATGGGAGCCGGAGCCGGAGCCGGTTCTGGAATTGGGGCAGGGGCAGGCGCTTCGGGAACGGGAACGGGAGCCGGAGCGGGCTCGTCGGGCAAGTCTGGAGCTTCGCGAGCCGGGCTGGCATCCCTAGGGGCTGTATCGGTTACTGGGTCGGCAGCGTCCGAGGCTGCGGGCTCAGTTGTCGCACGCTCGGCCGCCGCCTCGTCATCGTCATCATTCGATGCATCGGCGGCTCTGACTCGACCGGGTTTGACCGGATCGGCTTCAATACTGCCCTTCCGACCCGCGAGCTGCGGTAAAGGGGGAAAGTCTTCTTCGGGAATTTCATCCACCAGCTTAGAAACAAAATCGCCCCAGGTGGCGGCGGCTGAGCTACTCGCCCCCCAAGTGCGACTATTGTCGTCATTACCCAGCCAAATGCCCACTGCCAACTGGGGAATGTAGCCGATAAACCACAGGTCGCGATCGTTCTCCGAAGTCCCCGTTTTACCCGCCACGGGACGACCCACGTAAGCTCGACCGCCAGTGCCGCCTTCAACTACACCTCGCAGCATCCAGGTCATGATCGCCGCCGTCGTTTCATCGACAGCTTGGGTTGGGGTGTTATCAATTTCGTAAATAACTTGGCCCGAGCTGTCGCGGACACGTCGAATGCTATGCACGGGATGGTGTTTGCCCTGACGCGCTAGGGTGCCGTAGGCGCTGGTCAGTTCCAACAGAGTCACTTCAGACGCGCCCAGGGCCAGGGAATAGGTCGGGCGCAGTTCTGATTCGATGCCCATGCGTTGGGCCATGTTAATGACCGGATCAAAGCCCACATCAATTAAGACTTTGACTGCCACAATATTGACGGAAGAAGTCAATGCTTGGCGCATGGAGACCGTGCCGCTATATTTGCCGCTGTAATTTTTGGGTTCGTAGCCGTCAACCACAAATTTGGCATCGGCATAGGTTTTGTAAGGCGACATGCCCGTGGCGATCGCCGTCGCATACACAAACGTCTTAAACGTGGAGCCCGGTTGCCTCAGGGCTTGGGTCGCCCGGTTAAATTGGCTGTCGTTAAAGTCGGTGCCACCGATAATCGCCTTAATTTCCCCATTGCGTGGATCAACCGCCACTAACGACGCTTGGCTAAACCGCTGGCGACTGCCCACCGTGGCGACCGTCTCATTAACGGTTTCCTGAGCTTTCTTTTGCCAGTCGGTGTTGAGGGTCGTTTCCACCGTGAGTCCCCCCGCTTCGACCACTTCTGGCGGCAAGATCTCACTCAGCTGCTGCTGCACAAAAATCGTGAAATAGGGAAATTCGCTGTAGAGAAACTTCGGCTCATTGGGCGTCGTGGCGACTGTCTCCGCTAGGGCCGCAGTGGCCTCTGACTGCGTAATTTTCTCATTTTCTAACATGCGGCGAATCACCACATTGCGCTGGGCTTCCGCTGCCTGCGGATCGACCAAAGGTGAATAGGCACTGGGGGCTGGAGCCATCCCCGCAATCAGCGCCGCTTCCGATAGGGTCAGGTCCTCTACTGGCTTGCCAAAGTAAATCCAGGCGGCATCGGCCACCCCGTAGGCTCCCGCCCCGAGATAGACGAGGTTGAGATAGCGCTCAATAATATCGGCTTTCGTAAACTCATCTTCAATCTTGAGGGCTAGCAGCGCTTCCCTGGCTTTGCGCTGCAAACTCCGCTCCTGATCCAGAAACGCAATCCGGGCCAGCTGCTGAGTGATAGTGCTAGCGCCCTCCACGACGTCGCGCTGGCGCACATTGGCCAGGGTGGCTCGCGCAATGCCCTGGTAGTCAATGCCGCTGTGCTCATAAAAGCGTCGATCTTCCGATGCGATAAAGGCGGCAATCAGCGTGTCGGGAATATCTTCATACTCAATTTTTTCTCGGGTGGCGGGACCAATCTTTTGCAGAATGACGCCATCCGCTGAGGTGATTGTAATGGTGCCCTGCCGCTCAAAGGTTGTTAAGTCGGTGACGGCTGGCAGCTCGGCCTCCGTTGCTTGCCAGATCCGATAGGCCCGACTCACGCCGGTGGCACCGACGGCTCCCACCACCACCACCAGCCAAAACAGGGGGCGGTAGTAGAGGGGACGGCGATAGGGGGGTCGGGGCTCGGGCTCGGATTCGGTAGCCGTCGCGGGTGGGGGATATATTTGCCGTTGCGCCGCTGACGATGAGTTAGCCATCACTTGCCCCTGATCTGGCAGTGCTGAATCAGCCACTTTAGAACTGGCAAATAATTGTCTGAATCGTTGAACGAAAGTATTAGCCACGACTCAACTTAGCCTCTCACCAACTGACATTGAAACATTACCGCGATCGCTTCAGCACACTCTATACCAGAGACGCTGTCCGAGAAACCGTGATCAGCCTTCGGATTGTATCGACAATCCCCGAACGGCGACTCCCCAAGTGTCTTACACCAGAGCCGAGTGGCCCAAGGCAAGGCCCGTCACCAACATGCCCAATACCAGAAACGGCTGGGCGCTAGCCTGATATTTCACGTCATTTTCCAAAGGATTCCGCAAAAAATACATGTCCTGAAAGGTGATTTGCGGAATGATCAGCAGTACCAGAATGACGGCATACAGGTTTTGGTGAATGCTCATCAAGTAGGCGGCCACGCCCCCCTGGAACAGATCAATCATCAACACGCAAATCCAGGCGGCGGTGCCGACCCCAAACATGACGGGCAAAGATTTGAGCCCTAGCTGGCGATCGCCCTCCACACTTTTGAAATCATTCACAATTGCGATGCCCAGGCCCGCGAGGCTGTAAAACAGCGTCAGTAGCATAATCGTTAGGTTTAACTCACCAAACAGGGCATGTCCTGCCCACCAAGGTAAAGCGATGTAGCTCGCGCCTAGGGCATAGTTGCCGAGCCAGCCATTTTGCTTCAGCTTCAACGGCGGAGCGGAGTAGATATAGGAGAGAAACGATCCACCGATCGCCAGCACGGTAATGGTGGGGAATTCATGCCCCGCCCACTGGTCGAGGGCGTAAGCCACACCAACACCGGCCACCAGCAGCACCAAAATTTGCACCACCACCTGGGGAATGGCAATGGCCCCCGACGGAATCGGTCGGTAGGGCTCGTTAATGGCGTCGATTTCGCGATCGTAAAAGTCGTTAATGGTCTGGGTGTAGCCCGTCAGCAATGGCCCCGACATCAACATACAGGCGGCAGCGATCAACACATATTCCAGACTCCAGACGTACTGGCCCGAGGACGCGGCCCCACACACGACTCCCCAGATGAGGGGAATCCAGGTGATGGGCTTCATGAGCTGGAGGCGAATTTTCCAAATGGAGGTTTCGCCCGATCCCGCCCCTTTCATGCCCAGGAGCTGGCGCGCTTTGCTCCCTTTCGCAGCTTCCATTGCTGCTTCTTGAGGTGCTTCAGATACGGGGTCAGCCATATAAAATCTCCGATAGGTATCTGCGTTGGTGATGGGCGATTTGGGCGATGGATGACCGGAAAACGGGTGACCCAGTCGAGACGCCCTCGAAAATCACTGCAAAGTTAGTAAGGTAACTCAAAACTTCGTTATTTGGAGTGTTCGATCCTCCACAAATTTGCATCCGGCGCGGGCCTGATCGGGGGCCGCGATCGCCCACACCCTGGTGCCGAGTCGGCTTAAAACGACAAGATGAGGTAGTCTTCCTGAAACTTCGCCCCCGTCACCGAACGGTTTTTGAGGCTGGCGGGCAAGAATAAATTGCGCCGCTGGTCGCCCGCGGTCACTGTGACTTCCGGGCCATATTGCGTCAGGTCAATATCGGCCTTGCTGAAGCCAGGCAGAAAGAGCTTGACCTGTTTTTCTGCCTCATCAATTGTCACCGGAGCCGGGGCATTTTGTACCGCCGCATCCAGACTGGGAACGGCGGCCATGAGCGGTTGCCAATGGTCTTCAGTCAGCGTTGGCAGGTCATGAATGGATAAAGGGGCAAAGGCTTGGTCGTCCAGTTGAGCTTGATACGCGATCGCGCCCCCAACGGTCATCCCAATTTGCTGCGAACTGCCCCAGAGATAACGCGCCATGGCCGCATCGCCGGGCTCCGCCGTGGTAACCAAAAAGCTCAGATGGTGCGCTGCCGACTGCACCACCTGCCGTCCCGCTGCCAGGAAGTCGCGAGCTTGCTGTACTGGTTGATTGATGGAATTTTGGCTGCCACTGATATTGAGCACCGCCCCCGCGATGGGCTGAATAAAGGGCGACAGGGTTTGGGCCAACTCCGACTCGGTCAGCACCTTTTGAAAGCGCCGAATATACCAGTCCATCTGCTCGGGCAAGCCCCACATCCGCAGCGACGCCTTGGCCGAGACGCTGTCCACAATGAGATAGTCATACTCTTGGCTGTCATACAGCACGCGAATGGCATCCAGGGTCAGCGCATCTTCCATGCCGGGCAGCAACACGAGCTCCTGACCAAAGACCTGCTTTAGCAAAGGATTCCGCAGATACTGCGCCTCAATGCCTTTGACCACTTCCCAGCTTTTTTCGAGGAGCTGGGCCGACTGGAGTTGTAGTGTCCACAAGTTGGCCCCGCAGGCTTGGGCCTCGGTCGCTAAGGGCTGGCCCCAGAGCGCGGCTGGCAATGGCCCCGTATCTTGAGTCATCCAGAGGATCCGCGCCCCCTGCTGCGCTAATTGCCGTGCAAAAGCAACGGAGGCGATCGCACAGCTACTGCGCGATTGCCCAAGAAAGGTCAAAATTTGAGGCACAGGTCTTATTTATTGAGTAACGCTAAGTTCAATCTATTCAATTATTGAACCGGGGACAATTCGTCTTCAAAAAACCAGGTGGAATAGTTGCTGTCGAACTCAACTACAACCCCAACACCGCTGCCATCCACCATCCTAAATTGACGAATGACGCCGGTTTTGCCGAGTCGCTCAGCGACGTCTGGGGCGACGCGATCGCGCAACCGTAGAACTTTCACCTGTTGTCCAATTTCTAAGGCCATGCCTAACCTAACCACCTGAAAATGAGAGATTTATTATCGGCGCTAACGCCGACCAATCCACAGTTTATCAGCGTCTTGCGCCATCCTGGACTAAGGTAGATAGCGAAAATAAATTCCCACCCCCCAACGGTGGCTATGGTGAGTGATTATGCTGGCAAAGCGGATAATTCCCTGTCTGGATGTGAACGCTGGGCGGGTCGTCAAAGGGGTCAACTTTGTGGATTTGCGCGATGCTGGCGACCCGGTGGAACTGGCTCAGGCCTATAACGATGCGGGGGCCGATGAACTCGTGTTTTTAGATATCACCGCCACCCACGAAGACCGAGCCATCTTGCTGGATGTGGTTTATCGCACGGCAGATCAGGTGTTCATTCCCCTCACGGTCGGCGGCGGCATTAATTCCTTAGAACAAATCAAACAATTGTTAAGGGCCGGAGCCGATAAAGTCAGCATTAACTCAGCCGCCGTGCGCCAGCCAGAACTGATTGATCAGGCTAGCGATCGCTTTGGGGATCAATGCATTGTGGTGGCGATCGATGCCCGCAAGCGCGAGGCTACCGACCATCTCGGTTGGGATGTGTACGTGCGCGGGGGACGGCAAAATACCGGATTGGACGCGGTGGCATGGGCCAAAGATGTCGTGCGGCGTGGCGCTGGAGAGCTGCTAATCACTAGCATGGATGCCGATGGCACCCAAGCGGGCTATGACCTGCCCCTGACCCAAGCGATCGCGACACAAGTGGATGTGCCTGTGATTGCCTCTGGTGGGGCAGGCAATTGCCAACATATTTATGAAGCCTTGACCACGGGCCAAGCCGAAGCCGCCCTACTCGCCTCGCTGCTCCACTACGGGCAGCTCACCGTCGATGAAATTAAAACTTACCTAGCGGAGCATCAGATCCCTACTCGACCTGCCGCCTAGCTGCCGTTGCCAGTTAGGCGCAGTAGGGTCAGATTCCCAAGATTCTGTGACTGAGCCTATCTTCTATGAGGGCCGCAGGGCGACATCTCCATCATCGGAGCCCGTCGGAGCCTCATTGTGCAGATGCTGAACTGGCTTGGAATCCGTCAATGCGCCGTGGCACGGTAACAAGAGCGATCGCCCAAAAGCTAACAACTTCATTAAATTCCTGTTACACTGCTTAACATAAACTGTTTAATGTAAAGGTAAGAGACCTACCAGGCACCTGTATGCTCCTCCTCACTGTTATTGTCGTTATCGCCTTGGTCGCTTGGGCACTGCGTCTGATGGAACAAGCGGTGAAAAGTCAGGAGTTCTCCTTCATGCTGGCAGGTTTTTTGGTCGCTTCCTCGGCAGTGGCGATGATGTCAGTTTATTTTTTGATGAGCAATTACGTGCTGTACCTGGATCAGGTGTTTGATGGTGCGCCGCTACAGAGCGCTTCCATGATGTATGAAGGCGACAGCTTTGCTTACCGAGATCTGATGTCTCGCGAGGGCGAACCGGTTCAGGGCCAATATTAAGCAGATTGAAATTATTGCTGCAGCACTCCCTCACGTTGTCTCTTTTATCAATGCTTTAAGTTTTTTGAGTCCCGTCTCATATTCCCGGTCTATCCTAGCGTCCATGAAAAACCCACCATAGGTACTGATCGGTTGCTGAAGGGTGCTGACGCCGTCTCGCATATCTGCATCAGGTGACCAAATGATATGAGTTTTGCCGTCTTCTGGTTGCAGACTGAACATTGCGTCAGCCTGACAGCGATCGCCAAACTCCAAATGCGTTTTGCGCACGGAGTTTTCTGACACTTCGACGATGCTTTGCGATTCCGCCCCAACTCTCGGGCGATCGCGGTTCCGTGGATGCAGGGCACCCTGCGCACCGCCCATCGTCGGCATTCTTAGAAGGATGGAAAAGGGCGGGCTAACGTCAGCACCGTTTTGATCACGCCAATGCTGTCGGCAATTGCCCCGTACAATACGATGAGCGAATTTCCCAACCAGGAGGGTGCAAGCAGCTTGTGACCGGGACTGTTTTGGGAATGCCCGATCGCCCAGCAGGCCGCTGCAGCATCTTGCCGTCATCGGGCGATCGGGCAGCCGGTCTGGAGGAGCTTTGTCTCCCATGGGGTCGCGGTATCGTGATGAAGCAAGGTGTATCGCAGGCATAACGGCATGTTTTGGCAACAGTTTTGGGAACTAGTCGTTGGCGGGTTAAGCCTGGATCCCGATGTCTTCGTCAAGGTGGGGGACAGTCTGCAAGATCGCTGGGTGGCGGCCACGGTGGTATTGCTGGCGGGACTTTCGCAGGCGATCGGCCAAAGTATTGTGCTCTTTGCCAACCGCATCAAGCCCTTGCGATTCGTTTTAAGTCTGTGCATATCAGCTCTGGTCTACTTCGTCACTTTTACGGTCTGGGTGCTCTGTATTTGGCTGAGTGTGCATTTTCTTTGGCGTAGTGGCTTCACAGTTGAGAATGTCTTTCGCGGTTTGGCCGTGAGTTACGCCCCGCAACTGCTCGGTTTTCTCGTGGCTGCACCTTACTTCGGGATGCCGATCGCCGTACTGCTCTCAATTTGGACGTTGTTAGCCATATTCGTCGGGATTGCATCAACCACGACTTTAGCCTCCTGGCAGGCGATTCTGGCAGTTGGTTTCGGCTGGCTGCTGTTACAACTTGGGCAACGCACCATTGGTCAGCCGTTAGCACGGTTAGAGCAGTGGTTGACCAGTCTCTCAGCGGGGCACCAGGTCACGACCCGCCCTACTAATCTGGACACTTTACTGGAACAACGAGCGCCCCAGAGCCCTCCCCGTTACCAAGCCGATGTGATTGATGAAGTCGGCACTCAAGTTGCCCCCGGCCAGTCACCCACTAGCCGACGGCTTTACCGATATCTAGCGATCGCGTTTGTCAGTTTTCTCCTCGCGGGGGTCATCACCACTTCACAACGTGGCTTTCAACTCTGGTTTCAGGCGTTAGATGAGACGGTGCGGCTGTTTACGAATGTGACGATCTTGGGGTTGCTGGCGGTGGGTGTGGCGATTCTCTTGACCCCGTTGGAGTCCTTAAGTTGGTGGGCAGGATGGCAGGGCGATCGCCCGCTCAATCCCGGTGTGGCGGTGCGAGATCCTGACCAACCCGACGAGGAGGTGGCCCGCTATGTTACCTATTTAGACGGTATTAACCAGGGCACCTACGGCTACCTGCCAGAAGTCGAACGCTTTTTGGCTCAACTGGCGGCGGCGTTACCGCCAAACATCCTGCTGGTGAAGGGCATCATTCCCTACTCCGTCAGCAATACGCAGCTCACCGCTGATAATGCCTTTGCTTGGGTCTGGCGTTGGGTCGATGCGTTTAAAGCCACTGTGCCTGTCGTGCCTATTGGCTTTGTGGTGAATATCCGCAACATTTTTGCGGTGATGATGTCCGCCGATGCCCGCTATGGCCCGATTCAAAATCGCGGGCTGGCTCAGGTGCTGTATGACAGTCTGATTTTTCACGGGTATCAACCGGGCAGCGGCACCCCCATTAGCTTGATTGGCTTTAGCGGCGGGGGACAGATGTCGATGGGCTGCGTGCGGTATTTGCAGCAGGTTACCGATGCGCCGATCGAAGTCATTTCCATTGCGGGGGTGATTAGCGGCAACACTGGGGCCATGACCGTGGACAAGCTGTATCACCTGGCGGGCGATCGCGACCCGGTGGAAAGGCTGGGCGTCAAACTTTTTCCGGCGCGCTGGCCGATCGCTCTACTCTCCAACTGGAACAAGGCCAAGCGCCGGGGACGCATCGTTTTTATCTCGTTAGGAGAGCTTGGACACAGTGGCGGCAATGGCCCCATGAGCATCAATCGACAGTTGCCGGATGGGCGCACGCCGTTGCAACAAACCGTCGATATTGTGACGGGCATTTTGCTCAAAGATTGGGTGCGATCGGGCCTCAATAAAGCCGATTTTATGCGCCCCAGCAACTACGAACTCTACCAAGCTGCACCGTTTAATCAGGTGGAATATTACCCGCTGGGTAAGGTTCCCAATCTTGAACTCTATCGACCGCTGGGCGACTGGATGGGACGACTCATTCTGCCCACTGTCGAGGAACGGCAGACAGTGCGGCAGGTCAGGTTTGAAGTGTGGTGTGCACCGCTGCCCCACGCTCATTTAATCGGGCAAACGGTGACCTTGCGGTGGAGCGACGATGCCGCCACCCAAGCCTATGTGCAGTTGGTGACAATGGATGTCTATTTTGCTGAGCAGGTGGTGGTCAGTAGCCGCCAGGGCACGGTGCATCCCGATCGCCTCAATCACTGGTCTAAGGTCGATCCGCTGGAGTCGATCGCGGGCGCTCATCCCATTGACGACGTTGCGGTTATATTGCCTGACCCTGTTGAGGTGGTGGTGACTTCGGCGCAAGCAACGCAGCTGCGAATCAAAAGTGACCCGGTGCATGTGACGGGGCGGTTTTACGGGGTTGTCCAAATTTTGGCCGCCGTTGGGGACGATCGCTTTCGCGTGCGGCACTACAGCCGCGTCAGTCATGACTTTAACGGCCCAGAAGAAATTGTCTACATGCCGTCGGTGCTGCCCAGCCGTGATGACCGCTACCAATCCACGACCCGCGACATTGAGCAGTCGCCCCTGAATGAAACCGGCTGGTATATCTATGGCGCTCTCAATGACCAAGATGAATTTGTGGTGCAAGCGATCGCGCCCTGCCATCTCTTTGACCTGACGCCCGATATCGTCCTCACCGACCCCAAAGCCACCGTACGCTACATCAACCACGAATATTGGCAAGACACCCGTCAGCGCAAAGGGCAGGTGGTGAATTCCTTACTGCTGCCCCCGGCCCCGGCTACCGACTCGCCCCTGGCGATTGAGGACATTTGGCGAGAGGGCGATCGCGCTTTACTGATGGAGGTCTACGGCGGCATTGGCGGCCACAAAAAAGAGTTTGCCCCCGGTGGTGTGTACTTTGGTCATTTTTCCTTTGGTGTGGCCCCCGTCATCCGTGAGCCGCTGACCGATCTTCTCCGGTTTGACATTGAATATCGCCAGATTTTTACCCACAGTTCCGAAGGTGTCGTGGCGGGGAGTAATCATTGGACGCGGTTTATGGGCGATCGCCAATTTGGTCGCGTCGGCTTGCGCCCCGTGGCTGATGTCATCATCAAGTTCCCGCCCTTCACCGAAGACTATGACTTTGATGGGGTCAAGTTTTCGCCGATGAACCGCCTCATTCATGAACTGGATGTGATGTCCGCTCGATATCGCATTGGCGACGGCACCGGCACCACCATGGTGAGTCCAATCAATTCCTGCGTGCAAGACTCGACTCAGGCGCTCATCACCGCGTTAAATCGCCTGGTGGCGGAGTTTCAGCTCAATCCCCTGATGCTGAAATGGCTGCGCGAACATCCTGACCACGAACAAACCTACCGCATCCGGCTGCTGTTTGATTTACTCAAGTCCCTCGAATCCGCATTGCAACCGCTGGGGTTTGCCCGCGCTGACTGGCGCACCGGAGAACTGACCCTGGGGCGTTTTGCGGGGGAGACGCCGGGGAAAACGGTGATGAAGGCGTTGGCGAGTTGGCGATCGCTGTTGCCCCGCTTGGCCAACGACATTATTACGATGGTTTTTTTGCAGCTGGGGGCAACCGTTTGGATCACCCAGGCTTATCAAGTCGGGGGTCATGATCCTGACATTGAACCCATTGCCCCCACCGACTTCAGCGTCACCGTCCCTAAAATCAAGCGGGTGAACAAAATCCGTCTCTAAGCATCCGTCACCCACTCTCATTGCGCTATGACAACTGAACTCATTCTCTACCTACTGGATATGTTTGGCGTCGCGGTGTTTGCCGTCAGTGGCGCGCTGGCCGCTGGCCGCAAGCAACTCGATTTACTCGGGGTGTTGGTGATTGCCCTGGTGACGGCTTTGGGAGGCGGCACCCTGCGTGATCTGCTGCTCGATCGCGCCCCCGTCTTTTGGATTCAGCAGCCCGATTATTTATTGGTGGCCTTGGCTGCGGGCTTACTCACGGTGTTATACACCCACTTCCTCAAACCGCCGCAGCGGGCGTTGCTGGTGGCCGATGCGGGCGGGTTAGCGCTGGTGAGCATTAGCGGCGCGCAAATCGCTGAAGCCGCCCAACTGCATGCGCTGGTGGTGATCCTGATGGGCACCTGTACGGGCGTGGTGGGCGGCGTGATTCGTGATGTGCTGCTGGTCGAAATTCCGATCATTTTGCGCCGCAGCAATATTTATGCGACGGCGGCTATCCTGGGCATTGCCCTCTACCTCGGGCTCAAAACCGTCGGCTTGGCAGCGGCCCCAGCCACCCTAGTGGGCATGGGCACCATCATGGGTTTGCGGCTGGCGGCGATCATCTGGGGATTGGCGCTGCCGGTATATCGTTTAACCGATCAGCCATAACCATGTCTAACGCCGCCTACGATTGGCTCCATCAGTCACTCAACACCATTCACAAAGCGCACTGGCATCGGTCGGTGCGATCGCTCGCCGGCAAAGCTGCCCCAGTGATGACTTGTGAGGGCCAACCCGTCATCAATTTTGCCAGCAATGACTATCTCGGACTGGCGGGTGATCTCAGACTGGCGGCGGCGGCGATCGCGGCCATTCAGACCTACGGCACGGGCAGCACGGGCTCGCGGTTGCTCAGTGGTCATCGCGACCTGCATCGCCAGCTAGAGCGGGCGATCGCGAATTGGAAAGGGACGGAAGATGCGATCGTCTTTAGCTCGGGCTACCTCGCTAACATCGGCACGATCAGCGCCCTCGTCGGCAGTCGCGACCTGATTGTGGCCGACCAATACAACCACTCCAGCCTGATCAGCGGGGCCAATCTCAGCGGGGCCACGGTGCAAACTTACCAGCACTGTGATGTGGCTGATTTGCAGCAGCAGTTAGAGCAGCAGCGATCGCACCATCGGCGCAGCCTCATCGTCACCGATAGCGTGTTCAGCATGGATGGCGACCTGTGTCCCTTGTCAGAAATCCTTGATTTGGCTGACCGCTACACCTGTATGGTGATGGTGGATGAAGCCCATGGCACGGGGATTTTAGGGGCGACGGGGTCAGGGGCGGTGGAACTGTTGGGCTGCCGCGATCGCCCCCTGATCCAGATGGGCACGTTGAGCAAAGCCCTGGGCAGCCTCGGCGGCTATGTCACCGGCTCGGCAACTCTGATTGACTACCTGCGCAACCGCGCCCCCAGTTGGATTTACACTACCGGACTCACCCCTGCCGACACCGCTGCCGCCCTTGCCGCCATCGACATTGTGCAGACGGAGCCGCAACGGCGCGATCGCCTGTGGCAAAACGTGCAGCACCTCCAGCGATCTCTCCAGTCCCTCATCGCCGAATCCACCACCACCGCCCTCACCTCACTGCTCCCCTCCGACTCCCCAATTCTCTGTATCGAAGTGCCCGATGCGGCGACGGTCATGGCTCTAGGGCAGCGCTTGACCACCGCCGGATTCCTCGTCTCAGCGGTGCGCCCCCCCACGGTGCCCACCAGTCGCCTGCGCCTAACCGTCATGGCTACCCATGAGCCGTCGCACATTCAACAACTGGTGGGGGCACTCAGCGAAATCGCGATCGTTGAGCTTCCGGCCTAATAATCCCGGCAAAATTCTCAGCAGACTGAGTTTGAGCAGCGGACAATATTGGTCATCAAGCTTTCAAAGCAGCCCACGGACTCCTTTGAAACTAACTCGCCTCAGAGTGATGGTTTGCAACGCCTGAGTTATCGCTCCCCCCATTTGGGCAACCATTCTTCTGAAGAAGCATTTTCTCTTCATATCTAAATAAAGACCCTTAGGATGTTACAAGCTTTCTCTCGGCTGGGACACCTGTGGTCAACTCTGTATTAGCAAGTGGATTTGAATCTCCGACTTTAAACCAGTCGCTTTCAGCGCCGATCGACGGAGATTTCACCGGATTAGTCAACACCCTGATCGTGCTGCTGCTGGTGGCCACTGGGGTGGCCCTCGTCACCCGGCGGCTACGCATCCCATATGTAGTAGGCTTGGTGCTGGCCGGGTTAGCCATTACCAAACAAGCCTTACCCGAATCTGTTGGCCTCAACCCCAATGTGATTTTGAATCTGTTTCTGCCGATTCTGATCTTTGAGGCGGCGATCAACACAGACATTAGTCGTTTGCGTAGCACACTCAAGCCCATTGCCCTCTTGGCAGGACCGGGGGTGATCCTGTCAGCGGTAATCACATCAGTTTTGTTACAGACCTGGCTCAATTTAGCCTGGATTACGGCAGCCGCAGTGGGAGTCATTCTCACGATTACGGACACGGTTTCGGTAATTGTGGCTTTCAGAAGCGTCCAGGTGCCCGCAAGGCTCACCACCATTGTGGAAGGGGAAAGCCTATTTAACGATGGCATTGCGCTGGTGTTGCTGAGCTTGATCACCACGATTCATCTGCAAGGGTCTTTCAGTTTGAGTGAAGGCATTCAGCAAATGGCGATCGCTTGTGTGGGCGGGGGCTTGTTAGGGGTCGGGCTGGGATATCTGTGCATCGGTCTGTTTCGTCAGTTGGATGATGCGCTGAGCAACATTCTGCTGACCGTAGCAGTGTCGTTGGGTACCTTTCAAATTGGACAGGCGTTGGGCGTATCCAGCGCGATCGCAGTGGTGGTGGCGGGTCTAGTGATCGGCAACTTGGGGTTTCGCCGCACCTCGGCTTCGACCCGCGTGACCCTCTTGAACTTCTGGGAATATGCTGGATTTGGGGTGAACACCTTCATCTTCTTGCTAGTGGGGATTGAAGTCGAACCGCTGATTCTCATCCAAACCATTCCGGCGGCCCTATTAGCCGTGTTGGCGTATCAGATTGGGCGCATTCTAGCGATTTATCCCTTGCTGTTTTTGCTACGATTTTTCGATCGCCCCCTGCCGTTACGCTGGCAGCATGTCCTGATTGCTGGCAATGTGAAAGGATCATTATCGATGGCGCTAGCCCTTAGTCTGCCATTTACCCTACCGGGTCGCCCGGAGGTCATCACCCTGGTCTTTAGTACGGTACTGGTCTCATTAATCGGACAGGGTCTGAGCCTCCCGTGGCTGGTCAAGCGACTGCGCTTATCAGTGCCCTCGGCCATGCGGGAGCGACTGGAAACCTTACAGCTCAATATGATTGCGGCGAAAGCGGCCCAAGCAGAACTCAAACATCTACTGGAGTTTGGCAGTTTACCAAAGGCGTTGTATGAAGAACTGTTTGCGACCTACCAGTCCCGGATTGCGGCGTCCGAACGAGAACTGCGTGACCTGTACAACCAGCGCATTACCGATGGCATCAGTAACCAGGAAAAGCACAACCATCTCGATGGTACCTGGCGACGCCTTTACCTGGCAGAAAAAGGGGCGATCAATGACGCCGTCCGTCAAGGATTGTTGGCTGATGCGGCAGCCCAAACCTATCTGCAAACGTTGGATGAGAAACTTTTGTCTCTAAAAGATTAGGGAGAACACAAGCCCATAAAATCTAGCATTTGCCGGACGAGTTCAGGCTTGGTCACGGCCAGAATCGTCGAGCCACTCTCTAGGAGGGTGCGGCCATTGGGAATGACCAGATCTTCGTGGGGGTGAGCTTGGTAGCCGATGATCAACGTACCCGCCGGAAAGCGAGGGTCCTGGGCCACCTCGGCCACGCTGCGGTTCACAATGGTGCAGCCTTGCGGAATCGAGAGTTTCAGGACTTCTACCTGGCCTTGCTCAAAGTGCATCATGGCATCGATTTGAGGATATTCGATCGCGTTCACGACGCGGTTAATGGCGAGTTCCGTGGTGCTAATAATGTGGGTGGCCCCCGCTAGCTGGTAAGGTTCCGCAAAGTCGCGATCGCGCATCCGGACAACAATTTGCGGCACCTGGTAATGCTTGGAAAGGGTGACCAACGCCAGATTGAGGGCATCTTCCCGCAGGGTACCGACGACGATATTGGCCTTACGAATCCCCGCTTCCAACAACGTCGTCGTATTGACAGCGCTTCCTTCGAACGCCATCACACCCACTTTTTCGCGGGCATGCTGACAGGCCAATGAATCGGTATCGACCACCGCCACAGTGTGCTCTATTTGCGACAACGTCTTCGCCAGTTCCAAACCCATCATGCCAGCCCCACCAATGAGAACGTACATTGTGCCTTACTTCCTCTCAATAAAGCTGACTTGTTAGTCAGCCCCTATTCGCCAGAGCGTTCTTGAATGACCCGACCGGGACTGACAAACGAAATTCCCTGCTGTGAAATCGTGCTGATCATAACCGCTTCCACGACAGGGTTACTCACCGCATCAGCGGCGCGCCAAACCACAATAAAATTTGCCCCCACTCCCCCTGTCTGATCATCCTTGGGTACGACCACTTCAAACGAGGCGAGGGGCGCTAACTCTAGGGGCTGTTCCAAATAGGTTCTAATTTTTTCGCCCGCAGAATCGTAGTAATCTACTGTCTCGATCACAATGGGGTGAGCTAAATCGGTATTGCGCAAACTGAGGGTAGCCGTAATCTGGAAGGTTTGCTCTTGATTAAAGTCGTAAACCTCAGAATAGATGGGCACGTAAATGACCTGCCCCTGGCGCAAGGGCGGGAGCGCTGCGGGTGCGATCGCGTTCAAGCCAGGTCGGTTGCCCAGGGACTGTTGAGAGAGACTGTCGGTAGCCGTGGTGAGATTTTGGGCAGCGCACCCTGTGAGCAACCCGAACAAAATACTCGCGAAAGCAACGCAACCGGGTAGTTGGGGCATCAGTTTAATTTCCTCAAACCGGTCGGATAATCGACCATACGTAAGCTGTCGCAGTATAAATCGTTTATATATTGGACAAAAAGGAGCTTTAGGAGAAGGCCGTTCAGGTTTGGCTCGCTGCCCCGCTGTCTTGCCCCTCATTACCCTTCCAGCTCCCACCTGATATTTGCCCCTGACTAAATAACCACCTCAGGAATCTCCTCAAATGCCATCAGCTCAGCCGCTGGGTCACTGTCTGATTTGGCCCGCTGGCAGCGAATGGTGAACGGGCAGCGATCGCATTTCTCCAATTCACCCGCAATCTGCGGAAACGGGATCCCGTGGGCCAGTAAATCCGTGAGTTGCTGCGTCAATCGTTCCAGGTCTTGTCGAGTGTGTTCATGTTGTGCCGCCGAATAGGGAATGCGCACCTGCTGCGGGTTGAGTTCCCCCGACTCAGCATCGACCGTGCGCACAAACCAGTAAGTCATGGAAATGGCGTCGGGTGGATAGTCAGTCGTCTCCGCTAAGACGTACAGATACAGACGAGTTTGCCAATCTTTTGTGAGATGGTCGGGGCGTTTGGGCTTGAGGTAGGTTTTCCAATCGACAATTTCGGCCCGATCGCGCCATAGCCGCAACAGGTCATACACCCCTGTCAGTCTATAGGGCGAAAAGGAGAGCGATCGCTCGTGTTCGCTCTGGCGAAAAATCTCTCCCGTGGGGGCAAAGAGATCGGGCGCTTGGGTCTGCAACTGGGTCAGGCAAGTTTGGAGTTCTGGATCGGCTTGGAGCACTGGGTCAATAGGCAGACCCATTTCGCGCTGCTGCATCAGCAGGTGAAAGCGATCGCCCCACTGCTGCGCCGCCAGCAATTCCGGTGACGACGGCACTGACAGCGATTCCAAAATGGTGTGCTGATACCGTCGGGAACAATATTCCAGCAGACTCAGTTGACCTTGAGACAATCGCAGCACAGCGTCTAAGCCTCTCCCCCCACCACCACATTGCGAATCCGCAAGCTCGGGCCACCACAGCCAACGGGTAGCCCACTTTGTCCGCCCTTGCCGCAGCCCCCCGACTCATCCCAATAAAAGTCGTCGCCAATGCCCTCAATATCCGCCAGGGTACGAAACACGTTGCCCGACAGCGTCACATCCCGCACCGGCTCCGCCAGTTCGCCATTGCGAATCATCCAGGCTTCCCCAGCGGTAAAGGTGAACATTTCGCCATTGGTCATGCCGCCGAGCCAGTTTTTGGCGTAGACCCCCGTCTCAATGCCAGAAAAGAGATCGGCAACGGGGGTATGGCCCCGGCCAATCCAGGTGTTCGTCATGCGCACCAGGGGCGGATAGTGATAGCTCAGGCAGCGGGCGTTGCCGGTGGGTTGCTCATCTAGCTTGCCAGCGGTCTCGCGTGAGTGCAGCCGCCCCACCAGCACCCCATCTTCAATCAGTTGCGTCGTCGTGGCGGGGCAGCCCTCATCGTCATAGTCATAGCTGCCCCGGTGGCCTTCCAAGGCAGCTCCGTCAAAAATTTGTAACTCGGGCGGGCCGAAGCGGCGGCCCAGGGTCATGACTTCCAACAAGTCAGGATTTTCGTAGGCCATGTCCGCTTCGGACAGATGGCCAAACGCTTCGTGGACGAACAAGCCCGACAGCACCGGGTCGATCACCACGTCGTAGCTATTGCCCTTCACCGGCGGCAACTCTAACGCGGCGACGGCCCGTTCCGCTGCGCTGCGTACTTGCGCATCCAGATTTTTCAAATCTTCAAAGGCTTGGCGAGACCCATTCGTTTCTCGCCCGGTTTGCACGGTATCGCCATTGCGGGCCGTGGCTGCCAGCCGCAATTCCATATCGGACCAGCTCTGCTCGATTTGGGTGCCTTCCGAAGTCACCAGCAACAATCGTTGGGTGACATCGTTATAGCGCACGGAGGTGGTGGCAATGCGGGCGTCGACGCTCTGCAAAATCTCGTCGTAGTGAGTGCAGAGGGCTTTTTTCTGGGTAAGGGAGATGGCGCGGGGACTGGTGCCGCTCATGGCCAGGGGCGATCGCACTTGCACGGGATCAATGGCCGCGAGCAGGGTTTCGTCATCGCCGACCAAATGCGCCGCATGGATGGCCCCCTCAAGGCGCTCAATTAAATCTTCCAGCTGGTTAAAGCTGGCAAAGCCCCAGCCGCCTTTGTGGCAGGCCCGCACCTGCCCGCCTAGTGAAATGCCTTCACTCAGGGTTTCCACCTTGCCGCCCCGCAGCAAAATATCGGTGCCTTCCGATGCTTCCAAGCGAATGGTGAGAAAATCGACGCGATCGCGATAGCGGGCCATCAAGTCAATAATCTGATCGGTGTAGTGGTTAAACGACCGCGACATGCAAGCAGCCTCCAAGGGTTGGCCTGATTGGAACTTTAACTATTGTGCCGCGCTTTTTCCCAATCGACGGCCCCGTTCAGGATGTAGTCTAGAATCACAACGACAGTTAAATGGCTGTCGCGATCCCATTGTGAATTGAGCATCCCGGCTGAGCTTGCCGCCATGACCCCAGAGCTAGAGTATTCCTTACCCCCGGCCATTCGCCGCATCTCCACTGCGTTTCGTCGCTTTGGCTGGATTAGCTTTTGGGCGCAAATTGTGCTGGGCGTGATTGCCAGTCTGGCATTATTGTTCGCGATCGCGAGCTTGTCTGCCCGTAACGGCGGCAACAACCCAGGAGCAGGGGCGGGACTGTTTTTTACCTCAGCGGGACAAATTGCCGTCTTTCTCAGTGCTTTTTGGGCCTTTCGCTACACCCGTTTAGGACGCCAACTGCGCAGCCGCGACGAGACCAAACGGCCCAAACCCAAAGATGTCATTCGCACGTTGAAGATTGGCCTATTTATTAGCTTAGGGGGCATGCTAGCCACCCTGCTAGGGGCCGAAGCCACGGTGGGGGCGCTGCTGGCCAAGGCCCTTTCGCAACCCCAGGGCGCAGCGGTGTTTGGCGCTCCGGGCGGCATCAGTCAGTACGTGCAGCCCCTCGATATTTTTATCATCCAGGCGAATACCAACATTTTGCTGGCGCATTTCGTCGGGTTGGTCTTTACGCTGTGGATTATGAATTCTGTGGATAATACCTGAAGCTGATCGAGGTGAAACGGTTCCGGCTGGTGTGTTTGATTTAGGAGGGCACTGGTCAAAGAAACTGCTTTACTTAAGCTATCGGTATTGTTGGATACAAATACAAGAGTCATCGGTGAAGAGCATCGTGGTGAAACAAGTTTTTTTAAACACCCCGAAGTTTGAAGGTTAGATAAATATTTTCGCCACACGGATTCATTGCTTATGACTCCTTAGTTAGTATCGACAGCAAGTGGAGAATATCTCGAGAATATGTGACAACACATCCAATCGGGTATTTGATCGAACCCCATGCTTTCGTCTCACAGATTTCTAGAAGTCAGTTAATTGTAAATGGGCTGCCACTGCACTAAAGATGCGCAATTTTAAAGGTATCTGCCTGAGGACATTTGAGTGCACCTTCTTGTAAAGCACTGTCTTACTAAGTCGACTAACATGCCGTAGAAAACTTCAGAAACATCAAAAATAAAGTATTCAAATCAATCATTCACTGAAACATGGAGCCAAACAGCCGAAACTCGAGAAAATCAGAGGATGCTATTCTTAAAACATAATTCTGCCAACCCCCAATACTCTAGGCAATCAAAATGATTTTTATCAAATGCACCTTGAGCTTCCCATAAATGGAGAAATCATCAAATGAATGATTTAAAGATTTCAATCCAAAAGAAAATACGTCAAGCACTCATTCATAAAAGACCTAAAATAGTGCCTGGCGATCAAACCTCTAAATATACCTATACTGGCACTAACGCTCATGCCGTAATGCTGGACAATGTCACTTATTATCCCAAGTACAATACAGTTTTCGATAGTCAAGGAAGATTGATTCTAGAATCAGTTAAAGGTCACTTTAAACCAGAAAAATATAGTTTAAGGAAATTGCACCTATCTTCAAAAGATGAGATAGACGGCATCTGCAGTGTCTTTAGATCAATGTTCAGGCATTCAAACTACTACCATACGGTCATTGATCATCTACCAAGACTATACCTCATAAAAAATACAAGAGTACTTTTCAAAGCCTAGGAAAGATTAAGTTGTTAGTGCCTGGCGGTCTGACTGAAACAGAAAAGTTCTTCACTGAAAAAATTTTGCCGGAAGATGTTGAAGCTGTGCCTGTTGATGCAGATCGAATTTATCATTTGAAGCATATTTTATTGCCAGATTATATAATAAATAGATATCCTGATGGTCTACCCATTGATTACCTTGATTTTTTTCGTAGCAGTGTGTTGCCAGATCGGCCAAGAAGAAAGGAGAAGCTAGTTTACATTTCCCGAAAGCTCTCGGGGAGGAATAGTAAACGGTGTGTACTGAATGAAGATGATCTGTTATTGAAGCTGGAATCTTATGGATTTCAAAGATACCACCTTGAAGACATGTCTGTTCAAGAACAGATCAATCTGTTTTACGATGCATCTTTTGTCGTTTCGCCACACGGTGCAGGTTTGACAAATATTATTTTCTCGGATGGTTTAAATGTCCTGGAGTTATTTCCATTGAAATGTTCTCGCCCTCATTATGAATACTTGTCGAAAACCTTGAATCACAACTACATACCTTGGTTTCCTGAGTCAGGGGTTGATCGGGATTCGAATTTTTGCGTCGATGTAGAGCATATTTCGAGGTTGGTTGAAAGTATTTTGATGAAAAGCTCTAGAAAGTAGAAAGCTCTAGGAGAGTGCTTTAAAAGTTTTACAGTTTTTCCCAATCGAGTGAGGCGTAAATTCAGGCCTGAAATTTAGGCTTGACAATGACTTCACGGTCTGGACTGTACTTCGCTGGAGTGGGAGACGTTGTAGGCAGCCGAACTTTACTGCTAAGTGTAAAACAGTAGAGGGAATCGCTGAGCGAATGGCTTACTATGCAATAGTGAGCACGACCTGGCTGGGGCGATCGCACCATGGATATTCAACCGTTTTACGATTTTTTTGACTGTTGCGTGGGGGAGTGGGTCACCGAGCGCACCTATCACTACCTAACGCAGCAAGAGGTGGAGCGATCGCGCACCGAGTTTGCCGTCGCCCCCATCACCCGCGACCTCAAAGAGAAAGTTTTGGCGGATAACCAGTACGGCGAGGTCAAGGAGATCGACACCATGCCAGGCTTTCGCCTCGGCTTTCACACCGTCTCCGAAACGGGGGAAGAGGTGAGTCAAGAACTGCGGATGCTGTTTGTCCCCAGGCTCACTGGCGACGGCTTTTTGGAGGGGGATTATTTGCGCGATCGCGCCTATGAAGAGGCGAAGCCGATCATTTCCCATTTCCGGTTTGGGCTGCACCATCGCGAATTGCTCATGACAACCCGCTACACCCAGGTCGTCTCTGTCGATTCCATCATCCTGGTGAATCCCACCCTGCGCATTCGCCGCATTCTCAACTATCAGCGCCCTCCCGTCGATCACGCGCCCCTGGAAACGGTGCGCTTGGCGGGGTTCGGAGTGGAGCAAAAGCAGACTTAGGCGCATCGCTGCATCCCTTGCGATCGATCGGTGGCAATTGAATCGCCGCATGCAACCGAGAGCCGCCGACTGTTGGCGTTCGTCTTTCTCCCAAGCTGGCTACTACGTACACACATCTCGATGGCTCCCTCAAAATGCTGCATTAGCCCCCCTTCATCCCCCCAATTCTGGGGGGAGACCAGAATTCAAAGTCCCCCAAACTTGGGGGATTTAGGGGGCTGAATCGCTGGCAAGTTATGACGGATAACTTTTGTGTACGTAGTAGCCCAAGCTGGGGAGAGGCCCGCCATCAGACCTCAGCTTTGTGGTTATTGAGGGAGGCGTTTATTGACGGGGACGCATCTTCTTTTTGGGTTGGGGCGGCCAAGACGGTGACGCGGGCAAATTTGAGACCCGTAACGCCTTGCAGGGGTTCCACGACTCCCTGTTCGATGTCGGTGCCAACCCAGCCTTCACGCTGCAAGTAGCGCAGGTATTCTTGATATTCTTCCCATTCCTCATTGGTGGAATAGACGAGGGTGAGGCAACCGGGTTGGGTAATGCGATCGTGGGTGGTGGCGTCAAGGGCTTTGTCGATGCGCTTTTTCACAATTTCATAGCGGGTGTCGCGGGTGCCGCGCACGTCGAACAGCCGTTCGGTGCTTTCGTCATGGGTAATATCCACCGTGCTGTCTTGCACTAACACGAGGTGGGTAATGTCCATCTCGGTGGCATGTTCCGCCTTGAGCCGAAAGCCCGTGCGGGCACAGTCGCACACAGCCCGGAGTTGCTCATAGCGCAAACTGCGGAGGTGAAACGGCGAAAATCGCTGATCGATGGCGCGGCCCGCATAAATCATGTGGTCAATGCCGTCGGTGGATTCGATGTCGCAGTAGTGGGGCGAGACCTGCTGCATGGTCCGCTGCCACCGTTGCCAAGTCGACCGGAGGGAGAGGTTGATGTGCTGCACGGTCTGGTCGTACAGCGATCGCGCATCGTACACACAGTCATGTTCGTCGTCTTTGGCTGCTTCGTAGGCCGCGATCGCCGCCTGCACCTGCTTTCCGCAGGTATTGAAAAAGTCGAAGTGTGCTTCTAAGTTGTCTTGCAAATAGCGTAAGAGGGTGATTTCCGCATCGACGGTAATCCCGCGCTGGAGCTGCTCAATGGTGACTTGCAGATCGTGCCGAAACTGCTCGGCAAACGCCGTCTGGGTGGCTTCACAAACGGCCTGAGCGATCGTCAAAGCCAGCCGAAACTGCGTCAGTAAATCTTGCTGAATCGCCCGATTCCGTTCGTTGGAAGAACCGCGAATATCGGAAATGCCATAGAGCGGATAGACGTCGCGAAAGGTGATAGGCGCGGGCGGCAACCCCAGACTCCGGCGTTCGGCTTCTTCTTCAAATCGCCAGCGCACCGATTCATGGATGTGAATAAATCGCTCATTGACGCTTTGGCGCATGGCAATGGTCAGGGCCGGAGCCAGAGTCTGGCCGTTATGTTCGTCGATCGCATCAAAGGCATCGGGTTGGTCGCTCATCACCCCCACGACCCCCAGCAACTTGGGCGAATCTTGCAGACGGGCTGATTTCACCACTAGCGGCAAGATCAACAAGGACTTCGCGCCGCGCTGCCGCAGCATCGGCTCACACGCCGACAAACAAGGCGCGCTCAAATCCTTGAGATTCAGCACAGTCCCCTCAGCGGCGGCTGTGGACAACGCTGATTCTTGTAAGCAATCGGCGGGCAGCGGATGGGTCGTCCATTCAGGTTCATGCAAATCTAGATACAGGACAGCGGTGTTATCTTCAGCGGTGAGGATGAAGCTGTCGGTGGCGCGAAACAAGCGCTTCAGCAGCAGATTGGCCTGCAAAAATCGTCGAGGTTGCAAAATGGATTCGCGATCCAGCAGCAGGTGGATCAGCCGCTGAGTCACTTCGCGATCGCTCACATCCATGCCCTCAATCAACACAATGCCGCTGGCTGTGTAGGTTTGGGGATTGAGCAATTGCAACACCGCCTGGAGGGACGAATGCGGATCTTGCAGCTGCTGTAAGACCTCACTGGCACTCGGGGGTTGTGGCCAGCAGCGATCCAATGCGGCTCGGACGGCGGGCTCTAGGGTGCATAACTGGAGCTGGTCGCTACTCACAGTGAATTCCACAAACCGCGCGAGATCGCCAGCGAGCGGACTCACCGAAACGATCAACGTCTCGTGCAGCCAGCGAGAAGGCAACAGGTCGCGCCGCCCGTAGCGCTCCGTCAAAATGGCGTTCAAAATATGGCGGCGAATGCGCTCCCGTACCCACAGCTGATCATCCGCCGACAGCCGCTTCAGCACTGCATCTCCCAGTGATGGGGGGATATCCACCATGCCAACCAGTTGCCGAAAGCGATCGCTCGTCCACTCAATGTGGTGGGTCGCCATATCGATCGCCGCCACCAACAGTCGACTGTGGTGCTCCAGCACCGACCACCAGCTCGGCACTGTGACTTGACCAAATTGCTGCGCCTGCTCTACTTGACCCTCTGTCATCACGGTGTCCCCCGGCTGATCATCACTGGTCGATCCCAAGACAGCGTGCCCGTCATCAATCCGCGACAAGTCTCGGAATAATTTGAATCGGCGGTTCAGCTGAAGACTCTGATGCACCTTGCCTACTAGCCAATTGGCCTAAAACACGCCTACCCCTTCAATCGGTTAAGGCAATTTTCCAGAAACCCGTCGGCACCGAAGCCATAGTCCAAGGCGACTACCCTTTACAATAGAGGTTCTGAAAAATAATCCCGCCAGGCAAGATACTTTTACGAACTATTTTGCCTACTTTAACGTTCGTTTCCGCTAACCTGCAGCAAATTTACTTATGTTTGAAGCCCTTTCTGAACGATTTGACTCGGCCTGGAAAAAGCTCCGAGGTCAGGACAAAATCAGCGAAGCCAATATTCAGGAAGCTTTGCGGGATGTCCGCCGCGCGCTGCTAGAGGCGGACGTCAATCTGCAAGTGGTGAAAGCGTTTGTGGCGGAAGTGCAGGCCCAGGCCCAGGGTGCCGAAGTCGTTGCCGGCGTCAATCCGGGGCAACAGTTCATCAAGATCGTCAATGATGAGCTGACCAAGCTCATGGGGGAAACCAACGCCCCGTTGGCGAAAGCCGCCACCGCCCCCACCGTGATTTTGATGGCGGGCTTGCAGGGTACGGGTAAAACCACCGCCACCGCCAAACTGGCCCTGCACCTACGGAAAGAGTCGCGATCGGCCATGATGGTCGCGACCGATGTGTACCGTCCCGCCGCCGTCGATCAGCTGATCACCCTGGGCAAACAGATCGACATTCCCGTTTTTGATATGGGCACGGATGCCAACCCCGTCGAAATTGCCCGCCAGGGGGTCGCCAAGGCGCGGGAAGAGGGCGTGGATACCGTCATTGTGGATACGGCGGGGCGCTTGCAAATTGACCCCAAAATGATGGCAGAACTGGCCCAGATCAAGGATGCCGTACAGCCCGATGAGGTCTTGCTGGTCGTCGATGCGATGACCGGCCAAGAAGCCGCCAACCTCACCCGCAGCTTCCACGAAGAAATTGGCATCACCGGGGCCATCCTTACCAAAATGGACGGCGACTCGCGCGGCGGCGCGGCGCTGTCGGTACGGCAAATTTCTGGGCAGCCCATCAAATTCATCGGCGTGGGGGAAAAAGTCGAAGCCCTGCAACCCTTCTATCCCGATCGCATGGCCTCCCGCATTCTGGGCATGGGCGACGTGCTCACCCTGGTGGAAAAAGCCCAGGAAGCGGTAGATATTGCCGATGCTGAAAAACTCCAGGAAAAAATTCTCGAAGCGAAGTTCGACTTCGATGACTTCCTCAAGCAGACCCGCCTGATGAAGAACATGGGCTCCCTGGGCGGCATCATGAAGATGATTCCGGGGATGGCGGGCAAGATTTCTGACGATCAGCTGCAACAGGGCGAAACCCAACTGCGCCGCGTCGAAGCCATGATCAAATCCATGACCAAGGAAGAGCGCAAAAATCCGGAATTGCTCTCCAGCTCGCCCAGTCGGCGGCGACGCATCGCCCAGGGCGCGGGCTACCAAGACAAGGACGTGAGCAAGCTGGTCAGCGACTTCCAAAAAATGCGCACCATGATGCAGCAAATGGGCTCCGGCCAGATGGGCATGCCCGGTATGGGCGGCGGTGGCTTCCCCGGCATGGGTGGCGGGTTTCCTGGCATGGGCGGCGGCTTCCCCGGTATGGGGGGCGGCGCACAACCTGGTTTTCGCGGCTACCCTGGCATGGGCGGCGGCAAAAAGAAGAAAAAGAACAAGAAAAAGAAGGGCTTCGGCGAACTGTAAGGAGCGCTTGAAAAGCGATCGCATCGGCCAGGGCCGCGATCCTCGCAGCTGGTGCGACTGGCCAGTCGGCGGGGATCACACTCGTTCGATCTTCCCCATCCCTACGGTTCAGGCGGTACCCTAGCAGTAGCAATCCGCGTGGGCTCCTTCATGCTGCAATTTCTTCCCTCCGGCTTTGAGCAAAAGGTCACGGCCACGTCCTTGGGCATCATGGCTTACTACACCCAAGCTGCTGATGGCTGGTGGTCAACTGTGGCTACTTCCCCTGAGTCCGCCACCCTCGTTTGTCTGCATAGTTTAGGGGGCGGCTCTTCGGCCTACGAATGGTCAAAGGTTTACGGTGCCCTGGCGGCAGATTATCGCATCATTGCGCCGGATCTGGTGGGGTGGGGACAATCGGCGCATCCTGAGCGTGAATACTGCACCGAGGATTACTGCGACATTATTGCGCATTTAATCGAACACGTTGCGGGAGCGCCGGCGATCGTTGCCGCGACTTCGTTGACTGCGGGGGTCGTCGTGCGCTTGGCGATTCAGCGGCCAGAGCTATTTCAGGCTTTGTTTTTCGTCTCGCCCTCGGGTAATGACGATTTTGGGGTGGGCTACGGCTACAGCCTGCCCGCGATTTTGGCGGGTACCCCCATTCTCGATCGCCTCATTTACCAATTCGGGGCCGCGAACGAAACCGCAGTGACTCAGTTTCTCACCAACTTTCTGTTTGCCCACCCCGATCGCATCACCGCTGAAATTGTGCAGGCGTACACCACCTGCACCCAGCAACCCAATGCCGAATATGCAGCATTAGCCTCTCTGAAAGGGAATGTCTGCTTTGACCTGACCCGCTATATTGGCCAACTCACCGTCCCCACCACCATCGTCGTGGGGGAAAAGTCTCAATTTAATCGTCCCGACAAAACCAAGCGGCTGGCCGCCATGAATCGTCGAGCGATCCAGGCCGTGCATGTGGTGCCCGATGTCGGCGTTTTGCCCCATGTTGAGGCACCGTCTGTCGTGGTGGGACTGCTGCGGGCATTTATGCGCGATACGTTGGGTGCCAAGCCGGAGGCCACTCCGATGGCTGCCGGCTCATGAAGCCGCTTACCTCATATCGAATCACCCTTAGCTCCGATGGAGCGGCGGGAAAATAACATCCCGGTAACGGCAGTGGTTGGGTAGCTGGGTAGCTGGGTAGCTGGGTCAGTTCTGTATTTGGAGTCAGTACTTTAATTGCACGCGCGTCTCCACCGCTTCGTTCCCCTAAGGGAATTGCGCTTAAATGACATCCCCAACATTACGACGCTTTCTGTAGGGGTTAGGCATTGCCAACCCCCTACGATCGGGGACGTTATTTTTAAGCAACTTCCTAAGGCCCAGGGCTGAATACAAACTATCGGGAGCGGGGCGGGGTGGCAAACGGGTATGCACTTAAGGAGATCTCTGAAAAAGAAATTATCCGAAAAATGCGTAGTGTAGGTTGCGGTTGACGCCAGGAAACCCAACAACAGCAGGGATTTAAGACGTTGGGTCTTGTTCCTCGACATCAACCTACGAGGGAATATTCATTTCTAAAGAACACCTAAATTACCGATCAAAAACGGGAGCGCCAGTGACGCTCCCGTCGGGATTAAAACCAGTTGAGTCTAACTGCTGTGACTAGCTAGCTGTGGGGTATCCCAAGCATTCACGGGCTTGAGTCAGCGCTTCGGCATCGCCTTCAACCATCAGTTGAAAACGGCGAGGCACCTCTGAATTGCCTTTTTGCTTTTGGGCGGGCAATTGGGCGTTGCGAATCCGATTCCCGGTAAAGATACCGAAGATCGCCCCGGCCAGTGTGAAGGCCACAATGGAGAGTTGATTGAACGGGGTGTTGACTAGATCGCCGTACGCCAGGGTGGAATAGATGGCGACAAAGACGACGCCAACGATTCCGCCAGAGAATGCACCAATCAGCAAACCAGCCTCAGGGCCGACTGTTGTGCCCATGGCCGCGACCTCTTCATAAGTATTGATGTCGCCTTGGATGCGGATATCGCTCAAGGATAGATTCGCTTGCTCTTGCAATAGTTTTTGGGCGGCCTCAGCAGCTGGACGGTTATCAAAAACCGCGAGCTCTTGAGTTTGAGTCGGGGGCCGTTGTTGCGTTGTTTGGGCTGTCATAAAGATCTGTTCTCGTTACTGCGTCTCTGTTTAGCTGAGCAACTCAACGGTCGCTATGGCTAAACGTGTAGTTTTACTTTGACGAAAAAGTAGTCCCAGTTAACTCCGTTAGTCGAGAGAGTTGCGATCGCTGAAAGGTATAGATTGCCGCTACTCATCCAGGCATTCCCGAAATCGGCCCAGGATTTCGGGATATCCTCGTCGGTGGTTGCGCCGCATCCGGCAGGATGGCAGGCTCAAGGAAATCGCGATCGTTGAGGAGACAGCAGGATGGGGCGGCAATGGTCAATGCGGCTCAGCCGATGCATGGTGGGATTGCTGCTGGGGATACTCTTGGCGGTGGGGCTGCCTGACCGGGGGGCAGCTCAGAACAATGGCGCGATCGCGGAACCTGCTCCCGCTTCGACTGCGACTACTCAAGCCGTCTTTTTTGCGGATGTGCTGGTGCGGGGGCAGCCGGTGCTACAGGTGGGTAGCGTCGGGGAGCTGAGTGCGACTGAACGCGCCCAACAAATTAGCCGCCGCATTGCGGGCTTGGTGCAACAACCGCAGCCCCTGGATGCAGTGCAGGTACGCTACGACAACCCGCGTAACTTGGCGACGCTGCAACTCAACAATCGAGTGATCATGACGGTGACCCCTCAGGATGCGCTCGACTTTGACACTACGGTGGAAGTGCTGGCTCAGGAATGGTCCCAAAAGCTAAACGCCGCCTTGGAGCAACCGAATCTCGTAGTGGAAGTGGTGGGGCGACTAGAAGGAACCCTGGTCCAGTTGCGACGCAGCATTCTCAACAATCTCTCGTCCATGATTGGGGCGCTCTTGGTGTTGCTATTCACTTGGCTGGCGGCGATGGGGGTGTCACGGGGCAGCTACCTCTGGGCCGAAAAAACGGAGGGCGATCGCGCGACGGAAATCCTGATTAGTCGCCTCAGTTATGGGGGCGTCTGGTTGCTCGGTAGCGTCATTGCCTTGGGTGTATTAGGGCTGAATTTTGCTGCTTTGCTCGGCACCTTGGGGCTGACCAGTGTGGCGATCGGGTTTGGCCTCAAGGATATTGTGAGCAACTACCTTTCGGGCTTGATTTTGCTGGCAACTCGACCCTTTCGCATTGGTGACGAAGTCGTGATCAATCAATATGAGGGGCGGGTGGTGCAGGTGCAACTGCGCGTCACCACGGTGCAGACTTACGACGGACGGCAGGTGTACATTCCTAATCAAGAGGTGTTTCAGAGCAGCATTACCAACAACACGGCCTCACCCGTCCGGCGCAGTAGCATGCTGGTGGGCATTGACTATGAGGCCGACCTGAAACAAGCGAAAGGGGAAATTCTGGACGCGATCGCCTCGATTGATGGCATTGAAGCTGAGCCCGCCCCCTTGGTACTCGTACAAGAGCTGGCTGCCAGTACCGTGAATCTCGAAATTCTCTTTTGGGTCAACTCGCGGCGGAAGTCATTTTTGCAGGTGACCTCGGAGGTGCGCCAAGCCGTCAAAGAGCGTTTAGAAACGGCGGGGATCGAAATGCCAACCGACATTTACACGCTGAACTTTCGCAATCAACCGCCATTCGGATCGTTCCACCCTGGCTCCGGAACCGATGTGCAGCAGCCTTGAGTTGGCTCACATTTACCGGAGAGAGAGCCCTGGGGCGATCGCCATGGCCGCTTTGCTGATCCCAATTTTGCCCAGCAGTCCAGCCGCACAGCTAGAGACTCATCTCTATAGAATGAGGGAGAAAATTTACCGGAATCCCTTGCAGTTTGTCGCTTTTGAGTGATGTCGCACCGGGTCTTCACCACTTATGCTGGTAACAGATGTAAGAAAAGGAGGGCGATATCCCAAATATGGATACTCAAACTCAAACCAATAATCAACCTATTCGCCAACCGCTGACGCCGGAACAGGTGTCTCCCGAACAGGCCAAAGCAAACGCCGCCGCCATGCAGGAAGGGAATCCGACCTTGAATCCTGGTGACATCGTGAACCGTGAATTGACCTTAGAAGAAAAGGCGAAAAAAGTTGCGGTGAATGTGGCGGACATCACCGGACATCCGGTCGTTGTGCCGACCTATTTCGTCGTGAATGATCCGGAGGAAGGTCAAAAAGCGCTACACCACGTTCATGATGCAGAAGAAATCTCTGATGTCATTCGCCAAGCGCGCACGGATGAAAATGGCGATCGCACCTGGTGGTAAACCGGGCGTCAAAACTGAATATCATTTTGAGTCCCAGGAAATTCCTGGGACTTTTTTTGGAGCCAAAACACAGCGCTGCTTCATCATTGAGCCGTGCTAGCAAACTTAGCCACTGCACATTGGCGGGGCACTCGCGATCGCCCATTTGCCAATAACATTGCGAGAAATTTCATCGCTTCTGTAGTCTATGTAGTATTTGTAGTATATATTGGATCAATTCATATCGAACTCATGGTTTTGTTATGGCGAAGTTCGCAGACGTCATTAAATACTACAAAAACTACAAAGCGATCGCGGTCTTCAGCATCCTTGCCAGCGGTCTGTTTGAGCTGCTGGATTTGGTGGTGCCCTACGCGATCGGTCAACTGCTGAATGTCCTGTCTGACCAGCCCGTAGACAAACTGGCTCAAGGATTGGCAAGCAGACTGGCGGGATTTACCGGATTGGCGGTCACCCAGTCCCTCATTCTGGGCCTGCTGCTGGGGATGATTTTTCTCGTCACCGTTGTCCGGGCACCGATTGAACCGTGGCTGGGCGTTTGGTTCCACTGGGATGTGGCCCTCCGAGCCCGTCGCGATCACGCGGGCGAAGTGGTGAAGAAGCTGCTCAGCCTGCCCCTCGGTTTTTACGACGAGCACAACCCCGGACGCATTGCCGGACGGGTCGCTCGCGGCTTGTCGAACCACACGTGGACTTATCCCGAAATTGCGGGACAGCTCTTCCCGAAGCTGATTCGGGTGGCGGGCATCTTTTGTATCATCGCCGTCATTGACTGGCGCATTGCGGGACTCTTTGCCCTGTCCTTCATCGCGATTTTGGCCTTCAGTCTCCGCGACCTGATTCGCCTGACGAAGAAGGAGCAAACCCTCGACAAGTACATGGAAACGACCGAGAGCCGCACTTCCGAAATCATCACCAACATCAAAACCGTCAAAGCCTTTGCCACGGAGCATGACGAACTGGCGCGGCAGCGGCAGCGGTTGCAGCGAGAGCTGACGGTAGTGGAGCAGATTATTCACCGAGGCTACGTGGTGCTGCTGACCTGGCAGGAACTGTTCATTCAGACCTGTGTGTTTGGCATCCTCGTGCTCACGCTGGTGGCGACCCTGCGGGGCACCATCTCCCTGGGGCACTTCGTCACCACGCTGACGGTGTCCAGCATGGCCTACTCCGAGTTGGAACCCATCAGCAACCTGGCGGAAATGTTTGCCCGGCGCTATGCCTCGATGCTGCGCTTTCACGAATTTTTGCAGCAGCCCACGGGCATCGAAGCGGCGAGCGTGGCAGGATCCCCGGAAGCGGTCACCCACTACCAGTTCACGGGGAAGGTGCATTTCGAGCATCTGAGCTTTGGTTATGACAGCGATCGCCCCGTTCTCCAAGACATCGATTTGCTGATTCAGCCGAAGCAGACTGTCGCGCTGGTAGGTCGTTCCGGTTCCGGCAAGTCCACCCTGGTGAAGCTGCTGTTCCGCTATTTTGAGCCGCAGCAGGGCCGCATCCTGATCGATGGGGAAGACATTCGCAAGCTGGATATTACGGGCTATCGCAAACAATTGGCGATCGTGCACCAGGAAGTAGACGTCTTCAACGGCACGCTGATGGATAACCTGACCTACGGGAATCCCCGCGTCACGCGGGAGGAAGTGGATGAAGCCTGCGCGATCGCTCGCGTGGACGAGTTCATTCACCAGATGCCCGGCGGCTATTCGACGGTGGTGGGCGAACGGGGCGTGCGCCTCTCGGGGGGACAGCGTCAGCGGCTCGGCATCGCCCGCGCCCTGCTGATGAACCCCGATGTGCTGATCTTTGACGAAGCGACCTCCAGCCTCGACTACGAATCGGAGCGGGCCATCCAACTGGCGATGCGCAGCATCCTTGGCACCCGCACGACGTTGATCATCGCTCACCGCTTGAGCACGGTACGGGATGCGGATGCGATCGTGGTGCTCGATCAGGGTCGCATTCTGGAGATGGGCAGCCACGAAGACCTGCTCAACCACGGCGGTCTCTACCACCGCCTTCACATGCTCCAAGAAACCGGAGACTTGTTGGGGTAGATAACGGACGCTAGATGCTTTTAATTTAAGGAGATGGTTGCTCTGAGCGGCCATCCCTTTTTTAGGCGCAAACAGCCGGAACCGCAAAAGCCTAGATGAGAGGCATCACAACCCTCTGAAAATGATCTGGGTTGATGCCCAACTTTTACCCGCGATCGCGGCTTGGATAACCGATGACTTTGAGGTGACAGCAATCGCATTGCGCGATCTTGGCCTACGAGATACCGAATATCCTGAGATTTTCGCAACGGCAAAAGCTCAAAAGGCGATTGTGATAACTAAAGGCAAGGATTTCGTCGATCTGGTTGATCGACTCTAAGCCCCCTATGACAGATGGGGCAATACCTCATTCGGCAAGCGTTTCACCAGCACCTGTACCATCATTAAAGTTTTCATATAAGGAAGGGGTAAATTCTCTAACAACAGGGAACTATACATAAGAGCAAGCAAGCCGCCACAAGGAACTAATAATGAGCCAAGCAACAAAAAAGTTACAAAAGCTGAAGGACAATATATTCCGTCCACGCAAAAAAATTGAGCAACATATTGCCGTATTCGGTGAATCTGGCAGTGGCAAGACAACACTCCTAAATACCTTCTATGGATGGCATAAAGAGCCTGCCTTTAAGCAAAATGTTGGCTATAGTTTACTCGCAGAAGATGCTAATCAAGGGTTAAGACTTTCCAATGGATATCTCAAAATGAAGGAAAGCTTACTGCCCGAAACTACAAGATATCAATATCATTCGTTTAAGTTTACAATCACCGTTAAAGACCTGGAAAGACCGGCTGGTTCAATTGTATGGCACGATTATCCTGGAGAATGGTGGACAGAGAATAAGAAAGAAGTTGAGGCCAGAAGAAAGCTGGAAGCTTTCCGTTCGCTCTTAGAATCAGATATTGCTTTTTTCTTATGTGATGGTCAATCCTTGAAAAACGAAGGCGGCAAGTATATCAGACGTTTATTTGGTAGCTTTAGGGATGAATTAGAACGTCAGAAAAATGCGGTTCTATCTGACCAAAAAAAGTTAACAACGTTTCCTCGAATATGGGTCATATGTCTTTCGAAGTCGGATCTTTTTCCTGACAAGGACGTCTATTGGTTTAAAGATGAAGTACATAGAGCTGCTGCCGACGAGATAATAGAGTTAAAGTCAGTATTGGGAGAAATTTTGAATGGTGATCAATACCAATCAATTGGTGAAGACTTCTTGCTGCTATCTTCTGCAAAATTCAACCCAGAAACAGGCAAGATAGTTGACCTAAAGCAAAATATTGGGATTGATCTTATCCCTCCTATATCAATAATTCTGCCAATTAAAAGAGCCTTACTTTGGGCAAGAGTAGGTGAGCAAGGCAATGCAGGGATCTATAAGATATTAGAAATTTTCCGTAATCTCACAACCAACTGGATGAAGTACTTGCCTCTTGTTGGAAATGTTTTCATGCTGTTAGATGATACTGCTAAATCAGCTACGGACAAGTTGAAGGATATAAAAATCTCAGCCAGAAAAAAGGGCGATTCAGCCTCAGCAGTAGTTGCAGCTTTTGCTGGAAAATTGAGAACCGACGATACTCAAAAGATTTACTTTTCGGATAAGCAATGAATTTACAAAATGTGCTTTGGTCAACTCGTGGTGAAGACTGGGGTTTTCGATTTCTACTTCACCCTAATATAAATGTTGCTTCTAGAAACTGGCTGGAAATCTATGAGGAAGTTTTCAAGTACAAACAAGTTTCGGTATCAGATTATACCTGCCGTGGCAAAATTAACTTGCTCGAAAATCGAAGTTTTTTTTATGTTGCTTTTATTTTCACGGATCCTGAACGCAGAAAAGATCGCTCAGGTAGAGTTATTCCGCACGAGTTAGTTTATTTTGATGCTGAATATTTAGAAGTTGAATTTGACGATTTTAATTTAAAAAATAGAATCTGGAATATGGTGTCTGATACTTACAGTACATTGTATCCGCTTCCTGCCAATGAAATGAATTCAAAAAAAGTGGTGGTTGATGGAGAAGCGCCTCTCATCATTCAGGTCGATTCTGATTTTTTATTTTCTGAAAGCAATGATAAAAGGCGGATTTCTGTACCAATAAAAATTTCTGTGATACTGGTTATTATTGTCCTGGTGACTACAGTTGTGTTTGCCTTCAAGTATTTTACGTCACAGCCGGAAGTCGAATCTTCACAAATTTTAATTGAACAAAATAGTGATATTGAAACTGAATCATACAGTTATTTGGGTGGAGGGGATTTGCAGCCTTAAGGACTTTTAGAGTGACAAAATTTATGAGGTTTTTGTTTTCTAAGATGCTTTTTCTGAGCCGATCGCTGAAGTATTTTGAGAACGATCGCCCCATCACATCCGAGCAACTTTGAGCGATTTCTGGTTTTGGGTGAGACCGCGATCTTCTTTCCCGTGCCGACGCAGAAGTGATTTGAGTGAGATCGCCCCATCGCATCCGGGTCACTTTGAGCGATCGCTGGTTTTGGGTAAGGGAGCGATCGCATTTCTCGTGTCGCTGCCGAAGTGATTTGAGAGCGATCGCCCCAATCGCATCCGAGCCACCGTGAGCGATCGCTCGTTTTGGGTGAGAGGGCGATCGCCTCTCCCATGCCGTTCTCTGAGGGAGTAGAGCGATCCTCCGGCAGAGTTCGTTGCTCCATCCGTTTCTGCGGCCGACGGGTCGAATGATGGGCTTTGTATCGAACTTAAAATGATGGAGAAGCCGCTGAGGCTCTTTAAATGGATTGGCATCGTTCTAATCGCAGCATGAGCGCATCGAACAGGCTCGGGTCGCCAAAGCCCCCGCCCCGCCCGGTGCCAAAGCCGCCGATGAGCCAAGAGCGATACCAGGGCATTTCCCAAAACCAGAGGGCTGGTAAATGTCCCTGAGGGGCGTCTAGAGAAAAATTTAACCAGTGGTAAAAGTTGAAAAACCCGATGGGCTGCCAAAGATTCATCACCCACCCAGCCTGACGGCTAAACTCAAAACTGGAGCGCTCAGCGGCTTCACGATAAATGTGGAGTTGCGTGCTGAAACCAAATCGGCCGCTGCTGTAGAACAGCCAACGCTGGTCGAGTTCATGCAGGGTAGCGCAGGGAAAGTTGGCGATCGCCGCCTGATCGAGCCAGCCCGCTTCCCGGCGATCGCTGACGGCCAGCATGATCTGGAGGGTGACCTCATCGGCCAGTTGCCAGTCGGCGTGGCTTAAGAGGCTGTCGAGCTCTTGCAGGCCGTCTTGGATGTCGGTGGTCATCATGATGGCTCGTCATCTCCTGCCGAGGGGGGCGGGGGACTGCTGGATTTTTTCAGGTGGGGCAAGCAGTGTTCAATGACATCGTGGAATAGTTGGGGAATGATGTCTTCGCTCACCACATAGTCGCCTTCAAGGCTATTGGCGGCCCAGCGCCAGGTGGGCAAATGTCCCGGGGGGGCCTGCAAATGAAACTGGAGATGGCGATAGGCTTTGCGGCGGACGAGGAGGCTGACGTTGCCGATGCCGACGTTTTCGATCCACTCGACAGCGGTCAAAAACTCGCCGGGCTGGCGATCGCACTCCGCATAGATCTGCTGCTGCGCGGCAAACCCAAACTTGTTTTGACTGTAGCGCGCCCACAGCTGATCGATAGTTTGCACGTCGGCACAGTACTGACTCAAGCTCAATAAGGTATCGGTGGCGAGGGGACGCATGTCGTGGCTCAGAGCGGATAAGAGCAGGCGCTCAGTTTCTTGATCAGCGGCTTCCCAATGGTTGAGCCACAGCAATTGCCGGAGACGCGTGTAGTCCAGGCCCAAGGCTGAATCAATGTGGCCGTACCGCTCATCGGTGGCTTCACGTTCGATCGCGCGCACAATTTCCCGATCCAACTGCCAGTTCCGGCGGGCTTGTTCGAGGCGGCCCCGGTCAAATTCGCTGGGGTAAGGCGACCGGGTGATCGCCCCGGCAAACTCCTGGCGATACGCTTCTGCCCGCTGTTGCTGCATGGCCAACAGTTGTTGGGGCGACGGTGATTCGGGTTGTTTAGGGGGGCGATCGTCAGACTCTTCTGATTCAGAGTCCGGGGTGTTTTCCGAGGATTGGCGCTGGGCAATTTCTTCGATGCTGATGGTGGCAATTTCTTCGTCGTTGGCGGCCAGGCCGATCGCTTCGCAAAAGCGGGCGAGTTCGGTCTGCGTGTGCGCGCTCAAGGGCATTTGGCGGTCAAGCTCATGGCTGAGCAAGGTGCGATAGCGTTCCAGCTTGGTTTGCCGATCCTGATAGGGGCCCAGGGCGCGAATTTTGATTTGCTCGGCGGTTTCCTCATCAAGTTGCAATTGATTCCGCAAAAGTTCCAAATTTTCTTCTTCGATGGGCGAAAACTCCCCCTCATGCTGGGCATAGAGGGCTGCTCGGGCTTGGAACAGTTGCTGCTCCGGCAACAGAATGTTGACGGCGGGTAACAGGCTCAGGACGACCTCACCGGAGGCGGTCTCAACTTGGGTCGTGACGTGCTCAATGGTGCAAGTGAGGCGAATGGTAACGTGATCGACTGGCAGTAGGTCGCTGACGCCCAAGTCCTCCAGACAAGCGCTGATGCACTCTAGCCAGGTGGCGACTCGTTCGGGCTCGGGCAAGCGGATATCGAGGCCATACAGGGTGTCCCCTTCAGGGGGAGTTCTTAACGGTTTGATGCGCTCGCCGGGGCTCATGTCATATTGCGGCAACGCGCGCCAAAACTCCTGCACGGCCAGATCGCGCTCAACGATATTCAGTGAGCTGTCAATGACTCGTAAAAGTATGCGAGCTGGTCGGACGCTCTCCACCTTGGGGCTACTCCTCTCTATGTGATCATGCTTGCCGATGGCAGGACTGCACTAAGGATAATGCTTGCGATCGCATCTCAACCGTTAATTCTGTCAGGCTAGTTTGACCGGTGCCCGAGCCGGGCACCGGGCGGCAAATGAGTCGTTATCGATGGCGGCGGCAGCGCGATCGCCTCTGAGCGGCAAAAGTTTACGTTTGGAGAAATTCTGCGGGCTCAACCGAAGAAATTAAAAAGCTTGCACTAGACTGAGGAAAATTTTGCCTACACTAAGCGACGTATGACGTCTTTTTGCCTCATTTTTGAGCTACGGAGTTCTCTGGCTGGGAGTGTTCTGCAGCTAGGTTGCTCTGAGATTAGACATCGAGGCCTAATTTTTTCGGCCCGGTATTAATCTGCTGTAGTCTGGGTAGCCTGGACTGCGGACGACCTTTTAGTTCGATAGCAAACTTAATTTATTGATAGCAAGGGTATGACGGTAACTTCTCAATCCCTGCAACGAATTCTTTCTGGGGTTGCGCCCTTTGACCAATTGCCTGGGACAGCGATCGCGAACTTGGCCCAGAGCGGTCAACTATTGCGGTACCGCATTGGTCAACCGATTGTGCGTCCAGAGGCGTTGCCGCAGCTGGTGCTGATTACCGAAGGACAGGCCCGACTCTTGGGCGAAGACCCCCGCACCGACAAGCCCATCACGCTACAACTGCTGGATAAGGGGGCGCTGCTGGGCATTGTGGGGCTGCTGCGGGGGCAACCCTGTGAAACCGCGATCGCCTCCTCTGAGGTGGTGGGCTGCCAGTTCTCCATGGCGATCTTTCAGCAAACATTGGACCAATATCCCGACTTTGCGACGGCAGTGCGAGATCAGCTGTATCTGGCCGAAGTCTTTGACCTATTGGCGCGGCAGGTGAACGACCAAGCCGCCGATGCGGGCGATTTGGCGCAGTTGGCTAAACAGGCCCAGCAGGCTGGCCGGGTACACTATTTACCCTATGGCAAGCGGCCTTTGCACCTGCCCAGTCAGAATGATTACACCTGGTTCGTGAGCAGCGGCACGATCATCAACCAACCCATGGGCAGTCGGCTCAATTTGGAGTGGGCGGGCAATGAGTTAGACGTGATTAGTCCCCAGGGAGCCCGCCTGGTGGGACTGCCCGATATCCCTGCGTTGTCGCCTGCCTTGCCGCCGCCCGGTACCGCAGCAGCAGGGGCAATGGCGGCGGCCGAACCAGGGGCGATTCCCTACGCACCGGAACATTTGCCGGAGCCGGAACCCGAGCCGTCGGCCACCGCAGCGGATTATCCATTTGTGCGGGGACGAGGCGACATCGAAGGCATGTTGGCCTGCATGGAAATGGTCAGCCAGTACTTTGGCATGCCCTTTCGCCGCGACATTATTCGTCGGATTTTGACTAACCAGCGCGATCGCTTAGGGCAACTCTCCCTTCCCCTGGCGGGCAAAGTGGCCGAATTCATGGGCCTGCGCACCCAAATGACGCAGGTGCCTGCGAGCGCCATCAGCCGCCTGCCCACCCCCGCGTTGATTAGCTGGGAAGAAGGCTACGCCATTCTGTATGAAACGAACGCGAAGGCGCGGGTGCTAGCGGTGCCCGACGTGGGGCTGATTCAGCGATCGCCCATCGAGTTCGAAGAAACCTGGGGCGATGAAGGCGAAGTCGTTCTTTTAGAAAAGACCCGCGAAACCCCCCAAGAACGCTTTGGCCTGAGCTGGTTTATTCCCTCGCTCAAAAAGTACCGCTGGGTACTTGTGGAAGTGCTCATTGCGTCGTTCTTTGTGCAGCTGTTTGGCCTGGCCAATCCGTTGATGGTGCAGGTCATCATCGACAAAGTGATCGTGCAAAACAGCACCGACACCCTGCAAGTGCTCGGCGTTTTTCTGCTGGTCATTGCCGTCTTTGAGGCTATACTCACCGCCCTGCGAACGTATCTGTTTGTGGATACAACGAACCGCATTGACATGGCACTGGGCTCCGAGATTATCGATCACTTGTTGCGGTTGCCGCTGCGCTACTTTGACAACCGCCCCGTGGGAGAACTCTCGAGCCGGGTCAACGAGTTGGAGAATATCCGTAAGTTTCTGACCGGCACTGCCCTCACCGTGGTGCTCGACGCCGTGTTCTCGGTGCTGTACATCGTCGTCATGTTCATTTACAGCTGGCTGCTGACCCTGGTGGCGCTGGCGACGATTCCCCTGTTTGTCTTTTTGACGGTGTTGGTCGCGCCCATTGTGCGCAAGCAACTGCGGGTGAAGGCCGAGCGCAACGCCTCGACCCAGTCCTTCTTGGTGGAAGCGCTGTCAGGCATTCAAACGGTGAAGGCCCAAAACATTGAGTTGCGCACCCGCTGGCAATGGCAAGAGCGCTACGCCAGCTACGTCAGCGCTGGCTTCAACACCGTGCTGACCTCCACCACGGCAGGGGCCGCCAGCAACTTTTTGAATAAGCTGTCGGCGCTGTTGGTGCTCTGGGTGGGCGCTTATCTGGTGCTGCAAGGGGAACTGAGCCTGGGTCAGCTGATCGCCTTCCGCATTATTTCGGGCTACGTGACCGCGCCGATTTTGCGTTTAGCCCAGCTCTGGCAAAACTTCCAAGAGACAGCGCTGTCGTTGGAACGCTTGAGCGACATTTTGGATCATCCTTGCGAGGCCGAAGAGCAGGGCCGTAATCAAATTCAGATGCCCGATATTCAGGGCCAAGTGACTTATGAAAATGTGGCGTTTCGGTTTGCCCCTTCTGGCCCATTGCAGTTAGTCAACGTTAACTTGGAGTTTCCGGCGGGCCAGTTTGTCGGCATTGTGGGCCAGAGCGGTTCCGGCAAGAGTACGCTGATGAAGCTGCTGCCGCGCTTGTATGAAGTCGAATCGGGCCGCATCCTGATCGACAAGTACGACATCGGCAAGGTGGAGTTGTATTCCCTGCGGCAGCAGGTGGGCATCGTGCCGCAAGACAGCCTCTTGTTTGAGGGCAGCATTCAAGAAAATATTTCGCTGACGCGCCCGGAGGCCGATGATAACGCCATTATTATGGCCGCCCGGATTGCCGGAGCCCACGAATTCGTGATGGATTTGCCGTTGGGCTACAACACCCGCGTCGGTGAACGGGGAGCGTCACTGTCCGGGGGGCAGCGCCAGCGGATTGCGATCGCCCGCACCATTCTCCACAATCCCCGCCTGTTGATTTTGGATGAGGCCACCAGCGCCCTCGACTATGACACCGAAAAGCAAGTGTGTAATAACCTCAAAACTTGGGCTCAAGACCGCACGGTGTTTTTCATCACCCACCGACTGAGCACCATTCAAGACTCCGACACCATTTTGGTGATGGATCGCGGGGCGGCGGTGGAACAGGGCACCCACGAAGAGCTGATGGCGCTGCGGGGGCGGTATTACACCTTGTATCAACAACAGATTCATACCCCTGAATAGGCGGTTAAAGCGCTAGCCTGATTAGCGGCACCTGCCTCAGTTCTTGTTTTCGCTCAGATTCCTACGAGGATGAATCATGACTTCCGGATCGCACGTGACTCCAAACGGCACTATCCAGAATGGGCACAATGGCAACGGCAACGGCGCGGTGCCGCCAACGCCGCCTCAAGTTCCCCCCACGCCACCGACTTCCGGCTTTGAGCGATCAGTCATTTTGCGACAGTCGCCCCGCTGGGCGCGGTATGTGGTCTGGGGTATTGTGGGCGTCACGGTGGCGACGGTGGCCTGGGCGTGCCTAGCCAAAATTGAGGAGGCGATCCCGGCCCAGGGCAAGCTGGAACCAGAAGGGGTGGTCCAGCCCGTGCAGGCACCGGTCGGAGGGGTCGTCGCCGAAATTCATGTGAGCGAGGGCGAAACGGTGGAGCGGGGGACGGTGCTGGTCACCCTGGACCCGAAAGCGACCCGCGCTCAATTGGGGGCGTTGCAGGATATTCGGGCGCGTCTGCGCGAAGAAAACCAGTATTACCGCTCGCAGCTCAGTGCGCAGCCGGAAGTGGCAGGTGCTCCGGTCACGGTTTCGCCTGAGATCGCCCGGTTGACCAGCAATCGCGTGGCCCTCGTGGAAGAGAACGAACTGTATCGGGCGATTTTGCGCGGCGACCTGAATGCGGCCAACTTATCCCCTCGCCAGCGGGAACGAGTCGCCACCACTCTCGGGGGACTGGATTCCCAGATTGCCATCAATCAGCTCGAAGTCGAGCAGCTGGATAAACAGCTTGACCAAGCCACCACCCAACTGGCTAACGCGGTGCAGTCGTTATCGGTGGAACAGGAGATTTATGACCGCATCGCCCCGCTGGTTGAGCAGGGCGGCATCTCTGAACTGCAAGGATTGCGGCAGCAGCAAGAGGTGAGCAATCGCCAAACGGAGGTGAATAGTCTGCAAGAAGAGCAGCAGCGACTATTGCTGGCGATCGACCAGGCCCAAGAAGAGTTGCTGCGCACCCAAGTGGTGTCGGACGAAGAACTGCTGGAGCGAATTGCGGCCAATGATAACCAAATCGCCAACCTGGATAGTCAGATCACGAAAGTCGTGGTGGACAACGAAAAACAGTTAGAGGAAATTGGCGGGCAAATTAGCCAGCTTGAGTTTGCCCTAGAGAATCAGGAACTGCGGGCTCCCCTAGATGGGCAGGTCTTTAACCTCAGGGCTAACCAGCCGGGTTATGTGGCGAATGCCACCGAGCCGATTCTGGAAATCGTGCCCAATGACACGTTAGTAGCGCGAGTTTTTATCACGAATCGCGACATCGGTTTTGTGACCCAGCGGTTTCAAGATTCCGAAGAGCCGCTAATGGTTGATGTCCGCATCGATTCATTCCCTTTTAGCGAATTTGGTGATGTTGAAGGGGAAGTCGTCCACATCGGTTCCGATGCTTTGCCCCCAGACGACGTGAATCCCTACTATCGATTCCCCGCAGAGATTGAACTACAAGATCAACTATTGGGCGAAGCGCTGCCGCTGCAATCAGGGATGTCGGTAACAGCCAATATCAAGCTGCGCAAACGCCGCGTCATCACCATTCTCAGTGATCTGTTCGTACGGAAAATTGACAGCCTGCGGTCAGGCGGATAGGGGATGACATCAAGAACGGAAGCGGAGGGATTCGAACCCTCGAGGGAGGTTACCCCCCCTACCTCCTTAGCAGGGAGGCGCTTTCAACCGCTCAGCCACGCTTCCAAGGAGTGTTTATTCACACTAGCTTGGATATTATAGCCCTGGATTGTCTGCAACGTAACCCCTGATTTTTAGGACTGCAGACAACCCAGGTGAAATAAGCGTGGGAGAGTGGCGGGGAGTATCCAAACCCATGCATGAACCCGGTTGTTAGATAATCTATCGAATAGCTGCGTCGATTGATGCCCAGTGATTGACGCCAGTTTTCCGTATCGACGCGTCAACTGTTGTAGATCGCTGGCAATGTCCATAACATTTGGCAACGTTCTGCCAGGGGGCGTGGGGGCGATCGCGCTACTCAATGCTGATTCCGCCGACGGTTTCGGCCGGTTTCGGGCGAGCCACGGTGGCCTGCTCAATTTTGCGTTTGCGCGCGTGGTGCTGTTGAAAATACTTTTGCCAGTCTTGCGGCGCATCCATCGTCTCGCCGCCGTGCTGGGTTAGGCGTTGGCGGACTTGGCACAGCACCGGGGTGTTCACACAGGCCCCGGAAATAATGACCTGTCCCTTGGTGAGAGAGGGGAGTTCTTTAAGCAGATCCCGACCCGCCGCTTCCACGCCGTATTTCAAACTTTCCTGATCCACCGGATTCACAATGCGCATCAGAAATTGGCTCATGCATTGCGACAGCACATCCGAGTCCAGTTTGCCAGGGCGTTGGGTAATCAGCCCTACCCCCATGCCAAACTTACGTCCCTCACTGAGAATGGTACGCAGCACTTGCTTGCAGCGGGCCGGCTCGTGAGCCGGCGCAAACCGGTGCGACTCTTCCAACAAAATGAAGACTGGATAGGGCAGATAATTCTCATCTGCCTCGGAAATATTTTCTTTCTCTGTCCCCATGCGCGCCTGGTAAGTCTGACGTAGCACGGCAGCACAAATCACTTGCTGCTCTTCCTGGCTAATTTCGTTCATTTGCAGCACCGTGACCTGACCCGGCTCAAAGAGATCCTTCGGTGCGAGATGCTCCGCTCGGTGGAAGTAGTCAGAACTCGCGAGCTTTTCAAGCTTCCATTCGATCGCGGGAGCCGACGACCCGATCTTGGGATTGCCGTCATCGTCTTCGCTAGTGTCCGCTTCATTCACGGCACGGATCAGGTCTTCTACATCCCACCGATAATCGCCGTGGCGATGGCGCTTGAGAATCTTGAAAGCCTTGCTGAGAATCGCCTGCTGGCGATCGCTCATATTCGGCAGCAGGGTCATCACGTCGTAATAATCAAGCGATGACATGCGAATGCGAATGTCTTCTGGCGTCAGCACTTTGACTTGAGGGGCGTAGCCGTCGTCGCCTTGAAAAGCAGGATGTCCCCGCATATCGCCCAGCGTGCCGTATTCCCCATGGGGGTCAAAGACGAGAACGGCGGCGCGATTGTTAGGCCGTAGCAATTCTTCAATCAGCACACCAGCGGTGTACGATTTGCCGGAGCCCGTCCCCGCCAAAATCGCCATGTGGGTACTCACCAGTTCCTTCACGTCCAGCGCGACGGGCACCGTTTCTCCCGGTCTCAGCAGTAGGGAACCAACATGCGCCCCCCCGATTTCTCCCGGCTGCTTTTTATTAACCACCTTGACCAGCGTGGCATCGTCAACCCGATAGACTTTGGAGCCGGGATCCGGTGTCAGTCGGGGATTGATGAATCCCAAAGCAGGATGGAAATAACCAATGACCGCAACGGTGACTTCGTAAATTTCTGGATCCGGGTACGCGAAGCCGACAAGGGCCGCGATCGCATCAGGACTGATGCCCGTATCCGCAAAAATGCGATCGGGCAGATGATCAATTAAGCGGCGATCGGCAATCTTGCCGAGAATGCTTAGCGTTTCATGCCCCTGCTGCACTTGATACGCCACAAATTCGCCAATCTTGACCTCGCGGTTATCGGCGGTGATGAACAAATATTCATTCCCGTTTTCGCCGGGGCCTTTAACAGTGCCGACAACTTGAAGCATGTCTGCGGTCATAGCGGATTCCGGATTCTCCTAAGAAAAACTATAGTGCAAATGTTTCGGATGCAGCAGCAACTGGCAAGATCGATATTTTCTGGCGCTCAGCAAAAATACGGGTTTTACGGAGCCGGACACCGTCCGTGCAAAAACTGCCGCGATTCCACGGTGATATGACAGCAAAGCCCCGCAGTATTCTATAAATTAACGACTCAATATTAGTCACCATTGAGGCATCCATTCATGCGGTGGACTTGATCAATCGTGGCAATTTAGGTCTAATATGCAGTAGGTATCGGCAAGCATCACAATGACTGACGCGACTCCGCTCGAAGCCTTAGAAGATATGCCAGTTGAACCTGCACTGGACGACTTATTTAGTGCAGGCAACTTGTGCATTGAGACAGAAAAATTACCACAACGCCACCGCCGGATTCTCGCTTCGATTTCCATTCCTTGTCCGGTTGAGCAAGTGTGGGGTATTTTGACGGATTACGAAAATTTGTCCAATTTTATTCCTAACCTGACGGTGAGCCGCCGCCTAGAGACGGGTGACTCGCGTACTTTGCTGGAGCAAGTGGGTTCTCAATGCTTCCTCAATATCCAGTTTTGCGCCCGGGTGGTGCTTGATATGGCCGAGCAGTTTCCCCACCGTATTGGCTTCTCTATGGTTGAGGGCGACTTCAAATCTTTTGAAGGGGTCTGGAAGTTGGAGCAAGCCAATGAGTCGGATCAAGTCACTCGCTTAAATTACGAAATTACGGTTTGTCCGCCTCGGGCTATTCCCGCCATGCTGATTGAACGGCATTTACGAAATGATTTAACCCAAAATTTACAGGCGATTCGTAATTATGCGATCGTGGCTAACGGCAGTGCGTAGTTGTTGCTTCGGTTAGCGGATGATGTACCCTACGCCTCTGAGTAGGGTTTTTGCGTTAATGGGTTAACTGCAATCTCGCTTCTGCAACAGTCTCACCTGGAGTATGCTCATCGGCGTCGTAATGCTGACGGCTTTCTTGCGCTTAAGTAGTCTTTGACTTTGGACAGATAGCATGGTGCCAGCGCTGAGAACACAGGCGTTGAGTCTCTGGAAATGGATGATTAAGCCAATTTCTGAGCGTCTTGGCAAGGACAGAGTTTTCACAGTGGGGATTCGTGTCAGGTTAAGAGCATGTTGCTGTAGTCAAGAAGTTGAAAACAGGCTAATGCAGCGTCAAGCCTAAAACTTAGGGCATGCTCTTGGAGGGAGCCACTGGGCGAACGACCAGCTCAGCCCGAATGCACAGATCCCGCTCATCCTGAGTTTGTCGTAGGCCTTGCCTTGCCGCAGGCAATAGGATGTTGGCGAGTGTGTATCACCCTAAAATCAAGCACTGACAGAGCACTAGTGCCGCCGCCTCAAAATCTGTCAGTCTGGTCTCAGTAATTGCCGCGTTCCTCGCCATACTCAGGGCAGTTGCTCCAGGTTATTTTGGGGCAGGAGTCTCAGCTGAGGTAACGAGATGGCGAATCCACTCAAGCGCAGTCTGCGCCGTTTCTTTCGCAAAAGCAATCAGGTCAACAACGAGCCCATCAACAAAGTCAGCTTGGTCGTCATCATTTTGATTGACCTGTTTATCTTGTCAAATGTGTTCTGGGGCTTGCATGATGTTGGCAATTGGCCGATCAGCCCTCAACAAGAACATCCTTGCTACAGCGAGTGGGTGGCTTACCGACAGCAAACGAACGAGAATAAGTCGTTCGAGTTTCTGCAAGCAGCACTGGTGCGATCGCCAGCAGAGGAGTCCCTTCAAGAGCGCTACCAAACCACTACCAGCGAACACCTAGGACAAGTCTCTGAAATCTGCCAAACCTATGCCAGCCGCTACGATCAAGTGCAGACAGCGGCGAATCAGCAGCGCCTGGCCGCCATCAATCAGCGGGAGGGTGAAATCGCTAGCCTCGAAGCGGCTAACCGCCAAATTCGTGAGCAATACGATTCTACGCTGTTAGAAGCATTAGCCGGACAGTCTGAAGAACTCTCGATCAACGAGGTTGAAGCGGCTAACGCCAAGCAGGAACTCGATCGCAACACCGCTCAGATCGAAAGCTTGACGGATGAGATTGATGCACTCAAGGCGGAGGTGGTGGCTGACGCCAGCAGTCAACCTATCCTCTCGCTGCTGATGAATGACGGACAATTTGCCCAACTTGAACAGCAATATAATCGCGCCAACTTTTGGCACCCCACGATTCAAATCTTCTTTCAGGGACTGTTTTTGATACCGTTGCTGACGATCGCCTGGGCGGTGCATCAACTTGCTCAACGCCGCAACTACGGCCTAGTCGCGCTCCTGAGTTGGCATCTGTTGGTGATTTTCACTGTGCCGCTGATTGTGAAAGTCTTCCAGATTTTGCAGGTGGGGGCACTCTTTTCGGTGCTAACGGATCTGGCGATCGTCTTGCTCGGCGGCCTACAGTTCCTGGTGAGCTATCTGTATATCTTACTGATTCCGCTGTTGGGCTTTGGCCTGATCAAATTTTTCCAAAAAGTTGTCTTCAATCCCAAGGTGCAGGCAGCGGGGCGAGTGCAAAAAGGTCGCTGCATTCGCTGTGCCAAAAAGCTGCATCATGCCGAAACCCATTGTCCTCACTGCGGGTATGGTCAGTTGCGGGAATGTCCCACTTGTCACGTCTCGACCTATCGCTTGTTGCCGCACTGCCGAGCCTGTGGCGCGAAGTTGCCCTAAGCTAGGCTTTACAGTAACTGTCGTCAGCATGGGCATGACCTTAGATGGTTGAGTAATCCAAAGCCGTACTGTTGTTTTCGATGATGGAAAAGCGGACTGCTTCGCATTTAAGGTACGCAGTCCGCATAGTTATAGCTTCTGGGTGATCAGGCGGCCTTGGAAGCGGATGTGTGCGATCGCTGTCGCCACACCCCAACGGCCATAATTGCTAATAACCCAACTAAAACCCCTGGTTCTGGAACTGATTCGGCCTCTTTGCCAGGCTCGATATCATCGACAATCTCGCTACCACTATCACCCGTACCACCAGTAGCAGGCGTATCGTCTTGACCTGTGGCGTCGCCAGCCGTTGCACCGCCGCTATCCTCTGGCGTCCCGGCTCCTCCTCCTTCAGCGCCCGTCGTCCCGCTATCTGTCGGGTTCTCAGAGTCATCCGAGCCAGAATTCTCGCTACCTGTTGCGGTCGTTAGTGGACTAAACTCAGTCACGCCATTCCACCCGATAGATTCAGCGCGAGTCGCCTGTGACAGATCGGTTGTTAGCACGACCCGATACTCAAATGGAGTATTAAAGCCAGGAGCTAGATCATCAAACCGCTGCCCGTTGATATCCACAGGCGCGAAGAAAGAATCCCCAAAAAAGACCACCTGGTTGTCAACGAAATCTAGCCCGGTTGGTCTAACGGTATTGGTGTTGCCACTGGAGAGGGCAGAGCGGATAAAGGTTCCCGCTTCAGAGTCACCAGTGTTCGGATTGAGCTTGAGTAATACGCTCACTGCAGCGCCTCCCCCGGCACCATAGCCCGAGAGCCAACCGCCCTGAGTCGCCTGCCCAAAGGTTTCTGTCCCTTGGGAACCGCCATCAGCTGTGAATACTCCGTACAAGTTTTGAGAGGTTTCATCCCATAGTAAGCCAGCGCCCCGACCATCAATACCGGAGGTGTCGTAGTACTGAATCCAGTCGCGCACCCCATTTGTGAAACTGGTCACAATGGGATCTTGGTTATTTCTCCCTTTTTGGAAGGTGCCGATGTAAATTGTGGTGTCGCCAAATGAAATGCTGGCAGCATTAAGGTCAAGCAGATCGGCTTCTGAGGTACTAGGGGCAAATTTGACGACCCCATTATTCAGGCTACTCAACGCCGCAGCGTGAGCCGGTAGAGCACTCAAACAGCCCAAGGTAGCCGCGATCGCAGCCGCAAAAATGGATTTCATGGGTTTTTCCCTGAAGGTGTTTTCAGATGATGAACCAGTGAAACCAGAGCAAAAAAGACTTTCAAAGGGACGAAGACGCGGTGCAGTAAGCGTTCGGAGATCGGTAACACGGCCAGCAGACTCACGATGAATCTGTCGAGTGCCGGCCAAAACGGCTAGATAATACTGCCGCCGCTGGGGACACGAGTAGTCGCCAGTGATACCGACCTTAAAGTCAGGCTTGGGAGCTCAAATTGTGGACAAACCTAAAACCAACTTGTTGAACCCGAACGGTTACTAACTCATCTTCCACTAGGAAACTGGGTGCTCATTAGAACTATGCACTCATAAGAACAACGCTGAAGAATCCTAGACATCCTGTCGACATTCGCGGGCAAGTTATCGTCTTTTCCGACTCTGACATCACTTTGTTCCTGGTAGACATGCACCATCAGAGCACAGACAATCCAGTTACGTCATCATGAAATTCTCCTAAAGGAAATTAAAGCAGTTTCCGTATAATTTCCTAATCATGAGAAGCTGACGCAGTGGTTTTCTTTATGAGACCTTCACACATACCGAGGACTACTGACTTCCGTGAAAATATTGAATGATACAGGTATTAGTGCCTCAGTATTTTCTACACAACTGTCCCAACTTTGTTCAAGACTTCATGAAGCCAGCAGCCTGGATACAGCCTCAAACTTCGCTCAATTCAGCAGCGGCAATGCGCATTTACTGCCTTATGAGCAGTGAGCCTTGCCTCTTCGGCTCAAGCGCTAAATCACTCGACCTTCAGCAATACCAAAGGCTGCATAGTGATAAAAAGCACTCGGCATACCCCCGTTGGCTACCGCCACCGCCACATCTTGATGAAGTGATAAGTAGGTATCTTGGCTAAAGCCAGCACTGGGATCACGTTTTTCGGTTTGGCCAAAAGCGAGGAAATGCTCCCATCCGGAGCTAACCAGGCCAGCATTTACGACTTGCGCGACATCAGAATTATTTGCCAGGTAGTACTTTTCATCAAATAAGAGGACATCTGAAAAACGTCCTTCAGCTAGACCAAAATTTGCGAAGTGTGTAAATGCGCTAGCGATCGCACCTTGAGCAACAGCATTCTTGACATCTGGGTTGCTCAGCAAATAGTCACTGCTATCAAACGTAGCGGCAGGATCCCGCTCTTCTTCATGACCAAACGAGAGAAAGTGCTGTAACCCACTCGTTAAGGCTCCAGACCCTACCACTGCGGCAACATCGGCATTTTGGGCAAGGTAGAACGCTTCGTCATAAAACTGGAATGGCTCACGACCTTCTGCCAAGCCTGCAACGAGAAAATGTCGATAGCCCGACTTGACCCATCCGGCTTTGACAGCAGCAGCAACATCAGGATTAGTGGCTAAATAATACCCCTCGTCAAAAATGTGCTCAATGTTAATACCATTCACCACGTTACCGAAGGTGTTAACGGGTTGCCCAAATCCGGCTGCGCCGATTTGGGCAGACAGGCTCAATGCGAGAAAGAGACCGCTGCCACTATAACGATTTGCCGAATGTCCTCCAGCCGCGCCCAAGGTCGTGACGCCATTCCAACCAATGGCTGCAGCGCTGGTCGCTCGCGACAGATCCGTGCTAAAAACCACCCGATAGTCAAATGGACTGGTGAAAGCTGGATTTTGGTTGTTGAACCGCTGGCCATTCACATCCAGAGGGGTGAAGAAAGAGTCACCGAAAAAGACGACTTGATTGTCAACGAAATCTAAATCGACAGGCGTCAGGGTATTGGTATTACCGTTGGAAAGTTGGGCGCGGATGAACGTTCCCGCCTCCGATGCCCCTGTCGTGGGGTTGAGCTTGAGCAATACACTCACCTTCGGCCCGCCACCCGAGCCATAGCCCGACAGCCAACCGCCTTGAGTGGCTTGCCCAAAAGTATTGCCGCCCTGGGAGCCGCCATCAGCCGTGAATACCCCGTACAAGTTTTGAGATACCCCGTCCCACAGCAAGCCCACACCCCGACCATCAATCCCAGAGGTGTCGTAGTATTGCGTCCAGTTGCGACTGCCATTGGTGAAACTGGTCACAATGGGGTCTTGATTATTACTCGATGCTTGGAAGGTACCGATGTAAATTGTGGTGCTGCCAAACGTAATGCTAGCGGCACCGCTGGCTTTTAAGCTTGCCTCTGAGGTACTTGGCCCAAACTTGACCGTGTTTTCATTCAGACTAATGAGTTTCATGGTTTTTCCCTGAAGGTGTTTTCAGATAATGAACCGGTGAAACCAGGGCGAAAAAGACGCTGAAACAGTAACCGATAATGGTTGGGATGTGAGAATTTGGCAAGAAATTTAGAGTCCCAAAAGTGCACGCTGAAGGACCCCGAATAGGCTTTTTGCTCAGGGAAAAAATCTTGCTGCGGTCTTGGGGAGCGAAGAAAGAAATGCTAATGCGGATTAAAAACTCAAGCTTGACAGTTTAAGTTTTTAATCAAGCTAAAATCAATTTTTTTGCCCTGAACTCTCGCCAACTCGTTCTCTTCTAGAAAGTCGTACGCTCCTTAAGTTGCGCCGAGGAATTCTAGAAATCCTATAGATCTTCACGGGCTAGTATTGTCTTTTCCGACCCTGACATCACCGTATTTGGTAGATTTGCACCATCAGAGCCTCGAAAAACTCGCTGCGCGATCATGAAATTCTACTAAAGGAAACTAAAGCGGTTTCCGTATAATTTCTTAGTCATTAAGACCTGAACGCAGCGGTTTTCTTTGTATAAACTTTACATATCTTACGGACTAATGGCTTCCGTAAAAACATGCAATCAAGGAAGTATCAATGCTGAATAAGGCGATGAGCCGAAGTCAACTTAGTTCTGATTCACTGGAAGTTTTTCTGAACCGTGATTGACATGCTGATTACTTTGGCTTACCTAAGATTCTTTTCGACACTACTGACTGGACTCCCCCACAAGCGTTATGAAGGAGCGAGTAAATTATTGGTCGCGGTTAAAAAAAGAGAATGATGGCTAAAGGATAGTTGCGATCGCGCGCTAGCCTAACCACCAATTGCTGCACGGGGCTGGTGAGGTGAAACCACACAGACCGACGAATTTGGTCTAGTTGTGAGTGCTGAATGGAGTCGCTCATAGCTATCAACGTGCCCTAGCTGGTAACAACTAGGGCACAACACCGAACTATGGCACATGCCTTGAGGAAATGTGGGCATGAGGTGGGGGCGATCGCCCACCTCAGATCCTATTCAGGAGGCTGAAGGCTGTTCTTCCGAGGAAGTACTCGCCGCCACCTGGACTTCTTCGTCTGGAGGAATGCTGTCGGAATCTTTAAAGACCACGCGCAGTAAGGGCGGTGCCACAAAGGTGGTCAAAATAACCATCACAATAATGGCCGCTTCCAAGGATTCTGAGAGGGCACCACTCGCCGAGCCGACACCCGCAAAGACCAAGCCCACCTCGCCTCGGGGGATCATTCCGACCCCGATCGCCAATCGATTGACGCCTGGTTGACCAAATACGGCAAACCCGGTGACGACTTTGCCGACGATGGCGACTATCACCAAGAAAGAGGCAATGATGAGCCCTTCGCGGTTGGCCGGATCGAGTGGATTCAGCACACTCACATCGGTGCGAGCCCCCACCGTCACAAAAAAGACGGGCACCAACATATCCGCAATAGGAATAATCTGCTCTTCCAATTGCTTATGTTTAGGCGTCTCGGCCAAAATCAGCCCCGCTGCAAAGGCTCCGAGAATCGCCTCTAGCTGAATGGTCGCAGCAATATAAGACAGTGCAAAGGCAAAAACCAGCGAGCTAATAATCAGCTCACCCCGGGTCTCCATTTTGTCCACTAGCCCGACAAAGAGGGGGCTGAGCAAACGACCGACCAAGATGGCTCCAACCAAGAAAACAGCTGCACTGACAATCAAAATCGCCACATTTTTGATTTCAATTTCGCCGGTTTTGGCAAGGCTGGCGACCACTGCCAGCACAATGATGCCGAGCACGTCATCCAAGACGGCAGCACCAATGATAATTTGCCCTTCTTTAGAGCTCAGTTTTTGAATCTCTGCGAGCACTTTGGCAGTAATACCAATACTCGTTGCCGTGAGAGCAGCTCCGGCAAACACCGCTGGCACCGTAGCAATATTGAACAGCGCAATGAGGCCAGCGGTACCTAGCGCGAACGGTACGACCACGCCAATGACAGCGACGATTGCGGCTTGTGGCCCCACCCGGATCAACTCTTTCAAATCCGATTCGAGGCCAATCTCAAATAGCAGGATAATCACTCCCAACTCAGCGAGCACCGAGACCACTTCGCTTTCTCCTCGAAAGACGGAAAGCAACCCTTCTGGCCCGACGCTGCTGGTGCTTTCGACCAGCTGCATGAGTACTGAGCCGGACTCGCCCGCCCCTTCTGGAAAGACGATGAGATGCAAGGCTGACACGCCGACAACGACGCCCCCGAGCAACTCACCCAGCACCGGGGGGAGATTGACCCGGGCACACAATTCGCCACCGATCTTGGCAGCAAGATAAACAGTGATCAGGCTCAGCAACACGCCGGCCAATACTAAAGGTTCAATTTCCGCTTCATTGACTTCGGCCAAAAAGGGCGGCCAAGTTACTGAGAAGGGGGGGATCCCCAGGAAACTGCCGAAGAAATTAAAGCAGGAAAGTGCATCCACCATACGGCTCGAAAAAACACATCTTACCCACCTTACATGAGTTCAGGAATTAGCCAATGTTCAAACCAATCAGATCTGGGGACTTATTTGCGCATGGGGGGTATTTGCCCAAGGCTGCCCGCCACGACAGGGGCGGTTCAAATCGAGGGGAAGGTGCGTCTTGACCAAATGCCCTCGTCAATTGGTATACCGCCGAGGGCGATCACTCTCTCGGCGGCCATCAGGTAAGCCCAAGCGGTGCCCAAGGGGGCTTGGGTTGTGGCGAAAACTGGACGCTGGAGTCGTTGATATAGATTGCTCGTGGCGGGAAGGGTGGGATCGTAGTCTTCGAACTGATCGATGTGGGCGATCGCCGCTTCGTCTCGCAAGGTGAGTAAGGCCCCGGTCACCCAGCGATCGCCCACAGTCATGGCCGGATAGCCCTGCGGCAAGTGAAATAGCTGCCCCTGCATAAGAGCGACCTCGGCCCGCATCACGTGGGGCGCACAATAGTTGGCATAAGCGGACTCATCCGGCTTCAGCGTGCCATAGACGAAGAGTTTGCACATGGAAATACGGCGCTAGATCTGGTCAGAAATGTACGGTAGAACCAGCGTTGGTGAAGCTGTTGCAGAGAGCTTTGGGCTAGGCTGGAGCCAGTTTTTGTGTTTTGCCAGCGATACACACACTATGGTTCGTCCTTTGCGTTTTGCCATCATCAGCGACCCTCACATCGCGTTACCGCACACCATCGCCCACACGCCTCAGCGATTTCATTTGGTGGAAGTCAGCATTCCCGCCATTGAGCAGATTTTGCGATCGCTCGAAACGCAGGCTCTCGACTTTTTGCTGCTGCCGGGGGATCTCACTCAGCATGGCGAGCGCGAAAACCACGAATGGTTGATTAACCGTCTCAAACAGCTGCCCTTTCCGGCCTATGTGGTGCCGGGCAACCACGACATTATTACCCGCGATGGGGACGAGCACACGATTGGGCTGACGGACTTTCCCCAGCTTTATCGCGATTTTGGCTACCGCAGCGATCGCCCCTATTATCATCAAGAAATTCTGCCCAATGTACATTTAATTGGCCTGAACTCGATTGCCTTTGACGAGACAGGGCAACAGCTATTCTCTGGGTTTGTCGATGCGGAGCAACTAGATTGGCTGTCGGCCACGCTGGAACAGTTACGCGGCGATTGGGTGATGGTCGCCATTCACCATAATGTGTTGGAACATTTGCCCGGTCAGGCCCGGCATCCCATGGGGCGGCGCTACATCACGAAAAATCGAAATGAGTTGATCCGGCGTTTACGCGAGGGCCAAGTCAACCTCTTGTTTACCGGGCACCTACATGTGCAAGACATCGCCCAGGAGGGCGACTTGTGGGAAATTACCACGGGGTCGTTGGTCAGCTATCCCCACCCCTATCGGTTGCTGACGCTAACGCCGCAACTGTCTAGTCAGTGGCAGTTGGCCGTCGAGAGTCATCGGGTGCAAGCGGTGCCCGACTGGCCCGATTTACAAGTCACGTCGCGTCAGTGGATGCGCGATCGCTCCCAAAATTTCATGGTGCGCTTTCTCATGAGTCCACCGTTTAATTTGTCGACAGCCAAGGCTGAGTTTTATGCTCCAGACTTAGAGGACTTTTGGGCTGATATCTCTAGCGGTGATGGTCGCTTTGATTACGCTCATTTTCCGGCTGAAATGCAGCCGTTATTCCAAGCCTTTGGGGCCGTCGATGACGCCGGACGATATCGCCCGATCGATAATCACGCGATTTTGGAGTTGAGCCAGCCATAGGCTGCGATCATCATGGGTTCGCATCAGCGGGGCTAGCCGCTGGGGAATCTCAGCGGAACGATCGCTGAATCTGGATCTGATATTTGAGGGTCGACTGTCCGAAATAGCCAGGTTGCAGGGTACCCGTCACCGGGGCCGCATTTTGGGGGTGGACTGCCGCCGCTAGGGCAATGTGGCGATCGCTCACCGCCAGCCCATGGGTGGGGTCAAAACCGCGCCAACCGCCACCGGGCAGGTACACCTCGGGCCAGGCGTGCAGCTCCCGACTTTGCTGCGCTTCATCGCCTTCTTGGTAGCCGCTGACAAAGCGCGCTGCCAACCCGACCGCCTGACAAGCCTCGACAAATAGCACTGCAAAATCCCGGCAGGAACCAGCTTTTTGGCTCATCGTGACCCCCGCTGGCTGCGCATCGCCCTCGGGCCGATGAAAGTATTGGAACTCTTCGTAAATCGCTTGGGTTAACTGCGAGAGAAACTGACCGACATTGCCCTGCACGTCCTGGAGCAAGGTTTGGGCCCAGTCCACCACGGGCGGGCTGAACCGGGTGGATAGTGACGGTTGTAGGTAAGGGGCAAGGTGGGCCGCGATCGCCTGCGGATAGTCAATCGGAGCCGTGATGGCCCAGGGTTCGCTGAGATAGTCGAAGGGGTTATCGCGCACGGTTTCCACTTCGGCTTGGGTGTAGATGCGTAATTCTTTGATTTCCTCATCGGGAAACCACAGCCGCAGACAAGTGTTGCCTTCGATATCTAACAGTTCCGACTTTTTATCCGGCTCGGGAGAAACCACGATCGCAAACCGCTGCAAGTGCTGACTGCCATCGCTGCGCGGTCGCAATCTCACGGTGTGGGCACCCAGTTTGACCGGGTGGGGATAGAGATAGTGGGTCGTGTGAGAAACGTGATAGCGCACAGAGAATACTCAACTAAGAGGTCAGCGGCACCGCCATAAAATCTTCATAGACGTGCTCACCCACGGTATTGAGCCGCGTTTGCAGCTTATCAAGAAACTCGTGCAGCCCGATGTCAAAGACCTCTTCTAGGGTCATGTATTCCAGTTCTGAGCGGAGTCGGCCCAGGGTGCGCTCGCTGTTGTTGCACCAACTGCCCATGGTCGTGCCCGTGATTTGGTGCAGCGATCGCTCGGCCTGCAATAGACAAAAGAGGATCGACCGGGGAAACTCTGAATTTAAAGTCAAGAACTTGGTAATGCCCTCAGGCGACACCCGCCGCTGCCGCTTGCGATACATCTCATAAGCACTGGCCGATTTCAGCAGCGAAATCCATTGCAGCTCATCCAGGGGCGTCCCCACATGCTTAACGGAGGGCAGCAGGATGTAGTATTTCACATCCAAAATGCGCGCCGTCTTGTCAGCCCGTTCGAGTAACCGCCCCAGTCGGCCAAAATTCCACCCTTCGTTATGGGCCATCGTCGCATCGGTCACCCCGGCAAAGAGATGGCTCGACATTTTGACTTCGGGATAAAAGCTGTAGAGCTGTTCCAGCGAGTAGTCGTTCTCTGCGGCTTCTTTCATCCACAAATAAAACGTATTGACCTGCTCCCACATTTCGGACGAAATAATTTCGCGCACGGCCCGCGCATTTTCCCGCGCCGACTGCACACAAGACAAAATCGAGTTGGAATAAGCGCTATCAAAGGTCAAAAACTTTAAGACGTTTTCGGCGCTGGCGTCGCCATACCGCTCTTCAAACAGTTGGCGATCGCCCGTCGTCGTCACCAGGGGTTGCCATTGCTGGGGCATCCCCGCAACGGAGGTATCTAACAGTAAGTTGAGATTTACCTCCACGAATCGCGCGACATTTTCCGCCCGCTCGACATAACGATTGAGCCAGTAAATTGAATCCGCTACTCGGCTTAACATGTGCTCTCCTTGACCACCCAGGTATCTTTGCTGCCGCCCCCTTGGGACGAATTCACGACCAGCGACCCCCGCCGCAGCGCCACGCGGGTCAACCCGCCCGGATTCACGTAAACCTCTTTGCCATACAAAATGAAGGGGCGCAAATCGACGTGGCACCCCTCAAACTGGCCGTCTATCAAGGTGGGCACGCGAGACAGGCTAAGGGTCGGCTGGGCGATGTAGTTGCGCGGATCGGCTTTGATTTTTTCCGCAAAGGCAGCGCGTTCTTCGTCAGTGGAGTGTGGCCCCATCAGCATGCCGTAGCCACCAGACGCATTCGTCGCTTTCACCACCAGTTCGTCGAGGTGAGTGAGGACGTACTCGCGTTGTTTGGCATCTTCACAGAGATAGGTGGGCACGTTTTGCAAAATCTGGTCTTCGTCCAGGTAGTAGCGAATCATTTGCGGCACGTAGGCGTAAATCATCTTGTCGTCCGCGATGCCCGTACCGGGGGCGTTGGCGATCGCCACCCGGCCCTGACGATAGACCTCCATCAAGCCCGACACCCCCAACATGGAATCGGCTCGGAAAGCTTGCGGATCGAGAAAATCATCGTCAATGCGTCGATAAATCACATCCACCCGTCGCAAGCCTTTAGTGGTGCGCATTTGCAGATAGCCATCAGCCACGACTAAATCGCGACCTTCTACCAATTCAATGCCCATCTGCTGCGCGAGAAAGGAATGTTCAAAATAGGCGGAGTTGTAGATGCCGGGTGTCAGCAAGACCACACAGGGGTCGGATACATTTGACGGCGCGAGATTCAGCAAGGCTTCCAGCAGTTGGCTCGCATAGTCATCCACGGGTTGAATGTCGAGCGCATCAAAAAATCTGGGAAACGAGCTTTTCATCACCCGGCGATTTTCTAACACATAGGAAACGCCGGAGGGACAGCGCAGATTGTCTTCCAACACATACCAACTGCCGTCTCGATCTTTGACGAGGTCGGTGCCGGTGATGTGGCACCAAATGCCTTTGGGGGGCTGCAGCCCCTTGCAAGCGGGCAAAAAACCAGGAGCGGTTTCGATCGCTTCTCGCGAGATCACGCCATCGTGAATGATTTTTTGGTCGTTGTAGATGTCATGAATGAAGCAGTTCAACGCGGCAATCCGCTGCTTAAGCCCTTTTTCGAGACCTTCCCATTCGCTATAGGGCACAAACCGGGGAATGACGTCAAAGGGAAAAATCCGCTCGGTGCCTTGGTTATCGTTATAAACGTTGAACGTGACCCCCAACTTAAAGAGCATTTTTTGGGCGGCGTCTTGCCGACGCTGTAGCTCTGCAAACGGCAAGGATTGGATGCGCCTTACCAGTTCAGCAGCAGCCGGACGAGGCGTTCCTGGTGACGCAAACAGCTCATCGTAAAAATCGCCGGGATCATAAGTCTCCAAGCTGGTCATGCATTCCCTCCAAGGCCGTCAAATCACTCATACTGGGTTACCTGACCGATGTACCGTAACAGCAGATACGGTCGGGCAAAGCTTAATGCCAACACAAGCATGACACAAGCCGGTTTAACGCACTTTGCCATAGAGGCAGAATAGGGGACGGTCCCCTGTTGAGGGGACCGTCCCCTGGGGGAATGGGGGCACGCGATCTCCTACGGTTCTGAGATATCACTCAGGTCGGGGCCATCGGGCAAAGCGGAAGAATTCCATTCAATTTCGGGCATACTGGCGGCGGCCTCCCGCAGGGCCACTTCCCAATGTTTGCGCATCTTCAACAGGTAAGGGTCGCCCGCAATGAACCGTGCCTTATGCCCAATCTGGAAGCTGTCGGTGTGGTACATGATCAGGTTGATGGGTGGCCCCACCGACAGATTTGAGCGCATGGTGGAGTCGATTGAGAGTAAGGCATATTTGGCTACATCTTCGATGCTTGATTCGTAGGTGAGGGTGCGATCGAGAATCGGCTTGCCGTATTTGGTTTCGCCAATTTGCAGAAACGGCGTTTCCGGCGTGCTACGAATACAGTTGCCCTGGCTGTAAATCTGATACAGCTGGGGGGCCTCGCCTTTGACTTGTCCGCCCAATAGAAAGCTGCACTGAAAGTCGATTTTGTCTTTTTGCAGCCAGGGGCGATCGATTTCTTGCAGGTTGCGAATGCAGGTGCCGATATACCGGGCGATGTCGTACATCGTGGGCAGGGCGTACAGATTCACCTCGGAGTCGGTAACCAGGTCGCGATCGAGGGTGTGCATCACCGCTTGGGTAATGGAAAGATTGCCGGAAGTGCAGAGCATGAGGGCGCGATCGCCCGGCACCGAAAAGTCGAATAGCTTGCGATAGCGGGAAATGTAATCAACCCCGGCATTGGTGCGTGAGTCGGCGGCAAGCAACACCCCTTGCCGAACGTGAATGCCTAAACAATAAGTCATTGAAAACGGGGAATTAAAAATAGTGGGTGGGCCAGGTAACGGTCGCTTTGACCAACAGTCAGGGTCTGTTTCGCGGGTCGATGCGATCCCTGGCGGTCGCCCCCTGATCGAGGAGGCGATCAACATTTCGGCTCGAAGTCTCGTTTTAAAAGAGAGAGCTCAGGGGGATCGGTAGAAGCGTCGGGCTAAACACAGATGCCTGTAATAACGACTACTTAAAGCAGTTCTCTATTCGTATTAGAGCAATTTTTTTGCCGCGTGAGCGAATTTTCGCAGTATTCTTCACTTCGAGGTCGCCATTCACGTCTCAGGGTCGGGGTCTACCGCCGCGACAAACCGACCCAGTTCTTCACTTTGGTTGCCATAGACCCCGGCAATTTGTTGCTCGCAGCAGTCAATGGCAAACTCATCGAGTTCGGCGGGGTCGATGCCAAACATGCGACTGAAGGTGTCGGGCTGCACGCGGCAAAAGTCGGGGCGGGTCTCATAAATTTTGCAGCGCCGCTGGTCGTGGTCGTAGTTGATGCACCAGCCGTCCTCCCCCACCAGACTGAGATAGTGAGCGAGTTCATCCGGGCTGAGATAGCTGTCGAGGTCGGGGCGATCGCTCGGGTTGAGCTGACAGCAAGCGCCACAGCCTTGAATACATTGCCAATGTGCCATCGGTGCGCAGGTTCCTTCCCTTAGAATTTTGTAAAGTTAGTTAAATGTCTGTTCCCAACACCGGATAAAATAGCGCAGTCGGGCCTGTGGAAGGGCCAATTTGTTGTCTGGGAGGATCCATGGAGTTCATTTCAAATTTGTTCGGTGGCATTAACTTTGAGCTGATTGCACAGCTCACTATGCTAGCCATGATTGTGATTGCTGGGCCAGTCATTGTTTTCCTACTAGCGGCACGGGGCGGCGACCTGTAGGCGACGACAACTTTTTGGTGACCATTTGTCAGTGGAACTCCTTTGGTCGCTTCGAGGTTCGACTGGCTTCACAAGATCAGGAAACGTGATCGCAGCCTTGGGCACGGTCACGTTTTTATTGTGACATTGTCTGCGATCGCGCCCGGCAATTGCCTCCCCTCATCCCGAGGATTTGCGCTCTGAGCAACTGGACCACCGCTAGCCGCTCTAAGATGTGAATACGCTACTGTGAGCCGTTCATGCTTGACCGAATTCGCGCGATCGCCGACCATCTGACCCCCCGTTTGATTGAAATCCGCCGTCACCTCCACAGCCATCCTGAGCTGAGCGGTCAAGAATATCAAACCGCCGCCTATGTGGCTGGGGTGCTGTCTTCCTGCGGGTTGAAAGCGCAAGAATTAGTGGGAAAAACGGGCGTCATTGCCGAGCTGCCTGGGACGGGCGAACGGGCCGATTTTTTAGCCTTGCGCATCGATATGGATGCCCTGCCCATTTTAGAAAAGGCACCCCTAGAGTTTGCCTCGCAAAAGCCCGGCGTTATGCACGCTTGCGGTCACGATATTCACACCACGGTCGGTTTGGGGGTGGCCATGGTGTTGGCCGAACTGGGAGTCCCGCTGCCAGGGCCACTGCGATTCATTTTTCAACCAGCGGAAGAAACAGCCCAGGGCGCTCGCTGGATGGTGGCGGATGATGTGATGGCGGGGGTCGCGGCGATTTTTGGCGTCCATGTTTATCCCTCCGTCATGGGGGGAGACATTGGCATTCGGTATGGGGCGCTTACCGCCGCTGCCGACGACCTGGAAATCAATATTGTCGGGGAGTCGGGGCATGGCGCGCGGCCCCACGAGGCGATCGACGCCATTTGGATTGCCGCCCAGGTGATCACGACGTTACAGCAGGCCATCAGCCGCACCCACAATCCTTTGCGTCCAGTTGTGCTGACCATTGGCCAGATTCAAGGGGGGCGGGCACCGAATGTCATTGCGGATCATGTGCGGATGACGGGCACGGTGCGATCGCTGCATCCCGATACGCGCCGCGAGCTGCCCGGTTGGATTGACGATGTGGTCGCTGGGGTCTGTCAACCCTTTGGGGCGAAATATGAGGTCAGCTATCGGCCCGGCGTGCCTGGTGTCATGAATGACCCGGCCTTGACGCAGCTGCTGGAACAGTGCGCCCGAGGCGTTTGTGGTGATGACCATGTGCAGGTAATTGGTGAACCCTCGTTAGGGGCCGAAGACTTTTCGGTTTATCTGGAACATGCCCCCGGCACGATGTTTCGTTTGGGCATCGGTACGCCAGGCACGCCGAACCATCCTTTACATCACCCCAAGTTTGAGGCCAACGAGGTGGCGATCGCGACCGGGGTGACCACTCTGGCTTATGCGATCGTGCGATATTGGGAAACGTTCCAAGTTTCCTTGCCCGAGCAGGGGCAGACGGCCCATGACTCGAAAGCGGCCTAATTATCCTAAGACTGGCAATGGCGAGCTTCGGCTGGCCCCCCCGCGCACGACTCTCCCCAGGTAAAAGTTGTTCGGGAGAACAGATCATTACAATGAAGCGCATACCAGTTCATTTCTATAAGGCGAAGGGTACCCCTGGTTGCTGATTATTAGTTGACGACTGATTGCTGCTTTCATTCGAGGATTCGTTATGGCTGATGCCAATCTCTCCCCAAGCCCAGAGACGCGGTCTCAGGAATTGCTTGAGCGTATTGTCAAGATGACGATGAAAGGGCAAATTCGCTCTAAGGCACAGGTTTTAAAGCTGCTGCAAACAGATATTGAGCCGGGGGAAGGCGAGGTGTTTGAGCAAGTTTTGACGGCGGAAGTGGCTGCCGTGGCCGCGATTTTAGAGAGCGAAACCGATGAGCTGAAACAGGCGAAAGCCACCCGTCGCCAGCGGGCTCTCACCACCTTGCAAAGTGAGTTTGAGCATTGGCAAAAGGACAATCAAAGCACGGCAGCCTTGTCTAGTGCGATCGCCACCCTGATCCGCACCACCGACCAAGATCGACTCAATGCTCTGCTGCAAGCGATCGATCCCAATCAGCCCCATCACCTCAGCCGTGACGAAATCAAAACCCTGGCCCAGCAGCTCCGACAACTGGAAACCGAACCGACGGCCGAACCGACGCTCCAAGAGTTGTCCACCGGATTACTCCAGGGACTCAACACCTGGCAACAGCTCGAAGGCCACACCGTTAGTTGGATTTATGACCAGAGCCAGCAGTCGATCGGCTTTGGCAATGACACTCCCCAAGGCCCCTGGCCCTACTGGGCGAAGCAGGTGGAAACCACCAGCATTCAGCGCATCTTGACTGACCTGGCGGAACATCAGGCGGTGACGGCGCAGGGGTTGCCCATTCCCCTCGAAGTCAGAACTTGGGTGGAAATGGCGATCGCCCTCCAACGGCTCCAGCTCTCCCTCGTGACCTGGTTTGACCAGCAGCCCTACGACCCTAAAGCGGGTAAACGCTTGTCGATCGCCACCTTCCTCACCTTTGCCGTGGTGTGGAGTCAGCTCTCGCGGCGGCTGAGCGAGTTGCGGCAACCGTTACTCGCTGAAGGCTGCTTTCAGATGGCGCTGCAAGTCTTGCGACAGTTTTCTCAACAAGACTACTTTCCCTTATATGGCGGTCTCTTCACTGCTCTCTCTGGCGAACCGCTGCGGACGCTGCTGGACTATCTCGATCAACCGCTGCGGGAAGTGCCCAATACCGCCACTAAGGCCCGCATCTTGACGCTGCTGGGCTACTCTCAACGGGCCTTGGGCCGCTATGACCTGGCGCAACAGTTCCACGAACGGGCGATTGAGAGTGCGCGTGAAGTGAAAGATCAGCGCTGCGAAATTGCCAACCTCAACCATCTCAGCCGCACCTGTGTGATGCAGCAGGATTTTGCGGGGGCGATCGCCCACAGTCAGCGAGCGTTGATCTTGGCGCGGCAGGCGGGCGATCGTGTCGGTGAAGCGAATGCCCTGGCTAACTTTGGCTACAGCGAAATCTCCCGCGCTCAAGAACAAGCCGTCGAGCCGGAGCAGATCGAGTCAGTGCTGACGTATTTAGAACAGGGGTTACAGCTTAGCGAGCAAGTGCAAGACCGCCCCAGCGAAGCGCTTTGTGCCAATAGTCTCGGCGTGGCCCAAGTGATGCTGCGACATTATGACCAGGCGGTGGGCGCGTTAGAAAAGGGGCTGCACATTTCCCAAGCGATCGGCGATGTCTTTTTGCAGGGAGTGAACTACAGCTATCTGGCGATCGCCTACCAAAACCTCGAAAACACCAAAATGTCGGTGTTCTGCGCGGCGCTGAGTATGTATCTGCTGTGGCAAATCAACTCTGAGCAGTGGCATCAGCCCGCCGGTACGCTGAGCATCCTCTACGGTCAACTGGGGCCAGAGGCCTTTCAATCTGCGCTGGAAGCCTATCGTCCGGCCTTCCTGAAGCAAATTGGCGTCGATGGCTACGACTACTTGCCCAAACTGCTGGCCGAATACCGCGAGTCGTTGGGCTAGGCGGGTTGAAGCTACTTGAATAAAGACTAAAGTGCCATAGACATTATGAAACTCTGTTCTCTTTATCGGGTATCAAGGAGCGTCTGGATGTAGGTTCTCCTCACTGGTGCAGAAAAGTTTTGGGAGCAAAGTATCGGTAGTCTCATCGTGAGAAAGTCGTCACTTTCGAGAACT
>NZ_JACSWC010000202.1 GCF_016888165.1 Halomicronema sp. CCY15110 | reverse complement strand
TGCTGCGGGGGGAGAGGGGGCGGCGCGATCGGGCCCAGGGACCGGGTGCCTAAGCCCAGCCGTGAACGTGGCGGGAAGAGCGAACTAGGCACCTGCTCCCTGGGAGGCGAGGCGATGCATGAGCCACAACACCTCCGCCGCGTCGGCGTAATTGAGGGCCAGGTCATCGGCCAGAGCCGGGTCGCGGGAGCCGTTGAGGATAGACACTATTGCCTGGATCAGCTGCTTGAGGGAGGCGGATGCTTCTGGGTTGTGGGTCAGCTCGGCAAACAGCGACTGCACCTCATCGACCTGCTGCTGAGCCAGCAGCCCCAAAACCTGATCGACCAATTTACCGCCCCCAAATTGCGCGTAGCCCCCCTGCTGCCGATAGGCCAGGTAGGCAGCGCGAGCCTGCTGCCACGCCGCCCGCGCCGCTGCGGGGTGGCCAGTAGCAGTTTCGATTTGGTGCAGGATGGCGAAGGTTTTCCAAGGCTCGGCGGCATGACCAAAGGGCTTGTCACACTCGATCGCCCGCTGAATCTCCCGCCGCGCTTCGTCGTACCGCTGGAGCTTACGCAGGGCATCGGCAATGTTGTTGCGGGCAACGCCTTCGTACCGTAAGTCTCCCTGCTCAACATAAATATCCGCTGCCTGTCGGTAAAAGGTGACCGCCTCTTCAGGGCGATTTAGCGAGTCTTGGTAGAGATTGCCGAGCTGCCCCAAACTGCTCGCTTGCCCCGCCCGATTGCCAATCTGCGTCTCCATCTCCAGAGATCGGCGGTAGGCCGTTTCCGCCGCGTCGAACTGCCCCGCCGCTTGGTACACCATGCCGATCTGGTGCCAGATAACGGCGACCGTTTGGGGTTCGTTCTGCTGTTCAAACAGGGCGCGGGCAGCGGTGTACTCAGCGATCGCCTCGTCATACCGCCCCTGCATCCTTCGCACCGTCGCCAGTTGTGCCTTCCCGACCGCGACCTGCCGGAAGTCTGCCAGTTTTTCAGCTCGTTGGATATTTTCCTCATACTTCGCTGCTGCCGCCTCCAACTGCCCCAACGCCTGCAGACAGTCGGCCTGTTCGGTCAGGGTGACGGCGGCCATGCGGGCTCCCGGCTCCCCCAGCGACTCAAACTGCTGCTGGGCTTTGATGAACTGCTCCAGAGCCGGGGCGGCCTGCCCGGCTGTTTTCAGCACCCGACCAAGCAGCCAGTGCGCCATCGCCAGATCATAATCGGCCCCCCGGTAGGCCGTTGGCCCCACCGCCTGGGCCTTTGCCAGCAGGGCCTGGGCCTGGTCATAGGCCGTCTGGAGCTGCCCTTGGCCCAGGAGTCGCTCAATCTGCAATCGCTGGTTTTGAAACTGGGCCTGGCCCCACTCCGGCAACCCTGCCGCCCCCCGTTCCCGCAGGGCCACTGCCCGCGCCAGGGCCTGGGGGCGATTCAGGTTGGCCAGCAGTTGTTCAATGCTGCCAGCCGTATCGGCTACCCGTTCAGCCATCGTGCTATCCACCGTCAGCCGCTGCCCCAGCCAGTCGAGCAGGGCCATCAGGTTAGGCAACTCCAGCAGCGTCAGCCTTGCCGCCAGTCGGCTGTCCTTAAATTTTTGCTGATACAGAAACTCCACCAGTTGTCCCATCGCCTCAGCCCAGGTCGCGGTGAGCGATGCCAGTGGTTCTGGGGGTTGCCCCAGCCGCAGGTAGGCGGGCAGGGCCGGGTCGAGGCGCAGGTAGCCATACTCCTGCTCTTCCGCGATGCCTACTTCAATGAGGGCCACGGCGACAGCTTTTGCACTGTCATCATCAATGCCCATCACCGATTTCAGGATGAATAACTGCCCACCCCCATGCACCACCGCCAACCGCTGCACCCGCTCCCGCATCGCCTCCGGCAACCGCCGCAGGGACAGCTCCACGCTGGCATACAGCGAGTTCTCGCGGTCTCCCGGATTCTCCGTCTCTAGCTGGGCCATGAGCTGGGTTAGCCGCTGAGTCGTCGCTCGCACCCCTTTCGCTACTTCACGCGCCAGCAGCACCAGGGCGCGGGGGTGGCGGTTCACGGTGTCCACCAGTTCCGTAATTTCCTCTGGGGTGGTGGCGTTGTCGGTAGCGGGGGGTTCCCAGCCGTGTTGGGCCATCACCTGTTCGACGAGCTGCACGGCTTCGTCTTTGCTCAGCCGCTCCAGTGCCACGGTGCATTTGGCTTTGGCAAAGGGGGCGGGCAGGGGTTCGCGGCTGGTAAACAGCAGGCGGCAGCGGGTATCAGACGCGAGCAGTTTTTGGCCGAGGGCCAGCAGTGCGGTGACATCCGCCACGCCCGCCGGGTTATTGCCCTGGGCATCGGGCAGCACGCTCTCCAAATTGTCGATCACGATGATGGTGGATTTGCGCTGCAACTCCCGTTCGATGGGCTGCAGCGCTTGGTCCAGGTCGTTGCCGTACTGGGCCACGGTGTAGTGGTCGCCCACCAGTTGCCGTCCGAGGCTATCCACCACCCCCGGCACGTCCTGCACGTTCTGCGGCTCCACACTCACAAACGCCCCCCGCTGGAACCGCCCCGACTGCACCCACCAGCGGGCCAGCTCCGTCGCCAGGGCAGTTTTGCCCAACCCGCCACTGCCGCGAATCACGGCATAGGGTTCTTGCTGCAATAACCGCTCCAGATGCAACAACTGGCGGCTGCGCCCGACAAAGCGATGCTCCGGCGGGGCGGGTAGCTTACCCAACTGTTGTTCACGCCGCGTCTGAGCCAGTCGCGCCGCCTCGGCCCCCACGGTCACCGTAAAGAGCGGCGGGTCGGCGGCATCCTGATACAGCACGGGCACAAACCAGTCCTGTAGCGTCAGCTCGCCCGCCCCCATAATTTTGAAGCGGTAGGGGGCGTCGTAAAGGGCTTCCTGCCCGGCCAGCATTGCATCCCCCACCCGCTGACCTGCCGCCAGGGTGCGGTAGAAATGCTCGACAAAGCGGCGGGCCGTTTCCACCAGCACCGAGTGGCTCATGGCCACCACGGAACCCACCCCGCCCTCCAGCAGCCGGGCGGCCACGGAGGCCATCGGGTCGGCGGTGGCCTGGGCGGTCTGGCAGGCTTCCAGAAAAATCAGCGGCACGCCGTAGTGCTGCAGCTCCGCCGCCAGCTCCGGGGCATGGATCAGCTTGAGCAGGCGCGGCCCCAGCTTGTCGCTGTGGCGGGGGTCTTCAAAACAGAGGGCACCGAGACCGACCCGGCGGTCATACACCCCGTGACCGTCAAAGTGGACGATTTCGTAGGGGTCGTTGGCGGCCCTGGCCTGTTGCAGGGCGGCTTTCATCGCGGGCAAGGTGGGCGGCGAGAGCAGATCCACCTTGACCAGATCTTCCCCAAGTTCATCCACCGCTTGCACCAGGGCGCGGGCGCTGATGCGGTGGTCAATGTAGCCGACGGGGTCGCCGTCGCCATCCACCTCCGGGCGGGGGCTGATCAGCAGCACCCGAATGGGCAAGTCGGCTTTCAGAGTGTTGGTAGGCTGGCGGTTGGGCAGGCGTCGCCGCACCCGCACCCCATGCGCCCCCTGGGACAGGTAGCCATCCCCATCGTGCAAAATTTCCCAGGGCAGGGTGAGCAGGTCGTTAGCGGCTTCGCGAAATTGGGCGGCTGCGTCGTCGGGGGTGCCTTCTGGGGGTTCCCCATCGACCTGAATGGAAAAGCGCCGACTGCCGCTGGTGCGCCGCCATGCCGCCAGCGGTTCCCGCGCCGACTCCGCCAGGGTCGCGGCCTGATACAGCGCCTGTCCCCACTGGGGCAACTGGGCTTCCGTTCCCGTCGCCCGCTGCTTAAAGACGCCGGTGGGCCACTGGTAGTATTTTTCGATATACCAGCGAATCTCCTCTAGTTCCACCGGGCCGAGGGGCGCGGTGAAGTGGTACTGGCGGCTGGCAATCTGGCGGCTGGCGGTGTCAGCGGGAATGTAGGTGAGTTCGGCCATGGCGGTGGCGCGGCGAATGCCCCCACTCTCCACAATTTGCGGATTTTTGAGGGCCAGCAGCAGTTCTTCCACGGGGGCAACCTGGACGGGTTCGCCAGATCGCCAATCATTGGGCAGTTGCAATCCCAGCGCCGCCGCAATTTTTGGCATCGCTTCAGTCAAACCTGTCGGCCCTTCCTCCACCAAAATGTAGAGCGGATCGTCAGGAAAGAGCATCGCCACCATGCCAGCCGGATCAACCCCTGGCAGCAATACAGGAATCACCTTATAGCCGTCGTCACGGGCTTGCGCCACCGCCAGCGCAAACTGAGTCTCCTTGGGCACCCACTTGGAATTGAAGGTGTTAGGGCTGATGACGACGAGAAAGTGTTGGGCTGCTCGAATGGCAGCTTTGATGGTGTCGGTGAGGGCATCGCCCCCGGCCAGTTCACGAGAGTCCACCCACGATACCTGTCCCCGTGAGCGGCCAAAATCTCTCGCAGCTTGCTAACAGTGTCGTCGTCGTGGGTCGAGTGGGAGATGAAAATGTGGGGCGGCATCTAAATCTACGGGCTGATTTTTCTTATCTTAGCCACGGCCACGGCAGGGGTCGAGATGCAGAGAAAAAGACCACAGGGGCGTGCGATTACCAAACTGTAGCCATCACCACATTCCCCAAACGAGAAGTTTCCTTTAATATAAATAGATAGATCGTTCTATTTGGTGAACCTTATGTCTGATACCGCCAAGGTGTCCATCGCGCCCATTCCCAAAGATGGCTTGCAAGAGCTGGGCGAAAAGAACCGCGCCAACCCCGCCGACAAGACCCTCAAGGTCAAAACCGTTTGCGATCGCAAGTTTCGCAGCTTGAACTACGCCCGCGATTTAGAGCCCTTCGTCGTGGATGAGCCGCCGGGTCTACTGGGCGACAACACCGCGCCCAACCCGTCGGAGATTGTGCTCGGTGCCTTTGGCTCTTGCTTGGCGGTGGGGCTACAGGCCAATGCTGCCGCGCGGGGCATTACCCTCACCAAGCTGGAAATTGCCCTCGAAGGCGACATCAACATCACCAGCACCTGGGGCACCGGCGAATTGACCAAGCCGCAGATTGGCTTTACCGATGTCCGCGTCAAGGTGGATATCGACGGCGACGCCTCGAAGGAAGAACTAGCGGAAATGGTGGCCCACGCGAATACCTGGTCCCCCGTTTCGGCCACGTTAAGCAATCCCATGCCCGTCAGCGTTGAAATGGCGTAATCGCTGACCCTGGCATGGGTAGAGGCTTCGGCTAGAGAAGGCAAGCAGTGAGGGCTGAGGCGGGTGATGCACCCGAGCGATTCATCGGTTTTCCCGAACCATACACATCGCGAAACTTCAGCCCCTTGCGGCTTGTTCCCCGCGCCGACAGTCGCTGGTGGTTCCCTACCCCCGTCGATCAATCCCAGTAAAGATGCCATTAAGCAACGGCTGGGCAGCCGTTAAGGCCAGAACTGTATATTAAAAAGCGAATACCTGAAAGCAGCCGTCAACTGCTGTTTTGGGTCTAACGTATCAACTCTTTGCACCCTCAAAACTCAACCATCACTCACCATGCAAACGATTCAGAAAGCTTCTCAGACGCGCCCCACTACTGACGATCGCACCGCTGATGATCAAACCGCGGCTGCAGAAGTGGCAGCGGTGGTGAAGCAGCAGTTGACGCCCAAAGTGGCTGATATCGACCTCAAGGGTGAATATCCCCGCGAGATTTTGCATCAGTTGGGAGAGGCGAACGCTTACGCCCATGCCGTCGCGCCGGAATTTGGGGGCACGGGCTTGGGCCTCAAGGCGGCCATTCAAAGTATCGAAGAAGTTTCGAAAGAGTGCATCTCGACCGGATTCATGGCCTGGTGCCAAGTAGCCTGCACCTGGTATTTACAAAATACGGATAACCAGGATTTAGCCCAGGCATTGTTGCCGGATATTGCGGCGGGTAAGGTCTTGGCGGGCACCGGGTTGTCGAACCCGATGAAGCACTTCGTCGATATTGAGAAAATTGCGCTGGTTGCCGAGCCCGTCGAAGGTGGTTTCAAGGTGAACGGCATGTTGCCCTGGGTCTCTAACTTGGGGCCGGGCCATTGGTTTGGCGTTGCCGCCAAAATCAAAGACACCGATGACTACATGATGGCGGTGGTCTCAGATGATATGGCTGGCATGTCGTTGCGCTGTAATGCCCATTTCATCGCGTTGGAAGGCACCGGCACCTACAGCTGCGTATTCCGCGATGTGTTTGTGCCTGATGCCAAAGTACTGGCGGCTCCCTGCGAGGAGTATGTGCTGCGGATTCGTCCCGGCTTTATTTTGACGCAAGTGGGCATGGGGCTGGGCTTGGTCGATAGCTGCGTGGAGCTGATGAAGCGCACCAACAAGCGACTGGGCCATGTGAATCGCTTTTTGGATGATCAGGCGGAAGATCTGGAAGCGGACTTGCAAATGGCGCGCGATCGCACCTACGCTTTAGCCGATCGCCTCGACGCCACCGACGGCATCATTGACGACCAGCTCTTGCGCGAAGTCGTGCAGGCTCGCATTGCCGGTTCCGAATTATCGCTGCGGGCGGCGCAAGCCACCATGCTGCACGCCGGAGCCCGCGCTTACGTCCACGGCAGCGCTCCGGAGCGCAAGCTGCGGGAGGCTTACTTTATTGCCATCGTGACCCCGGCGCTCAAGCATTTGAAGAAAATGTTGTTTGCCCTGCCCGAAGAAGCGCTTACACCAGCTTCGTAAGGTGTACTCTAAAGGTCACGAAAATACCCTAGTGTCCGTCCAAAATTGCTCCGGCTCGACCTAGCTAATGTGACTCACATGGGCTAGGTCTTTTATTTTGAGTCGCGATAGAATTGAATCTTTGCTTGATGGCTGTGGAGAAAGTGCCAGTCCCGAAAAACCTTGTTAGTAAGGAATCCTGATGAGATGATGGCGTTGGCGATCGCTCCACCGATCGAACGTTGGCGTAGGGGGTGAAAGGGCGATCTCGCTCCACTATCAGACTCATTGAAATTCTTGTGATCGCGATTTCTTGATAATCTTTGAAAGAACGTATTTTTAGTTACAAACTTGTGACAGCGTCCCCTTTCTAATGGAAGTCAGTTAGAACCTTGCCTGTTTGTTTGATCAATCAGAGTTTTGGTTTTGAAGCCATTTGAAACTAATCCTTTGATGTTCCGGCTTGAGCGTTCAGACTGGCCGCGATCGCTGACTGTTTTTGAGCGTAGTCCTTTACTATTTGTATCTGCAGTGGGCGTGACAGCGATGCTGGCTTGGTAGCATTGATGTCGCCCATCAGCACCCGTGTCGGGCTCAGAATCAGGCCAACGAGCCATCAAAATTGCTGCCAAGGGCTTCATTTAGCGAGACCATTTCATCATGATTAACTCAGTATCCACTCCCAGCCAACGGTGGAATGCCCTGACCTGTGATCAGGGCAACTTGGGCGACCTGGCCGTGCGGTGTTTGATTTGTGGCAGTATCCACTCCACCGAAGACCATTGGAAATTCATGGCCGATATGCCCCAGGATCCGGCCAATTTGATTGATGATTTGGTCAAAATGCGGCTGTATCAGCCCGAGGCGATCGCCGTCGCCGATGCCATCAGCCAGGCCGAATTGCGGAAGGCGCTGTTTGTGCAGATGGCCGGAAAAGGCAATCCCAAGCGGGAGAAACTGGTGCTCGATTTGATCAAGGTCGCCGGGGGCTTGGATGAAGCCTTTGCCGCTGCCTTTGGCCCCAAAGCGGGGCAGTTCTTCACCGATGCCCAGCGGCTGAGTCAGTTCACCCGCCGCAAGTTTTTGAAAAATGTTGCTGTGGGGGCGGCCCTCGTTTCCCTGGCGAATTGCGCCCAGCAGCCGACCGAAGACGAGGTGCCTGCGGGCGAAACGCCGCCGCCCACCACCACGGGGGAACTGGAGAAAAATGACCTCAAAATTGCGTTTTTGCCCATTACCTGTGCGACGCCCATCATCATGTCAGACCCGCTGGGCTTTTATGACAAGCATGGGCTGAATGTCGAGTTGATGAAATACGCGAGCTGGTCGGTGGTGCGGGATGCCGCGATCGCCGGAGAACTCGACGCTTATCACATGCTGGCCCCCATGCCCATCGCCATGTCCCTCGGCCTCGGCTCGACCGCCTTTTCGGTCAAGCTGGCCAGCATTGAGAACAATAACGGTCAGGGCATTGCCGTCGCCAACAAGCACCTCGGCCAGGTGAATGGCCCAGCGGACTTTAAGGGCATGACCATCGGCATTCCCTACGACTATTCCAACCACAACCTGATTTTGCGGTACTACCTGGCCTCCGGTGGCCTTGACCCCGACCAGGATGTGAAATTGATCATCATGCCACCCCCCGACGCGATCGCCCAAATGTCCACCGGACAAATTGACGCCTTTATCCTGCCGGACAACTTTACCCAGCGGGTGGTGTTTAACGAGATTGGCTTTATCCATCTCTTGACGAAGGATTTGTGGCCCGGCCATCCCTGCTGTGCCTTTGTTGCCGCCCAAGACTGGATCGACGAGAACCCCAACACCTTCCGCGCGTTGAACAAGGCCATTATTGACGGGGCGACCTACGCCAATGAACCCGCGAACCGCAAGGAAATTGCCGCCGCGATCGCCCCCCGCGAGTATCTCAACCAGCCGGTGGAAGTGCTGGAAGCGGTGATGACCGGCAACTTTGAAGATGGTCAGGGCAACACTCTGGAAGTGCCCGATCGCATCAACTTTGACCCCTATCCCTGGAAAAGCTTTGCCGGCTGGATTTCGACCCAGTTAGTGCGCTGGGGCTACATGCCCACCGAAGACGCCAACTATGACGAAATCGGCGAGCAAATCTTCCTGACCGACTTGGCCCGGGAACTGGCGGAAGAACTCGGGGCCGAGGCCCCGCAGGAGCTTACGCGGGTCGAAAACCTCAAGTTTGGCGACTTTGACCCCGCCCAGCCCGAGGAGTATCTGCAAGAGCAAATCGATCAGTATGGCGTTTAAGCCAGCGCTGAGGCCGGTATGACCGAGGCTGCCAATGCTACGTCCAGCACTGATTTCAGTCCTGCGACGGGGGTTTGCGGCCTCAGGTTTGCGGCGCTCCATCGTCCAAGTTGTGGACTCACGTTTTCGATAGACGCAGACCGAGGTATCCCATGTCGACCAAACGTTACACCTTTGAACTGGCCCGATCGCCCCAGGACGTTCGCGCTTATCACCAACTGCGACAGGCCATCTTTTGTGAAGAGCAGGGTCTGTTTGACGACCATGATGCAGACGACATTGACGCGATCGCTTACCCCATCATCGCGGTGGAAAATGACGTGATTGCGGGCAAAAAGATTGTGGGGGTCGTGCGCATTTATGAGGAAACACCGCGTCACTGGTTTGGGGGCCGCTTAGGGGTGCATCCCGACTATCGCCGCGTGGGCCGCATTGGCAAGGGGCTGATTTACAAGGCAGTCACGACGGCTAATACGTGGGGCTGCGATCGCTTTCTCGCCACCGTGCAATTGCAAAACGTCCGCTTCTTTCGCCGCCAGCATTGGGAGTCGATTCAAGAACTCTCAGTGTGCGATCGGCCCCATCACTTGATGGAAGCGGATCTTGACTTTTATCCACCCAGCAACGAACTGCGTCCGGTGCTCTCTTCCGGTGCGCTCAAGGTGTCGTAATGCTGGCCGAGCTGGTTCAGGCTCTCCGTCCCGCGTTGGGCATTCTCAATAAGCGCGACATTCAAACCGCTGCCGACAACTTAGGCCGCTACGTGCCGTCCGCCGCCACGGGAACACCGATTCTGCTCGGCGACGACACCGCCGCCATTCCTGACGGGGATGGTTATTTACTCCTGGCGGCTGAGGGCATTTGGCCCACCTTGGTGCAGGAAGATCCCTGGTTTGCGGGCTGGTGCGGCGTGTTGGTCAACGTCAGCGATATCTACGCCATGGGCGGTCGCCCGATCGCGGTGGTGGATGCCCTGTGGACGGAATCGGCTGAGCAGGCCACCCCCCTCTGGCAGGGCATGGTCGCGGCGGCAAAAACCTTCAACGTCCCCATCGTGGGAGGGCACACCAACTGCCACAGCCCTTACGCGGCGCTGTCCGTGGCAATCCTCGGTCGGGCCACTCGCCTCATCACCAGTTTTGACGCTCAACCGGGCGATGCGCTAGTGCTGGTGACGAATTTACAGGGGCGATCGCACCCCAAATATCCCTTTTGGGATGCCGCCACCATGGCCGAGCCCACCGCACTACAGCGCCATTTCGCCCTGCTGCCCCACATTGCAGAACAGGGCTGGTGTCGTGCGGGCAAAGACGTGAGCATGGGCGGCATCATCGGCACGGCGCTCATGCTGCTCGAAACCTCTGGCTGCGGCGCGATCCTGGACATTGACGCCATTCCTCGACCCGCCGATGAACCGCTAGAAAAATGGTTGCTGAGCTTTCCCAGCTACGGCTTTTTACTCAGTGTCGATCCCGACCAGTTGCCCCAATTGCAGCCGCTGTTTCACGTTGAAGGACTGGTGTGTGAAGCGATCGGTCAGGTAACATCCGGCCATCAATTGGTGCTGCGATCGCACTCCGAAGCCGCCGTCTTTTGGGATTTCGCCACCATGCCCCTGACGGGGTTTGGCGATCGCGCCACTCCTGACTGACCACAACACCCAGCAAATACTCAATCCTTCGCGCAAGGGTGAACGGTGCCCAATCCCCAACTGTCGATAATTTTTATGCGATCTAAGTACGCGGGGGTTGTGAAGGAACCCTATCGCTGGTAAGACATTTCTACAGCCTTGACAGACTCATCGTTGAAACGATATCGAGACCCACTAGCATTCTTCTTCTAAAATCTAGAATGCTAGCTAGATTAGGCATCTGTGGCTGCTTCCTCCATGCCTAGACGAGCGATTTCTATTATTTGCAAATAGGCTGAATCATGATCGTTGCTGGAGGCGATCGCGATTTTTCCGTTTTCGATTAAGTCCCCCCTGCGTTTTTGGAAGCTGTCAGTTGATTGCTGTGAACATCGCCATTACCCTCGCCGGAATCGCTGGAATTGTCCTGACTTTTGTTTTACTCAAAGTCTTGCTCAACGGCTTATTTCATTTCAGCACTAGGCTTCTGGCCGATACCTGGCTACAGCACCACACCACGAAGATTACGCACCTGCGACAAAACGCCACGGTCGTCCTGCTAGTCGCCTGCATTTTGCTCTGTGTCGTCGTGGCTGGGGTGAATGGAGTCCTGATTTATCAGGAGCGCAGCGTTCCCGATTTTTATCTGAATTGGGTGAGCCGAATTCCTCGCGAGTTCTGGCATCAGCTTGCGATCGACCTACTCAAATGTGCGAGTCTATTGCTGCTGGTTAAAATCAGTTTGCCCTCAGTCGGTAAGCTCTTAGATCGAGCCTCGGTCATTACTCAAAACTCTGATCAAATCAGTGCCAATGACGAAAGTATTGAGGTCTTTTTCAATACCTTCAAAAAGGTTTCATTTAATGGTCTTTGGCTCCTAGCATTTATTATTTGCGCGGATTTTCTTTATACTCCAGACGTGGTGATTAAATATCTCCGCGTGGGGCTGAAAGCGTATCTCGCAGTTTCCTTTGGGCGGCTCATCATCAAACTGTTGTCGGTGCTGGTCGACACGCTCGATGCGTTGAGCCTGGAGTATTCTAGCGCTACCAATGTGTTGCGCCATTACGAGCGCTTTCGGCATTTAGTCCCAGCCCTAAAAAAAGCGCTGGAATATATTTTCTACGTCATCATCGCCGCGTTAGTGCTTCAGGATATTGACTCGATCGCTTGGATTACGAGTTACGCCGACGAGATTATTCAAATTATTGGTCTCTATTTCATCTGCGGCGTCATCATTGAAGTTTCCAATATCATCCTCGAAGATTTAGTTCTCAAAACCGATCGCTTAACCGACTTATACCAATTCTCTATAAAGCTGCATAGAATAGAGCCTCAAGGATAAAGTCATAGCCGGTCAAGGAGGCGATGG
>NZ_JACSWC010000201.1 GCF_016888165.1 Halomicronema sp. CCY15110 | reverse complement strand
CGCTCAACTCTCGATACTGGCAGGTTGAGCGAAGTCGAAACCGGATTGAACGGGTACTTTATTTAGTTGCAGTTCCCCCACTGTGCGATTCGATGGTCAAGCCACTGCCCGCTCAGTGTCGTTGGGCTGGGGATTGCCTGACCGACCTGCGGTCAGCTTCCTGAATTCTAGATGCTGATGAGGTGCCACTCAATCAACTCAAACAGACGACCAAGGGGGGCGGTGATTGAGAGCTGGGGCATCTGGTCCCTGTTTGCGCGCAGTGCCGATGTAGAAAACCTGGGTGTTGTCGTCAAATTGGGCTCGAAAGCGGTTAGTTTGCCAGTAATGCCAAAGGGTTTGTAACTGCGCCAGGGGACTGCGCCCGAACAGATCGAATCCCTGGATGTTTACCTCCGAGAATCCGGTTTGCTGGAGCTTTGCCGTCAACTCCTCCGGTGGCACAAACCGTTCCCAATCGTGAAGGCCCTGGGGAATTAGCCGCAACCAATTTTCTAACAGCCAAATCATCAAGAGACGGGACTGCCAGGTGCGGTTGATGGTGTCGAACAAAAACAGGCCACCGGGCTTGAGCACCCGACCAATTTCCGCAATGGTGGCGGGTACACTCTGCACATGCTCCAACACATCGACACAGGTGATGATGTCGAAGCGATCGCTCCCAAATGGCAACTGTTCTGCCACACCCGGGCGATAGTCAATCGTCAGTTCCATCGATCGCGCATGCTCTTGTGCGGCGGCGATGCACGCTGCTGACTGATCCATGCCAGTGACTGCCGCCCCGCGCTGGGCCAAAAATTCGCAAGTATAGCCGCCGCCACAGCCGACATCCAACACCTGGAGACCGCGCCAATCCGGCACGTGTTGATCGAAAAATTGGAACCGCAGGGGGTTCAGCTTACTCAGCGGAAAGATGGTAGCGGTGTCATCCCACCATTGGGCGGCTTGCTGGTCGTAAAATGCGAGATCGTTGCGCACCATTTGGCTTGTGTCTCAGGTTTCGATCATTATCCCTGTCTTTAACGAAGCGAGTGGCCTGGGGCGCACCCTGCGATGCCTGCAAATTCTTGATCCGCCCGCCCACGAAATTATTGTGGTGGATGGGGGCAGTACCGATGCCACTGTCGCGATCGCTGCCCAACATCAGGCCACGGTGATTACCGCGACCCAACGGGGACGGGCTCCACAGATGAATGCCGGGGCAGAGTTAGCGACAGGTGAGATTCTGTGCTTCGTTCACGGTGACACCCTCGTGCCTAACGATGTGGTCACGGTGCTGCGTCAGACCTTAGCGAATCCCGCGATCGCGGGGGGTGGCTTTATCTCCATCATGGCGGGCGCGCAGACCACCCGCTGGGGCCTCACGCTGCACAATGCGCTCAAAACCTACTACGCCCCGCTGATATTTCGGCCCTATCGCTTTTTTCGCAAGGGGCTGCGGGTGCTGTTTGGCGATCAAGTGATCTTTTGCCGCCGTCGCGATTTTTGGACCTGCGGCGGCTTTGATGTCGCCCTACCGATTATGGAAGATGCGGATCTTTGTCTGCGGTTATCTAATTTAGGCCGCATTCGTCAGCTCAATCGGGTGGTGCAAAGTTCCGATCGCCGCGTGGCGCAGTGGGGCAGCCTCAAAGCCAACTTCATTTATTTCGCGATCGGGTCGCTGTGGGCCATGGGGGTGTCGGCGACCTGGCTCAAGCAGTTTTATGACGATGTGCGCTGATTGAGCGCCCAACTGTAGGGCAAAAAATTGACGGTGACGCGATCGGGCAGATCCAGCTCCGGGCGGTGCTGGCTGATGTAGGCAGGGATAGAGTCAGCCACGGTCAACAAGTCCGTTTTGTACCACTGGAAAATCTTGCTGCAGTACAGGATCCGCTGAGTCGCGTCATAGCGAACTTTATCGTCATTGCGGATAAAGCGGCGGGCATCGGCGGTGAGTTGCTCATCTAGTCGAGCCGGTTCATAGGCTTCGGCGCGTAGCAGGGGACAGCCCACCGACGCGCAGACTAAGGCAAAGTGAAGGCGCGGTTCTGAAAACTGCTCCCGCAGCAGGCCATGTTCAATGCCATTGAGGCTCAAGGATTTACCCTCGAGTTGATACACCGGGTGGTTGAAAAATCGGAGAAACGCCCACCAGTTCGGCAAGCCCAGGAAGGTCGGTCGAATCGACGCAATGGGATACGTTTGGAGGACTTGGCGAATCGTCAGCGCGTTGTAGAGATTGATCAGTAACGCGATCGCCTCCTCCCGTCCCAATTGACTGAAGTTATTGGACTGCAACGATTCCAGCCAACTGTTCAACTCCTGACAAGACTCCGACTGCCAGGCCGCATAATCCACCTGGCCACCGTCATTGACATAACGCTTTAGCATGGAATCCCAGGGGGCAAAGTCAGGCATCAGACAGGGTTCTCGGACAACAACACTCAAGGAATTATCCGTGTTTGGCGGCTTAAATCCAATTCGTAATCTAGCCTGGATGTTGGTGAAACGGCTGATTCAGCAACGGTTTCCGACCGTTGAGCAAATTTCGACGGGTCAACTGGCGAGTTGGTTGGCGAGCGATTTGCCACCACCCGTCCTGATCGATGCCCGCAAGCCGAAAGAATACGCCGTCAGCCATTTGCTTGGGGCGCACCATTCACCGACCTTGGCCGCCGTGCAACAGTCAGCAGTGAGCGCTGATGCCGCGATCGTGGTGTATTGCTCGGTGGGCTATCGCTCCGCCCGATTGGCTCAGCAGCTGCAAGATGCTGGCTACACCCACGTTATGAACTTAGAGGGCTCCATTTTTGAATGGCATAACCAAGGTCAGCCTTTGGTCGTTGATGGGGAGCCGACCCAGGCGGTACATCCCTACAATCGCACCTGGGGGATGCTGTTGGAGTCGCCAGAATAAGCCTGCCAGAGGCGTAAATCTTCGGGACGGTCGATGTCACGGAGCGGTTCGAGTAGGGCCACTGAGAGTCCCTGGGCAGCCGCGATCGCGATTGTCTCTGCGAGGACGCAACTTTGCCCCCAGCTAATGTTTTCAAACAAATGGGGTTGGGCCTGCTTAAGACCAATTAAGTAGTAGCCGCCGTCGTGGGCGGGACCGAGCACCACATCATGGTGATTGAGAGCCGTCAGGGATTGGGTGATGTGTCCTTCGTCCAAATCGGGGCAGTCACTCCCGACCATCAAGATCGGCTGTTCCCGCTCCCGAAATCTCTGTAGAAACGCGCTGTGCAGTCTTTCACCCAGATGGCCCGCACTTTGTGGCTTCAACGTCACGCGATCGCCCAACCAATCGTGCATCTGGGCTAAAGAGCCGTCGGCAAAATGCACTTCCAAAGCTAGAGAGGCGCGATCGCAAACACCTCGTAATCGCGCCACCAAAAGCTCGGTCATACAGCGCTGCAACTCAGCCGCCCCAGCGGCCCCCAACGTGGGAATCAGTCGAGTTTTGGTGCGCCCCGGCTGGGGAAATCGGGTCACCATGATGAGGGTGGCGACAGTTGGCGCGATCGTGGTCATGGTTATCCCCTGACGCAAATTCTTTTTCTTTCTCTAAAGTAATACCGTTTGGCGTTGATCAGGCTCAACCGGGAGGATCAGCAGCACTTAGAGAAACGTCAACGCCTTCACCGCAGCCCGGGCCAGGGGAAACGAGTGGTGTTGAAAGACTTTGGCGTTAATGGCGATGCTCTGCTTCTTTTTCGCTGGCTAATTCGTGCATTTTTTGGTCGATCGCCTGGGCGTCTAGTAATCCTTTGTCAGCCAGTAGTTTTTCGCAAGCCATGATCCACTGTTCGTAATAGGTCATGGCACCAGGATCGGCGTTTTCTGTGGCGGCGATCGCCGCTGACAAATACTGGGTCCATTCCGGCCAGGTGCAGTGCTCCAGCGTGGTCAACTGATTCACAATGGCGAAGGCTTTCGCTTCCCAGGGTGCATTAAACACGGGTTCCTGGTCGGCCTTCGACCTGCCAGTACCGGACTGGGAAGGGAGCGGATCTTGGAGAGGTGGCATCGGCATCAAGTGGCCTCTAAATGGTCATCGAATAAATCAATGTGGAGCACGTCCTTGGAAGCAGCGTCTGGCCCCCAGAGTTCCTGCGCCGCAAAGCGCACGCTGTAGACGTACTGAGGCTTGGTTCCTAAACGCTGCCCCATTGTGTCTGGAAAGATGTAAACGCCATGCACTTTAGTGATGGTGCCAATTTTGCCGCGTACATAGCGGGGCAGGCGAGTGTAGGTGATGGGATGCATGACTTTGGCGCGCACAACGTCTCCCACCTGAAATTGGGGTGGGTCATCACTGACGCCACGGCATTCAACGCCATGCTTTAACAGCGCTTTAGCTTGGGAAACACTCATACACTCATTGCTGGTTTCGATAGCCATTGTGCTTATTCTCCTGGTGCCAACTCAGCAATCCGTTGCTCAATTTCGGCGGGGGTGACCAAGTTATGCTCGGTGATCAACCGTTCCAGGGCATACAGCCACCGCTCGTAGTAGGCCGAACTGAGATAGTCTCCCGGAGGCATCCGCTCTGAGGCATGGCGGGTTTCATCCACCGGAAAAAAGTTACAGAAGGTGGCAAAACTCATGGCAAAAACCTTGGCTTCCCATTCCGCATGGAAGACGGGTTCATCCGGTTCGATGGGAATGGGACCCATGCCGTGCATGCCACCCATATCGTGGGGACCGTTCATGGCAGATTCTCCTAAGCGGCAAGGGTGGAAGGCGGTTCCGGGGGCGGCACCTGGGCGGTGCCAATCATGGCGTTGCGGGTGACTAAATCGGCCAGCGCTGCTTCCGACAGGCCCGCAGTCCCCGCAGGCCGCTCGGGCAGCACGAGATAGCGTAAGTCGGCGTTGCTGTCCCAAACTCGAATTTCCACGTCATCGGGAATGTCCAACCCAAATTCTTGCAGTACTTTGCGCGGTTCGATCACGGCCCGCGATCGATAGGCGAAAGATTTGTACCAGGTGGGCGGCAAGCCCAAAATCGCCCAGGGATAGCAGGAGCAGAGGGTGCAAACAATCAGGTTGTGAACTTGAGGGGTATTTTCCACCACTACCATGTGTTCGCTGGAGAACCCCGTCAGGTCAAGTTCGGCGATCGCACTGGTGCCATCAGCGAGCAACCGCTGCTTGTAATCGGCATCTACCCAGGCTTTGGCGACAATGCGTGCCCCATTGTGAGGCCCAATTCGGTGTTCGTAGGCATCGATGATGGTATCCAGGGTCGCCGGATCGACGATGCCTTTTTCGACGAGCAGTGACTCAATCGCTTTGACGCGGAGCGCAATATCGGACTCGGGGCGGTGAGTATGGGCCATGATTTCGCAAACAGTAACGGACATCAATGCGGTAGCAATTGGATGAAAATTCCCCAGAAAGTTTCTGATCAAAACTGGACATTCACAAATAAATAGCCCCCAAAAGACGATAAAACTTAGAGTAGAATTTCAGACTAAAACAATCAACCCTCTGGAATACTTTGATGACAACAATTAAAACCTACACCCACCCATTTGAGCTCCCTTTAGAGCATACAGCCCTGCTTGTTATTGATATGCAAAATGATTTTTGTCATCCCGACGGCTTCAACAGCAGTGAACTCAATCTGAGGTTAGAGGCAGTCAGAGCTATTATCCCATCAATCCAGACTCTTCTGAATTGGTCCCGAAAATTGGGGTTGAAGGTCATTTTCACCCGTGAAAGCCATGCGCCTGATTTGTCTGATTTAACCTTTAGCAAACAACGACGATATGCCAATGCCGGTTCGCCAATTGGCGAATCCGGAAAGATGGGGCGGTTTTTAGTTCAGGGCGAAAAGGGCGTTGAAATCATTGATGAACTGAGCCCCCTTCCCCATGAAATACAACTAGATAAACCGGCTCATTCTTGTTTTGTCAACACCCAGCTTGACCATAAACTCCGCAGTCAAAATATCACTCACCTCCTCATCACTGGTGTCACCACGCAATGCTGTGTGTTAGCCACTTATCGTCATGCCAGCGATTTGGGCTATCACTGCCTGCTGTTGGATGACTGCTGCGCTTCGTTCGATCGCGCCGACCATGATGCCACGATTCACATTCTGCAATCTGAAGGGGGCGTCTTAGGTTGGGTGGCGCATTCTTCAAGGCTTTACCAGATCCCGCTTACCCCTCAAACCGAAACGCTAGATGCCGGTTCTCCGGGGAAAAAACATCAGTGACCGCGGCCTATTTTTGCGAAATGCGCAGACAAAAAGCCAACAAGTTGTTCTATAAGCAAAGAATGACAGTATTTTTTGCGAAAGTTGTACCCTTCACTACAAAACTCATGAGCTGATGCCTTTACTCTCAAAGCCAAGCGGTTGCTGGGTCTATGCCTGATGAGGATTTGGCTCTTGAGCATAGCGACCAGCAATCATCCCTGTTAGTCTCGTCAAGCTTTATAGCGATCGAAGTGTGTGTTCCTATGCTGTCGAAGCGTATTTTGATTCTTTCCGCATTGGGTGCTTTGTTGGTCGGGGGCTGTGGGGCATCGCCCCCCGCAGAAACGACTGAAGCACCTGCGCCAGAGGACGCAGAGGCCGTGCCTGATGATGAATTAATTTCGGTTAAAGCGGGTCACTTAGTGGCGTTGGATATGGCTCCGTTATTCGTAGGAGTTGAATCGGGTTGTTTTGAGCAGAATGGATTGGCGGTGGAGACGGTGTTCTTCACCAATCCGGGCGATAACAATGCGGCCCTGGCTGGTAGCCAGATCGACTTCAGCACTAATCCCTTTACCCTGCCGTTTTTTGCTGCAAATAGCGGTGTGCCCATCAAAACGGTGGCAGCGGCTGGGGGATGGGGCGTCATGCAGGTGATCATTGACAGCGAATACGGCGTTGCGTCCATCGCTGACTTGGCGACTTTGGTCGCCGAAACTCCCGACCAGCCGTTGAAAGTTGCCACCCTGCGGGGCGACACCCTGGAGTTGATTCTGGTGGACGGCTTTGAACAGGCTGGCATTGATCCAGCCGCCTTTGAGATGGTCTATTTTGATGACCTACTGGCGATGGTCGATGCCTTTCGGTTGGGCGAAGTCGATATTCTGAGTCACATCAAGCCTTACACCACGCAGTTTGTCGCCGCTGGTGATGCGAATGTCATCACCGACAATGCTGAAGTCTGGTCGCCCACCACGCCGAACACCGTGGTAAGCGTGTTGGAGAAAACCCTTAACGAGCGTCCTGAAGTGGTGGAAGCTTATATCAAGGGTTTGCAATGTGCCGCAGAGATGATCAATACCGACCCGGAACAAGCGATCGCGCTACTGGCTGATGGTAATTATTACCGAGTGGAAGATGAGGTGTTGCTGACCGCTTTCAACACTCAGCCCGCCCCCATTACCTTTACCCCTGACCTGGATGCCATCCAAACCGTGGTCGATAAGATGGTGCAGCTGGAGTACATCCAGGCGGATGTTCCGGCGCAAGACATTTTCGATGTTTCGATTGTGAAAGAGCTAGAGAAATAGGATGGTGAAGGGCAACTCTGGCTGGTCAAGTGGGATGTCGCGATCGCTGCTGCCCCTGATTTGTGGGGTGATTTCCTGCGCCGTTTTTGTCGGCATTTGGGAAGTCATTGGCGCGAATCCTGAAAACCCCATTGCCCAGGTTTTACCCCCACCCTCTAAGTTTCTGCCGGTGCTCTTTGAGAGCGATTTCAAAATTGGCCTAGGATCTCAGTCGGCCTCCATTCACCAGTCCGTCATCGTCACCTTGATCCGGGTCATCTCGGGCATGACGGTGGCCTTTGTGGGGTCAATTGTGTGTGGTCTGTTAATTAGCCTTTCCAAGTGGTCAGAACTGTTTATCCTGCCCATTTTGGGGCTGATTGCGCCCATTGCGCCCATCGCTTGGGTGCCCCTGGCGTTAGTGGTGTTTGGCGTCAGCAACCTGACGGCGGTATTCATTGTGTTTATGGGGGTCTTTTTTACCCTGACCATTGCCACCGTCGCGGAAATCAAAAGAATCCCCGAAAACTTGTTGGTGACCGCCGAAAATCTTGGGGGCGGCAACTTTGCCCGCTGGAAGTTTGTCATCATTCCTGCCGTTTTGCCCGGCGTATTTACCCTGCTCAGACTCAATTTTATTGCCGCCTGGATGGCCGTTTTGGCGGCTGAAATGACCGGGTTAAGAGATGGTCTTGGCACAGTGGTGATGACTGGCCGTAACCTGTTCAACAGCAATCTGATTCTGCTGGGCATTTGTATTATTGGCATTACTGGATTTGCCGTTGATCGAATGCTGTTGGTGATTCAGAGAAAGTTTTTCTGGTGGAAGATTTGATCGATGAGTAGTCATTCCTCAGCCTTATACGAACGTCAACACCCAGCGATTCTGGCCTGTCAGCAGGTGGCGAAAGCCTTTTATGCCCATCAGCAGTCGCCGTTCACAGCGTTAGAAGGCATTAATCTGGAAGTTGTGAGGGGAGATTTTGTCACGATTTTGGGGCGATCGGGAGGAGGCAAATCAACCCTACTCAAATTATTAGGTGGGTTCATTGCGCCCACTTCAGGACAGGTGCTATTTCATGGGGTGCCGTTGTCGGGCATCACCCCCAAAATCGGCATGGTGTTTCAGGAAAACACCCTGTATCCCTGGTTGACTGTGGAGCAAAACATTGGCTTTGGCTTCAAAGTGCGCGGTAAGCAAAAGCATCAGTATGCTTTGCGGGTGCAGGAAGTGATGGAGCATGTGGGTCTGGCTCCGGCGCGGCACCTTTACCCCCACCAGCTTTCCGGAGGTATGAAACAGCGGGTTTCGATCGCGCGATCGCTGGCCATACAGCCCGATGTGTTACTGCTGGATGAACCCTTTTCGGCCCTGGATATTCAACTGCGGCGGCGACTACAGAAATTTTTGTTGAATATTTGGCAGGAAACTAAAGCCACCATGGTGATGGTCACCCATGACGTGGAAGAGGCGATTTTGCTAGGGCAAAAGCTGATCGTAGTCGGGGGTCAGCCAGGGCAAATCATGGAAGTGGCAGATATCTCTGATCCGGTTTTTAATGATCGGTACGATCGGCATTTTTTAGATCTACAACAACACTTAGAGCGGGTGGTCGGGGAAGAACCCGATGCGATGGAAAATCCCTTCTCATTAGCGATTGTCAAAGGCCATCAAACCACCAGTCACTCCTGACTAATTCGGGCGGGGTATTGAGCCTTGTAGATTTTTAAGATATTTCTAGAATTTAATCCTGTGACGGTATCTTTCTTTTTTAACCAGTTAATAAAGGCGAGTAGGTCTTCATTATCTTTATAAATATACTCCAGCATAATATCGAATTTGCCGGTGACCGCAGACAGGTAACTAATGTTTTCCATGCCGACTAATTGCTCTAAGGACGTGTCAAAGAAACCAGGTTTAACTTTGATTTCTATATAGGCAACATTTTCGTACCTGACCTTGCCGGTATTGATAAAAGCGCTGATGGTGATAATTCCATCATCCAGCAGTCGCTTCATGCGGTATCTAACCGTCGCTTCGGGCGTATTAATTGAGCGAGCAATATCCCGATACGGAATCCTGCCGTTATGCTGTAAAAGCTCAATAATCTTGAGGTCAAGACTATCGATTTCGGGATTTTCTAGATTCTCTATCGCAACATTACCGTTAGTCATCATTACATTAAGTTTTGAAATATCTTGGGACTAGTATAACAGCCACTTTTAATCGACAGAGCCAATATTCCTTGGAAATTTAGATGTTCATCCATAAGGAATTAGATATCTGAATAAAGTATCTTTTAATATGTTTTTTAATATACAGTTTTCGCCCGTTATCTTGCTTATATTTATCTTGGTTGCTCGCAGAAAAAGCGAACCGTGAAAGTTGAATCAACTGCCTTTTTAGAGCTTTTCTATGGAGATGAAATCGTCCCATAGATGGCTTGATTTTTCGGCGTAGACCAGGTGTTCTATGGAGGTTTCTATCTTTGCAAGACTTGATTCCGACCACTGTTTTGACCGGGTATTTAGGGGCTGGTAAGACAACCCTGCTCAACTATATTTTGACGGCTCAGCATGGCAAGCGAATTGCCGTCATTGTCAATGAGTTTGGCGAGGTAGGCATTGATAATCAGCTCGTGATTGATTCTGACGAAGAAATCTTTGAAATGAACAATGGCTGCATCTGCTGCACGGTGCGGAGTGACCTGATCCGCATTGTCAGTAATCTGATGGAGCGGGCTGAAGATTTCGACTACCTCATGATTGAAACGACGGGGTTGGCTGATCCGGCTCCGGTCATTCAGTCCTTTTTTGTGGATGAGGTGATGCGATCGCGCCTCATGTTAGACGCGATTGTTACCGTCGTCGATGCCAAATATATCTGGGAGCATTGGGACAGTAGCGAGGCCCAAGAGCAAATCGCCTTTGCCGATGTGATTTTGCTGAATAAGGTCGATCTGGTGTCGCCGCCCATTCTGGAAGAGTTGGAGCAGCGCATTCGCAGCATGAATGCGATCGCCAAAATTCACCCGACCCAGCATTGCCAACTTTCGCTGGATACGGTGCTGGGCGTCGGTGCCTTCGACCTGAAAAATGCCCTCAGCGTTGATCCCGAGTTTCTCGACGAAGATGCTCATGACCATGACGCCACCGTTGCCTCAATCTCGATTCAGTCATCGGGGGTGGTCAATGGCGATCACTTTAATCGCTGGCTCTATCAGTTAGTGCAGGCCCGTGGCCCTGACCTGTTTCGCATGAAAGGCATTCTCGACATGGACAATGCCGATCGCCGATTCGTCTTTCAAGGGGTCCATATGACCCTGGATGGTCGGCCTGGACGCCCCTGGCAGCCCGGCGAAACTCGGCGAAATGAGCTGGTCTTTATTGGCCGCGACCTAGACAAAGCTGAACTGCAGCGTGGTTTTAGCGAGTGTTTGATGTAACCCCAAAATAATCCAGAACGCAATTTGCCATGAAACAATCCGAAGCTTTAACGATCAGCATCGGCGTACTCGGTGGTGTCGATGTTTTCCTGACCGCAACGGTCATTCCGGTGCCGGTGTGGGTCACGTTTACCGCCTGGGCCTCCTTCTTTATTGTGGGGGGCGGCGTCCGGGGCTTTGTGAAGTCCATTTCTTGCAACATTACCGGCATTATCATTGCCGCCCTCTCATTGTTGGCGATCGATTTGATTGGGCCGAGTCCTCTGGTGGCCGCCATTTGTGTGGGCATTGGCAGCGCCGGTATGGTGCAGGCCTCAAAATTGCCCTTTACCCACGGCATTACCCCAGCGATTGTCTGGGGCTTTTCGCAAACCGTGGGGACGGTGGCGGTCATGGGGGTGCCAGTCACCGCTGCCCTGCCCAACAACCCGGTCTTAATTGCGATCGCCGCCATGATTCTCGGCAACCTGTTCGGCTATCTTTCCGAAGCTTGGGGCAAGGCCATGACGACTTCTGCCGTCGCCACGGCAGGCGAATGACCGGGCTACCTTCGCAGCTAAGCCAATTTTCAACACTCAAATCAGACAGACTCTCGATCCCTTAAATCAAATCAGATACAAGGAGCCATAACGCTGATGAAACTACAGCACAATCTGGGGGGGCTAGAAGGGCTCGACCCCATCAATACCGAAACGCAGGTTTTTGTCGAACCCTGGGAACAGCGCATCTTTGGCATTCACACCGCCATGATGGCGCTCAGCAATCACCTGGGCGACTCGCTGCCCGACTATGCGATCGAGGCAGTGCCCACCGAGTTCAAAAGCTTCTGGACGTGGGGCCACCTCCGCATGGGGGCCGAAGGCATGCATCCCTTTGACTACTTCCGCTTGCGCTATTACGAAAAGTGGCTGGGGGGCATTTCTGGCTTCTTCATCTCAGAGGGCTACATCACCCAAGAAGAACTGGACGCTCGCACCGCTGAATTGCTAGCGGACAGTGAAAAAGCGGCGGCCCCCTTACCGTCTGGAGGGGCAGCCGAAATCGACGCCCAAGTCTTGAAATATTTGCAGGAAGGGGATTCTCCCAAGCGCCCCTTGCCCGAACCGCCGAAATTTAGCGTGGGCGATCGCGTCCGGGTGAAAAACGTCTCACCGGGTGACCATAGCCGCCTGCCCGGTCATCTCAAAGGCTACACGGCGGAAGTCGTGCTGGTGTATGAGGGGGCCTTCACCTATTTCTTCCCGACTGAAGATGGCATTGGCGTCCCGATGCCCGTGTACAGTCTGGCCTTCAAGAATGAAGAGATCTGGCCAGCATCGTTGACTGAGCCGAATGCGCTCTACTACAACGACATTTTCGAAGTGTATTTAGAAGCCGTTTAAGGGGGAAAGCCTAATGCCTAGTAACTATCCAGGATTTGAGTACGGAGCCGATCGCGAAACCGTGAGCGCCGCCAAAGTGAAAGCGCTTGAGTCGTTGTTGATTGAAAAAGGGGTGATCACGGGCGACACCGTGAATAGCATTCTCGGCTATTTTGAAACGGAAATGGGGCCGTTTAACGGAGCCAAATTAGTCGCCCGCGCTTGGGTAGACCCCGAGTTTAAGGCGCGGCTGCTGGCGGATTGTAATGCCGCTTGCGAGGAAATGGACTTCCCGGAAGGCATGTCTGGAGCCGAAGGCGAGCACATGCGCATTGTGGAAAACACGCCCGAGGTGCACAACATCATCGTCTGTACGTTGTGCTCTTGCTACCCCTGGCCCACTTTGGGCCTCCCGCCTTACTGGTTTAAGGATCCGACCTTTCGCGCCCGAGTCGTGCGCGAACCGCGCAAGGTCTTGTCCGAATTTGGCGTGGCGCTCGACGACTCGGTAGAGGTGCGGGTGTGGGACAGCAGCGCCCAGATTCGCTGGTGGGTATTGCCGATGCGGCCCGCAGGCACTGAAGGCATGAGTGAAGCGGCCCTCGCGGCCCTCTTGACGCCAGAGGCCATGATGGGCGTCGCCACCGTCCAGGTTTAACCACTGTAGATGCGGAGTTCAGGGGGCGCATAACGGCCCCGACTCCGCCTAGGGATAGCGAGAAACACGAGCGATGTTTACTAAATTCGAACATTTTGCGGCGACCAGCTTAATGGGTGACCCCGAAGAAGCGCCGCCGCGCCAGGATGGGCACCTGCATTTCGATCGCGATTGGGAAAAGATGGCCTTTGGCGTGGCGATCGCCCTTTCCAAACAGGGCTATTACGAGTGGGAAGACTTTCGCCAAACCCTCATGGCCACGATTAAAGAGTGGGAAACCACCCACGAGTTAGATGACCCGGAATGGGACTACTACCAATGCTGGGTCGCCGCCTTAGAGAAGGTGGTGGTGGCGTCGGGGGTGGTGCAAGCCGGTGAGCTGGCAACGCAAATGGCTCAACTGTTGAACTGTAAGAATTCGGAGGCCTGATTGATGAACCGTAAACCTAATTTCACCCTGGCGACCAAACCCGGGGTCGCGGGAGTCGTGGGTGTGAGTAGCTTAGCGCTGGCGGCTCCGGCCCTGGCGCATCACCCCTTTGGGGGCAGTACGCCGACCACGGCGATCGCCGCCTTTTTATCCGGCTTAGGCCACCCCGTCATTGGTTTAGACCATTTGGCGTTTGTCATCATCGTGGGTCTGCTGGCCGCCGTCATGGGGCTGGGATTAATGATTCCGATCGCCTTTACCGTGGCGGCGCTAGCGGGAACAGGACTCCATCTCATGGGCCTCAACTTACCCCTGCCAGAAGTCATCATCTCGGCATCGGTATTGCTGTTTGGTATTTTTCTGGCGCTCAAACAGCAGCCCTCGACTTACCTGGTGATGGCGCTGACCGCGATCGCCGGACTCTTCCACGGCTACGCCTATGGGGAAGCGATCGTCGGGGCCGATATGGGGCCGTTATTTGCTTATCTGTTGGGTTTCGCCAGCATTCAAATGGTGATCGGTTTAGCGGCCTACACCATTGCCAAACGGCTGCAACCTAGCACTGAAAGCGGTGCCCTCAGTCTACGGTTTGCGGGCTTTGCGTTTGCTGGCATCGGGCTAGCCTTCCTATCGGGAGTGATTTTGGCCTAGCTTTGGCTGACGTATTTGGCGTGACTTAAGCCGCAAGTCACGCCAAATACGTTGATCGGACGCTTAAAGTTGCGAGAGGCGATCGCAGGTGGCTTCGATACTGGCGAGACTGCCCGGATTCACCAGGCCAAAATAATCCAACGTGACCACGGCATTGGTTTGCGTGGCTTGGAGTTGGCTCCAAAAGGGATCGCCCTTGAGCTGCGCCAGCAGATTTTCGCCCGTATCGACGATCAGCAACACCTCGGGGTCAGTGGTGAGCAACTTTTCTTCCGATACGGTGACGTAGCCGTCAAAGGGGCTTTCGCCTTGCAGGTCCGCCGTCAGATTTTGGATGTTGAATTGGGCCAGAAAGTCCCCCGCCCAACTGTCTTTGTTGGGGGACAGCAAGGGTTGACGGCTGACTAAAACGATCGCGCTCGGTGAGGTCGCGGGCGCTTGAGCTAAACAAGCGGCATAGCGGTTGAGCAAGGGTTGGGGATCCGCGCCCAGTTGTTGGGCTAAGTCTCGGGTCAGGGTGGTGAGGCTAGCCCAGTCGGTGACATTGACTGCCAGCGTCGCAACGCCTAATTGTTCTAAACGAGCGAGGGATTTATCGTGAAACCCTTCAGCCCCAATGACCAGATCCGGCTCCAGGGCGACGATCGCTTCTAAATCCGGTTCGGCGCGGCCTTCGCTGACGACCGGGAGTCCGGCAAAGCGATCGTCCTCTCTCAGGATAGGGCTGCCGGGAATGCCCACCAAGACGTCACTATCCAGCGTGTGGATGAGGTCTGAGGTGAGGGTGGTGAGGGTGACGATCGCCTCAATTGATTCTGTCGACTCGGTTGCAGTCGTTACCGTCGGGGTCGCTTCGGGGTTGGCGGTTTCGGGGGTGGGGGTAACGGTTGAGCAAGCGGCGATCGCCCCGACTAAAACGATGCCGATACGGCTGAGTAACCAACGAGCGGTCATGAACGAAATCCTCCAGAGTGATGGAAACGGGTGGGGGGAAATGCATGGGCAGTGCGTTCGGCGTAGCCAACGCACCGCCCGGAATATGGGAGAGCCATGGCACGCTAAAAGCGATAGCTCACCCCAAGGCGGACATTCGTGCCCGGTTGCGAGAACCGTTGAATATCAGGGGCATCGTCGGGTTGATTGCGCACATCGGAATAGACGTAATATTCCGTGTTGAGCAGGTTGTACAGGCCCAGGCTGAGGCCCAAATTGGGTGTGGCATTGTAGCTGCCCACCAAATCCACCAGGGCATAAGCATCGGGCACAAAGGTATCGGCATCCTCAGAGACCCGCGCTTGACCCACAATGGTGCTGATCAATTCAGCCCGCCAGAGGTCATTGGGGGCGCGATAGCGCAATCCGACAACGCCGGTAATCGGGTCGATGGTCTCTAGCGGCTCGTTATCGGTTTGGTTATCGCCCTGGGCAAAGGCGAAACTGCCCAAAATGCTGAAGCCAGACTCGTCCGGACTAAAGCGATATTCTCCGCTGAGCTCGATGCCCCAGATGCTGGCCTCGGCCACATTTTGCGTTTGGAACTGCGTCACCGTTTGCGTGCCCCCCAGCCTCGGCGGCAGAAACGGACAGGGATCGGCGGGCACCAAACAGCGCTCCCCCGCTGCGACAAAGGTTTCGATGAAATTGTCATAGGTGTTGTAAAACCCCGTGACGCCAAAGTTAAAGCGGGGATAATCGCCGCGCACGCCGATTTCAAAGCTGTTGCTGGTTTCTGGCTCCAGGTCGGGATTCGACAGGGTTTCGTATTTGAAGAAGCTGCCCGTCAGGTTGGTGAAGCCACTGTTGATTTCGCTGTAGAGCGGGGCGCGAAAGCCGCGAGCATATTGACCATAGAGGGAGATTTCGGGGCTAGCTTGATAGCGCACCGCCAGGCGTGGGGAGAGGGCAGCGGCATCCAAATCCACTGACTCGGCCCCATTGCGACTGAAATCTGGGTCGGGGTCGGTCTGCAAGTCGTAGTAGTCAAACCGCAGTCCGGCGATGATGTCGAACGGCCCGATCGCGATTTCATCTTGCAGGTAGGCCCCCACCCGCAGGGTATCGCCATCGGGAAAGTCTTTGACCGGAAACACATCCGGCGGAATCACGTTGGTGGACTCGCCCGTAGTCAGGTTGGTTTCGGTGCGATCGCGGGGCCGCGAGTTGAATGTGCTGGAGATATCCAGGCCATAGGTGAGGCGGTGGCGGGCTGTGCCGGTGGTGAAGTCACTGCGGAATTGCACATCACCGCCGTAGCTGTCGGCAATAAAGTCATTCTCGGTTTCGCGAAACACGGACTGGCCGCGAAAAGCCGACCCCGACGCCCGCGTTTCGCGCAGAATTTCGCGGGTGTTGGCAGCTTGGTAAAAGACTTGTCCCCGCGCGTAATTCACCCAGGAGGGACTGTCGGGGTCGTCGTACTCATAAGTCAGGCTGAGGCGAGAGCGATCGATGAGAATGTCTTCCTCTTCCGCCAGGTTGAGGGTCAGATTGCCCTCGGCCTCGTTGCGGCGCGTAAACCGACTGAGATCTTCGGCAATGAAGCTGACCCGGCTCACCGGGCTGAGCTGACCGACAAAATTGCCGTAAAAAGTGGTGCTTTCGGCATCCAGGGAGTCCACGAATTCGCGATCGGCAAACGAATCGGCTTCGCGACCATCCCGCCGACTGACCACCAGCACGAGTTCGTCATCATCTTTCCGAAAAGCCAGGCGACCCACATTGTCAAAGCCGCCCGTTTCACTCAGGAACGTGGTGGACAGATCAGCGGCAAAGTCATCGTCTTTGCCCAGCAAATCGCTGGGTTCCAGGGAGCGATAGGAGACGACCCCCCCTAACGCATCGCTGCCATACAGGGTCGAGGCGGGACCGCGCAGAACCTCGATCGCCTGCACCGTCGCAAAGTCCACAAACTCGCCTCGGCCAAGGTTAAACGGCCCAAACTCAAATCGCTCAGGCAGACGAATGCCGTCCAATTGGAACAGGATGCGGTTGCCTTCCAGACCGCGAATGTTGACATCCTGCAACCCATATTGCGGGTTGTCGCGGACGGACACACCGGGCTCGTAGCGCAGCAAATCGCGCAGATTTTGGAACTGGTAAAACTCCAGATCCTCCAGTTCAAAGACGGTGACGGTGGCGGGCAGTTCGTTAATACGAATCGGGGTACGGGTGCCGGTGACGGTCAGGCGAATGGTGTCGCCGCCGACAAATTCCAACGGCTCTGATTCAGTCTCTTCGGTGTCTTCGGTATCTTCGCTGGCTTGGGCGATGACTGATGCCGCCCTCGTCGCTTCAGGCGACTCGGTTAGCGCTCTGGCCTCGGTGGCAAAGGGGGGCGGCGCTGACGCGGGCAGGCGGTCTACAGCTTGGGGGGCGATCGCGGGGACAGCCTCGGGCGATCGCGCCCCTAACTGAGCGGTCAAGATCGTTGCATCAACGGACAAATGCGACTCATTCTTGTTGACAGCTGTTGCTACAAAATCAGCTATCGACGCTACCGATTGGGCCAAGGATGGCACGTCCGATCGCTGGGAAGATTTTATGCTGCTGGTCTCCGTCTCTTTTGCCAGGTCACTCGCGGATGCCAAGGGGAGGGTGGCCGCGATCGCGGATCGCCTGAACTCCCCGACAAGAGTGCCAGAAACAGCGGCACTAACAAGAAAAATTCTCAATAAACAAGACGACGAATTCATAGGATTCATGGGGCTTCATACCGTAGGCGTAGAGAACAGGTGTGTGAGGAAAGAAGACTGAAACGACGCGGGGCCAGCCAGTCCCGCCACTCGCCTTACATCAGCGTGGGCTGTAAGGGGGCTGACTCTGGGGCCGGCATGGCGGTGGCGAGAGGACAAATCTGTAAGCCGACAGGCGTTTGCATCAGCGCCACCTCAATGTCGAACACTGCGCGTAAATGGTCGGGGGTCAGCATGGCAGCGGGTGGCCCCACATTCCAGAGGTGACCTTGCCGCAGCAGGGCCAGGCGATCGCTGTACCGAGCGGCCAGGTTGATGTCGTGCAGCACCGTGATGATCGATAGCCCTTGTTGCTGATTGAGCCGCTTCAGCAACTCCAACAGCTGGAGCTGATAGTGCAAATCCAGAAAGGTGGTGGGTTCATCCAGCAGCAGCACCTTCGGGGCTTGGGCCAGGGCCAAGGCCAGAAAAGCCCGCTGCCGTTCGCCGCCAGAGAGCGCCGCCACGGGGCGATCGCGGTAGGGCTCCAGTTCGGTCCAGTGCAGGGCGTCGGCCACCTGCGCCTGACCAGCGGCATCCAGCTCCCACTGCCACCAGGGCTGGTGGGGCGATCGCCCCAGGCTCACCAATTGATGCACCGTCAACCCCTCCGGCACAATTTGCTGTTGGGGCAACAGGGCTAACTTGCGCGCCGTTGCCGCTGGTGCCAGTTGGTGAATGTCTCGACCATCCAGTAGAACCACCCCCGCCTGGGGCCGCAGGATGCGACTCATCACCCGCAGCAGCGTCGATTTGCCGGAGCCGTTGGCCCCCAATAGGCTCAGCCATTCCCCCTGGGCCAGAGCTAAGTTGACCGCTTCCACAATGGGGCGATCGCCATAGCCGCCCGCTAAATTGCGCACTTCTAACGGCATGATTAGCGACCTCCGAAGCGACGACGATAGAGCAAAGCAATAAAGACCGGGGCTCCCAGCAATGCCGTAACGGCTCCGACGGGCAGCTCGACCGGGCCAGTGCGTGCTAACAAATCGGCCCCCGCCAGCACCAGGGCTCCCCCCAGCGTGGAAAACGGCAACACCAGTCGATAATCGGTGCCCACCAGCAAACGCACTCCGTGGGGCACAATCAGGCCGACAAACCCAACTAAGCCCGCCATACTGACGGCCCCGGCGGCTAACAAAGTGGCGACGCCGCCAATCAAACAGCGCGATCTCAGTAGCGAGGTGCCCAGCCCCGTGGCCAGGTCATCCCCCAAACACAGCACATTGACTTGACGAGCGAGTAAGCAGCCTGCGATCGCCGCCACCACAAGTCCCGGCCCTACCAGGGTCACCTCGGCCCAGCCGCGACCATTGAGGCTGCCGATGAGCCAGTTCAGCGCCGCCTGAAATTGCCCATCTGGTGAATTGAGCAGCAGCAACGATTGAACGGCCCCAAACAATGAACTGAAAGCGACCCCGCCCAAAATCAGTCGCTCAATGGAAAGGGTCGTGCCCGTCCGGGCGAGCAAATACACCAGCAGCGTCGTGACGACCGCCCCCAGCCAGGCCCCCAAGGGCACCCAAAGCTGCACCAGATTCAGGCCGATCATCAGCACCACCATCAGCCCCGCCCCGGCAGAAATGCCTAATAAAAAGGGACTCGCCAGGCCATTACGCAACATGCCTTGCAGCAGCGCGCCCGAGAGGCCCAACGCCGCACCGACGAGCAGCGCCGCTAACAAGCGGGGCAAGCGCAGATCCCACAAGATGGTGTGGTGAATGTCGCTGCCCTGACGCAAGGCGGCGGCCAGCAATTCAGCGCCGGTCAAAGCCACCGAGCCGTGAGTCAGCGACAAAAAAACGATGGTCAGTAGCCCCAGGAGTAACACGCTGGCCGCTAACGCGACTCGCTGGGAGGAAGGGGGGCGCGTTAGCGCCTGGGGAGAAGGTCGAGTCGTGATGGTCATAGCAGGTTCATGCAGAGGTTGGAGCAGGTCACAGATTAAGGGGTCGATGGCGGCTCGGTGGCGATGCCCAGCTCGACGTGGTCGAGCGATCGCAGGGCATCCATCACGGCAATGACCTGACCGTGATACACCTGCTCATCGGCCTGTAGGGTAACCACCGCCCGTTGGTCAGGGGCGAGTTGGGCCTGCAAGACGGTAGGTAGAGCCGCCAGGGTGATGGGGGTGCGATCGAGGGCCAACGTGCCGTCAGCTTGGAGCGTCACCGTAAAATCCGTCGAACGCTGGGGGATGGCACTGTCGGCTTCGGGTAAATTGACGGGCAACCCTTCGGCTCGCGTCAAAAACAGTGTGGACACAATGAAAAAGGCGAGGATGGCGAAAATCACGTCAATCATCGGCAAGATATTGACTTCCAGAGCCTCTTCGGGGTCGTTATCCCACACGCGCATAGGCTTCTCCTGTTGTCGATGACGGCGCTAAGGTGGCGCGATAGTGCCATTCGTACAAAATTTCGAGTTGGCTGCCGTATTCCTGTAGCAGCGCCACCTGCCGCTTGTACAACCCCCGAAACAAATTCGCGACCAGCAGGGTGAAAATGGCCACCACCATGCCCGCCGCTGTGGAAACCAGCGCTTCACTAATGCCGCCGGTGACGGCGGTTGCATTCGCGCCCACCTCGCCAAGTTGGATGGAGGCGAAGGACCGAATCAGCCCCAAAATGGTGCCGAGCAAGCCCAACAGCGGCGCTACCGCAATGATGGTTTGAAACACGGTGTTAAACCGCTTCAGCAAGGGCAGTTCCGCCTGGGTCGCGCCTTCCAGGGCCAGGCGGAACTGACTCGGAGAGGCCCCGTCCAGCTCTAGCGCTTCTAAAAAAATCCGCGCAATGGGCAAATCCAGATGCTGACGCAACTGTTCATCAGCGGCAGTTGGGTTCGAGCGGTAGGTCTGGAGCAACCCTTTGACGATCGCCCGTTGACGCCGGTGAATGCGAACCCAAAAGACCACTCGCTCTACCGAGAGGGCGATCGCGACGACAGAAAACAGCAGCAGCGGCACCATTACGATGCCCCCAGCCGCTAAGACTTGAGCAATAGACATAGGAATATCGCCCTGCCAGAGGGCGTGAGCAAAATGATGGCAACGCTACCGAGTCCGACAGAATCGGTAGAAAACCTTAAAGGAGACAGTAAGCTTATTGAGAGTTGATGTCAAGTAAAAATATTGAAACTACTCAAGATTGATTCTGGATTGGGATCGTCTGAAAATCTTTGAATTCAGCAAAAACTTGATCTTTGCAGGAGATCAGCCTAGTCTCAAATGAGAATTAAAAGCAACATTAATGAGACTTGACTTCATTAGGGCTTGAGAAATGTCACTTTCTAGAGACTGTGTTGACTATCGCGATCGCCAGCAAGCTCGGACCCAGCGCTGGGTGCTGTGGGGGGTGGTCGGCGCTGTGGGTCTGCATGTGGGTGGCTTGGCCGGACTGCGGTGGTCGCCGTCGGATGCCGCGCAACTCGCCCCTGAAGATCGCATTCAGGTGACGGTATTGCCCAGTCCCGCCGCGATCGCGGAAACAGCCCTTCCGACCCCTGCCGCCAGTCCGGCTAGTGCAACTGCGCCGTCACCGGCCACTCCTCCGAGGGCTACCTCAGCCACCCCAGCCGTTGCCCTCGCACCGGGAAATCCTGCCTCGGATCGCAGTGATGCGGCCCTTCCCAATGCGAGCGAGCTGACTGTCGCTCCCCCGGAACCGGAATCAGCGGCGATCGCGCCGCCCGCCGCCGCCGCCGCCCGCGAAAGCGCCGAGGACACGTCCCTGCCGGAGCCCCTCGAAGATTCCTCCCCGGATGCCGAAGTAGCTGAACCATTGCCGGATTTAGAAGCGATCGCTGACACGTTGCCCATGGCCGACGATGCCCCCCACCCCAACGCCGCCCCCTCGCCAGCTGCTTCTGAAGATGCCATGAGCGGCAACGGCGCAGCCCTAGAGGCGGCTAACGGTAAGCTGACAGACGCATTGAGCCGCCTGTCGGAGCACCGGGAACCGTCCGGGGCAGCGGCCTCCAGCAGCGCCACCGCGCCGACGGGCCATCCGTCAACTCCGGTGGCTCGCAATATCGGCCCCGATCAGGCGGGGCCGGGGGATGCTCCAGCGACCGACAGTTCAGATACCGGCAGCAAGCCCGCCAATGCAGGCGATCGCACCGTGAGTTGCCGCCACTGTCCTCGCCCGGCCTACCCGTCAGCGGCCCTAGACGCCGGAAGCGAAGGTCAGCCCGTGGTGAACGTGCAATTTAGCGCCAATGGCCACGTCATCGGCGTCACCCTAGAACAGTCCAGCGGTCATGCCGAGTTAGATCAAGCCGCCCTCGCCGCACTGCAAAGCTGGCAGTTTGCCACCGGTGGCCAGGGGGGCTCAGTGTCCGTCGAAATTCCCTTTGTGATTGAGGGATCGCAGCGCCATCGCGCCGCCCAACAGCAGGGCGATCGCGAATCGGCCACCGTTAATGCAGACACACCTACAGCAACAACCTCACCCACCCAGCCGCCCGCATCGGCCGCCACCGCCGCCCCAAACTCTAACTCTGATGCTGCCGACAACGCAGCAGAAAACGCAGAAACAGTAGAGGCAACACCAGCCGCACCTCAGGCCGAGGCTTCAGAGAGCGAAACCGTCTCCTCAAATGATGAAGACACCTCCGCAACGGAAAACGATGTAGAGACCCCAGACCCCACCCTCACTGAAGCTGGAGAGGGAACCGCTATCCCAGCCAACGATGAACCAGCCGAGACCAGTCCCTCCGAACCATTGCTCCCGGCGGCAGAGCCGATCGCTGAGCCTACCGCAGCAGACGAAGAGGCGACGGCGGACTAATCAACGGGGGGCACTCCATGTTGGTTTCATCGGCTGAAACGTCCATTCTGTTGCTCAACCTGCCAAGTCGTAACGGCTGCGTTTGCAGTCCCCCAAAAAGAATCGCGGTTAACGTGGCAATGAGTTTGTGGCTCTTCTCCGCTGCCCCGCCACCAGAAGCATTGCCTTGATCGTTTCTCTAGCCTGTCACGTTTACTGACACACTGTCCTTCAGTTAACCAGTGCCCATAATCGATTCATCGTGAAGAAGCTGTTTACAATTGAGTCGGGTATCCTGGTATGGACTCAAGGGGGCAGACTGGTCACGCAACTACACAGCAGGGCTTCACAACTGACGGCACTAGTGTGAGTCTCGATACCACCGTTTGATCAACCAGGTCAAGCTGTGAAGGCGATGATGTGGTCTGTGTCAGGTTAGCGTCCCGATCATGCAGGAGTGTTCGGTAAAGTATTCTAAAAGTCAGGATTGTGACGCCCCTGATCAAAGGCGACCTTAAAGCCGGAATCGGGTGATGAATATTGAGCAAGACCCTGCATCGTGCAGAATTGGCCAGCAGCTGGATAACTGATACACATGTTTAATCGTGTTCTACTAATTATGCTGACATCGGCGGCGACCTGCGGCTTGACGACCGCCGCGATCGCTCAAGATGCCAGAGCCAGCACTCAGGCATGGAGTTCAGGCCCGCTGATGAGCCAGGCGACTGACGACCAGAACGAGGACACGGCACAGCAGCCCTCGGCAGCGGTGCAATCTTTGCAAAACCGTTTATCAGAGTTGGGCTATTACGACGGCTCCGTCACGGGTATTTTCGACTCGGCGACCCGAGAGGCGTTGACCCAGTTTCAACAAGATCAGGGATTGGTGGGTACCGGCATCTTAGATCCCCTGACTCAAGAACGACTCGCGGATCCTAGCGGAGCACAAGCCGCTGCTGCGGCAGACGCTGCTGCTCCCAATGCCCCAGCAGCCTCGCCCACTCTGGATCTCCCTCCTGTCTCTGAAAGTGGTGAGGCGCTTGAGTCTGAGCCTGCGCCCACTGATGCCCCTGCGGCAGAGACCGAAGACGCTACCGGCACCCCTGAAGGTGGAACGACTGATCCCGCCGAGGCAACTACGCCTGCTGAGGGCAGCGGCTTCCCGCTGTTGCTCGTTGCCGGAGCCGTCATTTTGGTAGTGGGTGGCCTGGCGGGCGGAGTGGCCCTCTGGTTGGGCAAGCGACAAGGGCAGCGCGCCGCCCCGAATGATGCCCCCAAGACCGCTGACCCGACTGCACAACCGCCGTCCCCGAGTCAGTCCATGCCTACTCAACCGGAGGCCCCAGCGGGGCACAGTCCTGCCAGCCCGCAAAGTCCCGCATCGGCGACTCAGAACGTGCCGCCGCCGAGCCCATCGCCGCTGGATAACGTGACGGAATCCCGAGTGACGAAGGTCAATATCATTGACGAGCTGATTCAAGATTTGGAGCAGCCGGATCCCGAATTGCGGCGACGAGCGATTTGGGAACTAGGGCAGCGGGGCAACTCGGCCGCGATGCAGCCTTTGGTGAGTCTGCTGACTCAGGTCGATTCGCGGGAACAGAGTTTGATTCTCGCGGCGCTAGCGGAGATCACGAGCCAGACATTGAAGCCCATGAACCAGGCTGTCATGATTGCTTTGCAAAGTGAGGATGCTGAAGTTCGCAAAAATGCGATTCGTGACCTCACCAAGATCTTTGATTCATTCAAGCAATCGGGCAAGATGTTGGGCCATGCCGCCCTGGATGAAGACCCGGATGTGAAACAAACGGCTGATTGGGCCCTTGATCAGTTAAATAAAATGAAGCCGAGTTCCTCCAAGGCGGCGGGTTTTTTGGGGGAAAGCGATCAGCCGCAAAGGCGATTGACGGATGATGGGCACTCATCGTCATAACTCTGGAAGGCTGGTGTTTTCCGGATTTGGCCCTGCGAAGTCACTGCCTGAAGAACTCATGAATCGCGTCGGTTAGTTGGTCGCAGACATCCGCGGTAACAGTTGGATGATGGTGGCAATTCGCTACCATCATGAGGCTAACTGAGTTGCAATTGCCTGGGTGTTATGGACGCTGCTCCGAAGTATCGAATTTTGCTGGTTTCTACGGCGGTTGCGCCTCTGGGGAGCGGCCTCGGTGGTGGGGTGGAACTATTTGTGAAAAATGCGGTGCAAGGGTTGCAGCAACGCGGTCATCGAGTAACAGTCGTGGCTCCGGCCCGATCGCTACTGGAGAATTGCGATCGCCTGGTGCAAATCGACGGTCAGCTACAGCCGACAGCGCACACGAGCGATCGCGAGACGCCGATTGTGATGCCCCAGTCATCGGTAATATCGGCCATGATGGCGTATGCCCAGCAGGTGCAGGCGGATTACGATGTGCTGTTGCATTTTTGCTATGACTGGCTGCCGTTTTATCTCACCCCGTTCTTGCAAATCCCGATCGCGCACTACGTCAGCATGGGCTCGTTGACCGACGCGATGGATGCCGTGATTGCGCAAGTGACCACGCAGTTTCCCGGCACGGTGGGGGTGTGTACCCAGGCGCAAGCGGCGACCTTGCCCCAGGCTGAGACGTATCGGCCCATTGGCAGTGCGGTCGATTTGGCGCTTTACGACTTTTGTGCGGTACCGGGGCCAGCCCTCGGCTGGATGGGGCGCATTTCCCCAGAGAAGGGGCTCGAAGACGCGATCGCCGCCGCGCAAGCGACCCAAATTCCTCTCAAGATTCTCGGCAAGTTAGAAGACCGGGGGTATTGGGAGCATTTGCAGACGACCTATCCTGAGGCCCCGATTCAGTATCTGGGCTTTTTGGATACGCGCGGCTTGCAGGCCGAGATTCGTGACTGTCGTGCCCTCTTGATGACCCCTAAATGGGTTGAGGCATTTGGCAATGTGGCGATCGAAGCCCTGGCCTGCGGGGTGCCGGTGATTGCCTATCGTCGCGGCGGCCCCACCGAAATCGTTCGCCAGGGCCAAACTGGCTGGCTGGTAGAACCCGATAGCGTGGCGGGATTAGTCGAGGCGATCGCCCAGATTGATCAACTGGATCGTCGCGCCTGTCGCCAACAGGCCGAAGCCGAATATTCGCTCGCCGCCTTGGCCCAGAGCTACGAGCAGTGGTTTCACGACATTTTGTCTCGCGGTCTGACCTGAGTGAGTATGGATGGTCGGTAAAGCTTGATGCACGCCTGAGGGGGCAGAGGGCTGGACGTTACGTTGGCATCGGCCTGGGCTCAGCAATCTGACTTTAGGGACTTGCGCGCAAAAAAGATCCCCATGAACCGAGTTTCGACTCCGCTCAACTCTCGATACTGGTAGGTTGAG
>NZ_JACSWC010000200.1 GCF_016888165.1 Halomicronema sp. CCY15110 | reverse complement strand
AATACCCAAATTTGGGGGATTTAGGGGGCTGAATCACGGGCCAGTCATGACGGATAACTTATGTGTACTTAGTAGCCTAACAACCCAGAGGAGCCCCCTATGAACTCTCTCAACCCTGAGCAATTCAGAGAACTCGTTTACTACGCGACCCTCGCCCCCTCCAGCCACAATACCCAGTGCTGGAAGTTTCGGAATGAGGATCAAGTCATCATCATCCTGCCGGACAGATCGCGGCGCTGCCCCGTAGTCGATCCCGATGACCATCATCTCTATGTCTCCTTGGGCTGCGCTGCTGAGAACCTGATCCAGGCAGCCCTGGCTCAGGGGCTATCGGCCCAGTGTCGCTTTGATCCCGCTGGCGACGGCGCTGTGCGCATCCAGCTTCAACCGGCAGAGAAGCGCGTCACGCCTCTATTCGAGGCCATCCCGCACCGTCAATGCACCCGTGCCGAGTACGATGGCTACCCCCTCACTCCCGATGAGCTACACCAGTTAGAAATGGCCGGGACGGGCGACGGCGTACGAGTCCTGATGCTGACGTCCCCCACCGCTATAGAAACCGTTCTGGGCTATGTCGTGCAGGGCAACACCGCGCAGTTCAACAACCCAGCTTTTATGCAGGAGCTGCAATCGTGGATTCGCTTTAATGATCAAGAGGCGACCCGCACCGGGGATGGTCTTTCGGGGCGGGCAACGGGCAATCCGCCGATCCCCCGCTGGCTGGGGACGCTGTTGTCCAAAGTCTTGTTTCGGGCAAAGCCGGAGAACGAAAAAATCGCCCGCTATGTCCGCAGTTCCGCCGGTATTGCCGTCTTTGTCTCTGCTGTGGATGACCAGGCTCATTGGATAGAGGCGGGACGCTGTTACGAACGGTTTGCTCTGCAGGCGACGGCTCTGGGGATTCGCAATGCCTTTATCAACCAGCCCGTCGAGGAGGCGAGTTTGCGACTTGCCTTTGCCAGGGCGTTAGGACTGAGCTCTGGTCGGCCTGATCTGGTGGTGCGGTTTGGGCGCGGGGCCGAGATGCCCAGATCGCTGAGGCGATCGCTCGATGCCGTAATGATTTAGGCCAAACCGCAACGGGGCTGGAGCGATCGCGGGATGAAATTTTCAGCCCATTGCTTGAGTAGAGAGGGCGATCGCAACTAGCCGCCCAACTGCCCCAACACGATAAATATCGACCAGGCAAAAATCGCGAGCGTTAGTAGCGTAGGAATCGTAGCTGGCATGGTTAATCCTGTCGTGTCTGCATGGAATCCTTTTCTGCATGGAATTCTTTCTTCAAGGTAAAAACAAAATCCCCGCAGCAAAATCGCCTGAATTTCGGCAACCCGCACTACCCAAAGTTCGAGTTGCTGGGGATTGCCGTGGATCACCTTAGTTGATCGCCAGCATTAAAATCCTCTTGAATGCACATAACGCTTTTCTATGGAACTGGGATGTCGAAAATGTTTTTATTTGTTACATTTCTTTATGTAGCAGGACAAATAATTTACACAAGGAGGTCTTTGTGGCCTACTCTACGGTGACAACTCTAAACAGCCAAACCACTTCAATTAATCCTGTTGAGGCCACGGTTAATGCGATCCAGCGGCTGACAACGGACGATCAACTGGGTCTGCTCTGGACGCTTTACAAAAACATGGGGCGCTCGATTACGCCTGCGGCTCCGGGGGCGGCACGGTTGCAGTTTGCCGCTGGTCTGCTGGAGCAAGTGCAAGCCATGCCTCATCCCCTTCAGTTGCAATTCATGCGTGACTTGGTCGAAAACAATAGCACTCCTGAGACCCGCGCTTATGGGGTTTTAACCAACAACACCAAACTGGCATTCTGGTACCAGCTTGCGGTTCTCATGGACGAGGGTGTCGTGATTCCGGTACCTGCGTACTACAAGCTATCGGATGTTGCCCTCCAGGTCTTCGGCGATATCACCCGCCTGGAGTTTGGTCAGCAGATTACTGTGATGCGTCAGACCGTCGTTGCCATGGGAGTCGATCCCTTGGCTTAAGCCGTCCTTGCCAGTGCCTGGTTTATGCGGCACTGCCTCTTAGTGCGTCGCTAAGTCAGGCACTGGTATTTCACGCATTCGTAAACTTGTCGCGACTTTTTATGGCTTCCACCAAACCCTACCCCAGTTCACTGCAGGCCGACGATCTACCGGCTGAGACGATTGTTGAGCATTACTTTTCTAGTTTCAATGCTGGCGATTTTGATGCGACGGCAGCGCTGTTTGCCATCGATGGAGCGTTACATCCGCCGTTTGAGTCAGCGATCGTGGGCACTGCTGCGATCGCTCAGTACCTCAAAGCTGAAGCTGAAGGGATGCAGGCCTATCCAGAAATGCTGGAGGTTACGCAGACGGATGCTAGTAGTCGCCGAATTTTAGTCAAGGGCCGAGTGAAAGCCCTCGTCTTCAAGGTCAACGTGGCCTGGACATTTGAGATTGACGAAACTGAGCAAATTCGTTCGGCTGAGATTAAGTTGCTCGCTTCCATGCAAGAACTGCTGAGCCTGCGTCCTTAAGGACATGAGGATTGAGGACGCCGCCATTTGGACTGAGCGACTAAACGCTGGAAGTTCAAATGAAGGCGACACTGGGCGACATGGCGATTGCTGCCATGCCCTTCAACCTTGGCACTACGGGGCTTCTAGGTGGGCGCAAGTCAGCTATTTCAGGCCAGTCGGTACCCTTCATCCACTGGGAAATCTGGGAAGTTAGCTTTATTCCGGCACCAAAGTTGCCTATCTTATTAGAAGTTAACTGCAGAGTGGCGAAACAAGATGGAAAAGCAAGCAATTCGCGACCGGGTAGAGCTGATTCGCAGCAAGCGAGAAGCTCTGGTCAAGCTTTTAGACCAACCTGACATTGGGATGCTGCGCATTGATGTGAATCAGGCGCTGGAAGAGATGGATGACTTGATCGCCGAGTTTGATGAGATTTTTCCGGCGGCTGACGCAAACGGGTAATGCCGCCGCGATCGCTCACCCGCGATCGCGCATTCCGGTGTGGCTCACCTCAACCAAAATCACCTGGTCAGCCGACACCTGTCGTTTACACTTGTGAGATCACTGTTAAATAAGCGTTCATGGCCAATACGTATACTGTTGAGATTAAGCACCAGGGCAACGTCACCAGCATTCAGGTACCGGAAGATAAGCCGATTCTGACGGCGGCCAACGAAGCCGGATTGGATCTGCCGTTTTCTTGTGGTGCCGGGGTTTGCACCACTTGTGCGGCATTGATTATCGAGGGCTCGGTGGATCAGACCGAGGGCATGGGAGTCGGGCCAGATTTGCAGGCGGAGGGCTATGCTTTGCTGTGTGTGGCCTTGCCTCGGTCGGATATTAAGCTGGAAACGGAAAAAGAGGACGTGGTTTACCAAAAGCAGTTTGGTCAGCCTTCCTAAAATTTTCAACTGGTTTTGGTTAACGGGTCACGTTTAGCCAGGCTCAGCGATCGCCGCTGAGTCGTTGAAATACTCAAGTTTGGAGCATCGTCATGACCACTCACTTCATCGCCGCCGAAATCGATTTGACTGAAAATCCGGCAGAGTTGCCTCAGAAAGTGGAGGCGGAATTGCAAAAGCGAGGCGAACCGCTGCGGTGGGCGATCGCAGACGTGGATGACACGACCAAAACGGTGAAAGTCGAAGCCGTCGTCACCGAAAAGTAACGGTTGAATCGCCCCATGTTGCAACGACCTTACACGGCAGTAATGATTGTGCCGACGGGGGTGGGGGCAGCCATTGGCGGCTATGCCGGGGACGCGTTGCCCGTGGTGCGCGCGATCGCTCAGGTGGCCGATACCGTCATTACCCACCCCAATGTCTTGAACGGGGCTCAGCTCTATTGGCCTTTGCCCAATGTGCTGTATGTCGAGGGTTACGGTCTCGATCAGTTTGCGGCAGGACAGTGGGGGTTGCGTCCGGTGCATCGCAACCGCGTTGGACTGCTGTTGGATGCCGGGATTGAGGAGTCCTTGCGCTGGCGACATTTGCAAGCCGCCGACGCGGCCCGGGCCACCTTGGGGCTGGCAATGACGGACTATGTGGTGACGGATGCCCCCGTGGGGGTGACGCTGCAAACCGCTGAGTCTGGTGCGACGTGGGGCACCATTGCTAATTCTGGTACCTTGTTGCGGGCCGCCGAGCGGTTGGTGCAGCTGGGGGCAGAGGCGATCGCGGTGGTGGTGCGCTTTCCCGAAGAAGAAGATGCGATCGCGTTACATCACTACCGTCAGGGCCAGGGGGTTGATCCGTTAGCCGGAGCCGAAGCCGTCATTAGCCATTTGCTGGTGCGGCATTTGCAAATTCCCTGTGCCCATGCACCCGCCTTAAGCCCGCTGTCGCTAGACCCCACTCTGTCGCCAAAATCCGCCGCTGAGGAGCTAGGCCACACTTTTTTACCCTGCGTGTTGGCGGGACTGAGCCGGGCACCGCAGTTTGTCACGTCAGGAGATCGTCAGCCGGATGTCCTCAGTCGTGACCAAGTGGATGCGGTCATTGCTCCGGCGACGGCCTTTGGGGGTAGTGGTCTGCTGAGTTTGAGTGGCACCACCGCCCAGCTCATCGCGGTCGAAGAAAACACCACGACCCTAGCCATCACCCCAGAAAAAGTCGGCGTCCGCGCCCTGCGAGTTCGCTCCTATCTGGAAGCGATCGGGGTGATGGCGGCACATAAAGCCGGCATTGATGCCGGGGCGATCGCGCCCCACCTGCCCCAGATTCAGCCCGACGCCGAAACCTCGTTGTCCACCGATTCACTGTCATCAGGCCCGGCATCGCTTCCACAGAACGCCCTCTTGGGCTAAGGTAGCTAGGGAAATTAACGTCCATCGCTCATCACGGATCATCATGACTGCTGACCCCCAGGCCCCCTCAACGACAACTCCCGAAACACCTGACTCGGCCACCGAAACCGCAGAAAGCCTCCCCAGCTTTGGCTGGAATGCCTACGCCGAGCGCATCAACGGTCGCTTTGCCATGATCGGCTTTGTGGCGTTGCTGCTGCTAGAGCTGATTACTCGGCAGGATTTTCTGACCTGGCTCGGCTTCTAAACCATCGGGGCGTCGAGACAAACAGATTGGGCAACAAGACAGGGACTGCTCGATCAGCGGTTACTCGGCCCCATAGCTGGGGTTGGCGTACATTATCTCAATGTCAAGATCAAGCACTGGGATATCCGGCGCTACATCCACCCTCCTGGTCACACCATCCGCTTAGGCGAAATTTTTGACTTGAAAGTGATCGCCATAGCCCCGAATCGTTTTCTTCTCAGGTTGGCGATAGGTCAGTTGCTTGCTGGTGAGTTTGCCTAAACTGACCAGCGATTCCGCCATTTTGACAGCGGCGGCGACGGAGTCAATGACGGGCACTCCGAGCCGTTCTTCCAACTGCTTTTCAAGTCCGCTCATGCCTGCACAGCCGAGACAAATCGCTTCCGCACCATCTTCTGCAATGGCTAATTGGCTAGCTGCCGCCAAGACTTCGACCGTGTGGGCGCGATCGTTTTCCGTATCTAAAACGGATAGCGAAGTGGTGCGGATAGATGCACAGCGCTCCGTCATGCCTGCTTTTTGCACGGTTTTTTCGGCCATATCCCGCGCCCGGTGTAGCGTCGTCACGACACTCCACTTGGCCGCCAGCATATTCGCTACATAAAGACTGGCTTCGGCAATGCCCACGACGGGTTTTGTAGTGATTTCCCGCGCCGCCTCAAGGCCCGGATCCCCCCAGCAGGCCAGAATGAAGGCATCTGAGTCCGAGTCTAAGATAATTTGTTCCAACACGCCTGGGATCGCCAGATATTCATCGTAAAAACCCTCGATCGAAATTGGCCCGGCATTCGGGGTAACGGTAATGATTTCGGTGTGGGAAAACTTAGCCGCCTGTGCTGTCGCGTCAATATTTTGCGTCATCGGCTCACAGGTATTGCCGTTAATTACTTTGATCCGACAGGTGGGAGTTGCAGTCATGGGCATCTTACGGAAATCGAGTGTTTGCATTTAGGCAGTTTCCACTGTAATTGAGCGGCTAACGGCTAACTGTCGGGGATTAACATAAAGTCAGGGACGCGATCGCGAGCGTTCTCCGAGGATATTTCACAATGGTTACTGTGCACCCGAGTGACCTGAGTTGCCACCACAAATGGCCATTCCACTAATTTTGCTTTTAGGCGGCTCAAGTCGCCAAACACCGGTTGAATAACTGCTCAAATTCCCTCTCCCATGATTCAAACACCCCACCAACTTCAAACCTTTGAAGACTTCCTCAACTACACCGAGGGCACCGACGCCTATTACGAATTGACTAATGGAGAACTGGTTGAAATGCCCCCGGAATCGGACGAAAACCTGTGCCGTGCCATGCAACTGTATGAAGCGCTCAAAGTTCTGGTGGGAATGCGCCAGATTCGTCTGCAAGGGGTCGTGATCGCCGTGCCAGGGCAACCCAAAAATCGATATCCTGACCTGACGGTGCTGCGTCCTGAACATCCCGAACAAATGCGGGCACTAGGGCAGGCGGCGATTACCCTGGACATGGCTCCGCCGATATTAATCGTCGAGGTGGTCAGCCCCGGCACTGAGAATCATCGCCGCGACTACTTGGAAAAGCGCAATCAGTATGAGTGGCGCGGCATCCCTGAATATTGGATTATCGATCCGGTGCAGTCTCAAGTCACCGTGCTCAGCCTCACAGCAGCAGGGTATGAAGCCGCCGTTTTCACGGGAGAAGATATCGTGCAATCTCCGACCTTCCCAAACTTTGCGGTGAGTGCGGCTGCAGTGCTGGCGATTGACTGAAAGCTCCCGGTTTCTGGTCTCAGAACTGCCGTGTCAGCGGTGTGCCGGGCTGGTTTTGCAGACCTCAGGTGAGGGCAAGAAGGCGCAAATTGACGGCGAGCAGGACTTTAGCCCCAGGCAATATCCAGGCACATCATCACGACAAAGCCTGCCATGACCCCCAGGGTGCCGCTTTGGCCTAGGCTCTTTTGGGAAATATCGGGAATAATTTCATCCACAATCACAAACAGCATGGCTCCCGCTGCTAAGGCCATGCCCCAAGGCAGGGCTTCTTGGGCAATGCTGACGAGTCCTGCCCCTACCAGGCCACCAACGGGTTCCACCAGTCCCGTCAGGGTGGAAATACCGAGGGCGTAGAAGGGGGAATAATGCAGGCTCTTAAGCGACCAGGCAACGACCAACCCTTCCGGCATATTTTGTAGGGCAATGCCCAGGGCGAGCGTCAAGCCTTGAGTTGTATTGCCTGAGCCAAACCCGACTCCCACGGCCAATCCTTCGGGAAAGTTGTGGAGGGTAATCGCGGCGACAAACAGCCAAATGCGTTTCAAATTCGCCACCGCTGGCCCCTCCTTTCCCTTAAAAATGTGCTCGTGGGGGAAGCGGTTGTGGACGAGCCAGAGCAGGCCGCCGCCCAGACAAATGCCCAGGCCCATGATAAGCGCGGCGATCGCTTCGGAATAGCCCAAATCCACCGCTGCTTCAGTTCCCGGCACAATTAGCGAAAATGAGGTCGCGGCCAGCATGATGCCACCCCCAATGCCCAACAGCACCCCTTCTACCTTGGTATCGGGCATCCAGGGCAACAACACTGGCAAGGCCCCAACGCCGGTGCCGAGTCCGGCGACGAGGCTCGCGATCGCCCCTAACGCTACTGTGTCCACGCGGGTCATCTCCTTTTCCATGCTGAACTGATGGATCTCCTTCAGGCTAGTCGATTTCAAGGCAACTACCGGGTCGGAGTGGTTGCGGTTGATGGGTGACAGTCGCCAGGGGAAGGATAACTCGTCTGTGGCAGCCCCCCGAATTCCTGCGCTGATGGCGAATTAAGAATGTTATTCTGGCAAGACTCGCTCACCCGGTGACCGCGATCGCGTGTCCATCCCTGCCCTTCATTGGTTGACCTATGAATCCTGCCCTGACCCAATTTGGCGATCAAATGTCTCACCTGACGGGGGTGAGAGCCATCATGAAAGACATTATTGAAACCTTGCGAGCGGGCCAGGGCCAGTCTTTCATTAATTTGAGTGCAGGCAATCCAGTAATTTTGCCCGAGATCGAGCAGCTGTGGCGCGACTGTACGGCTGAGCTGCTGGACAGTTCGGAATATGGCGAGGTGGTGTGTCGCTATGGCTCTAGTCAGGGGTACGAACCGCTGATCGAGGCCGTGCTGGCAGATTTTAATCAGCGCTACGGGCTCAATTTGACGGAGCGGAATATCCTCATTACACCGGGGAGTCAATCGCTGTACTTTTTTGCGGCCAATGCGTTCGGCGGCTACACCGCGGCTGGGCAATTGCGGGAAATCGTGCTGCCGCTAAGCCCTGATTACACTGGCTACGGTGGAGTTTCGCTCTATCCCGAAGCGCTGCGCGCCTACAAGCCCGCGTTGGATGTTGATGCCACTGCCCATTCCTTTAAATATCGCCCTGACTTTAGCCAGCTAGAAATCACCGATCGCACCGGGTTTGTGCTGTTTTCGCGCCCTTGCAACCCCACGGGCAACGTGTTGACGAATGACGAAGTCCACCGCATCGCCGATTTGGCCGCCCCCCATAACGTGCCGGTCTTTGTGGATTCGGCCTATGCGCCGCCGTATCCCGCCCTCAACTTTACGGAAATGACGCCGATTTTTCGCGACAATATGGTGCATTGCCTCAGTTTGTCGAAGGCGGGACTCCCGGGTGAACGGATTGGCATTGCCCTGGGTGATGAGTCCATCATCCAAATCTTGCAGTCGTTTCAGACCAATCTCTGCATTCACTCATCACGGTACGGGCAGGCGATCGCGGCGCGGGCGATCGCCTCTGGGGCTCTGGCCCACCTGTCCGACACGGTGATTCGCCCCTACTACCGCAATAAATTTGCCATTCTTGCCGACAGCCTGGATCGGTACATGCCTGCTGATGTGCCGTGGTATTTGCACCGGGGCGAAGGGGCCATCTTCGCTTGGCTCTGGTTCGACCAGTTGCCCGTGACCGATCGCGAACTATATCAGCAGCTAAAGCAGTACGGGGTAATTGTGGTGCCCGGTGACCCGTTCTTCCCAGGTTTACGTGACGATTGGGCACACACTCGTCAATGCATTCGTATCAGCCTGACGGCGGGCGATCGCGACATTGACCAGGCCATTCAACATTTGGCGACTGTCGTCACGGCGCTGTATCAGCCCAGTCTGGCAGCAGCGGCAGTGGGCTCCTAACAACAGCGATGAACGAAACTTTATCTGATAACTGGACCGAAATTGGTCGCATCGTCGCCCCCCAGGGGCTAAATGGTGAGATGCGGGTGTATCCTGACACCGATTTTCCCGAGCGCTTTTTAGAGCCGGGCGATCGCTGGCTGCTAAAACCGGGACACACCGAGCCCGAAATCGTGAAATTGGTCTCTGGTCGCGTTTTGGCGGGCAAAGGACTCTATGTCATCAAGCTCCAGGGAGTGAATCATCGCGACCAAGTGGAAGCCCTGCGAGAGGCACGGCTGTTGATTGTGACGGGCGATCGCCTCGCCCTCGCGCCGGGGGAGTTTCATGTGGCGGACCTCGTGGGCCTCACCATTCGACTCCAGAGCACCGGAGAAGAGATCGGCACGGTGGTCGATATTTACGCAGCGGGGAATGATTTGCTCGCGATCGAACTTTTCCCAGACTTCGCGGCGGCACCGCCTCAACCAGACACTGACGCGACGCAAAAGCGTAAATCGAAGCCGGCCCTGCCCGTGCTCATTCCCTTTGTCGAAGAGATTGTGCCAATAGTAGACATTGCAGCGGGCTATGTGGTGGTTAACCCACCGCCAGGACTCTTGCCCGATTAATCACCGGTTGATGACAGGGGCGGATCTCTTGGCGGAATGGAGTCTGGGACGGCTAATGTCTGTTCGACAGGCTGTTTTTTGCCCTCTTCCCCAAGGGGCGGCAGGCCTTAATCCCCCCATCGTACGTGGGCCACAATCGACAACTCAAGCCGCAGTCACCAGCTAGGGCTTATCCTCGAACTCACAAGGGTACGGGCCATCTGATGGGGTTTCTGTCAAGATAGGTGGCTCCCTACTTAACCCAGGTCGCTAGATTGGGTACTGTACGTTAGTAAACGCGAGTAGATGCGTGCTAGCAAATTTGGCGCAGCTCAAGCACACGCAGGATTTTTCAGGGTAATTGATATGGATTTGGTACTGGCCGCGATCGTATTTGGCGCAATTCTAGTTCTCTTCACCAAAGAAGTATTTGGCATTTAAATCGTTTCTGTTTCCGTCTGCCGGGTGCCAAAAAAGTCAACCCGATATTCTGTGATCTTAGTGCCCGTCTGCGCTTCGACCTGACGGATCAACTCTGGTGGCAGCTCCACCCGAACATCGATAATTTGCTCAGTATCCAGGCAATTGACGTGACTGTGGGCATCGTTGATATGGCCATACAGCCGACCATCTGAGCGCTCTACGCACTCAATTATATTTTGCTCAGAGAGGGCTTCCAGGTTTTGATACACCGAGGTGTGGCCGATATCACACCCTTGACGATTGAGGCGATCGTAGATTTCGCGAGCCGATAAGTGCTCCTTGGCTTCCCACAGCAGCTCTAAAATGTAGCGGCGTTGTCGGCTCAGACGCATCTTCAAGGCCTGACAGCGTTCAAAGGCATCTTCTAGGGAACGGATTGGTTGGGTGGCCGTTGGGCTCTCCATCTCAAGTGGGCTCCACAGATTCGACGAACAGATGGGGGATTGCCATCCATGTGTGCTAGTTGCGATCGCTGGCCTCATAGGAGGTCAATCGACAGCAGTTACAGGCATCCCATCATTGGCTTGAGTCCGGAACATGAATACTGACAACCAGTAATCCATACTCAGTACCACTTTAGCTTGTGCTGGCCGAAATATGCCAATTCCACAGTGGTAGTCGTCATGGCTGGGGCACTATCGGCCCCGGCGGGAATAGTCCTCAATGGTGTAGGCGCACGGTATGAGGGTGTATCGGTTTGCTAAGAGTGTTCCAAGTAAAAAGTTATCTAACCGGGATTCCTCCCGTTGGTCGGAATGACATAAGCCGGTCATGTTGAGCGCAGCGAAGCGGAGTCGAAACATCTGGCATGACGAGGGTCGATTTATTCTTTGGACTACTCTAAGGCGGCGGCTTCCCGGCGATCGCCACCGCCGTCAAAGGGGGTAAGGGTTCACTTGCCGGGCAGTCCTCTTTTTCTAGCCCGCTCGATATTTTGGCGATAGTTTTCTCGCTAGCTTCACTAAAATAAGGCTGACCTTGGGCTTGACGATGGCCCTGGCGATCGCCACCCCAGAGAGACACTCATGCCTGGCAGATCTTCCCGCAATGTCAAAAATAAAAGGGGCCAAGCTTGGGCCTTCGCGGCGTTGGCGCTCTTGTCATGCGGTTTAGTGTGGCTGCTGCAACTGTCGCCCACGATCTCGCAAACCGGCCTGGTCACCCCTAACGCACCGGCCAGCTATCCGGCGCAGCAGTTTCCCGAGGAAAATTATGTACCAGTGACAACGTGGTCGGGACGTTTAGTGTTGCCGGCGCAAGCGGCGGCTGAAGCGGCGGCGATGGACTGGGTGTGGCTGGAAGTTTATACCAGTCCTGAGCCCGCGCTGGTGGGGCAGTGGATGCGCTTGCAGTGGCAAGACACTCCCGAAAATCAGGCTTATCTGGATACAGTCACCCGGGGCATTGAGTTTAATGAGGCGGCGATCGCTAGCCTGGAGTTGGGGCGCATTCACCCGACCCGGCTGAACGGCTGGGCCCAGGTGGGGCCGCTGCAATCGCTAGCGGGCACCCGCCCCCAAGACAACATGATTGTGGCGTTGCCGGAGGAGGGCCTGGAACTGGATGCGGCGAATGCCGTGTTGAAGATTCAGGCTATTCCGGTGCAAATTCCCGAGCGGTTTTACAGTTTGGTTCAGGTACTCGGGCCGGATGACGCTTATCCGGCGGCGGCGGCTTGCCCCAGTCAGCAGCCCTGCCCGAGTGAATATCAACGGGTGCGGCATTATAATCCGGCTACGCAAGCCTTTGACGGCACTGTGGAAACGGTTTACTGGCCGTCGGTCGCCGCTGGTGAAAATGGGATCCATCAGTCCACCCCACAATGGATCGCCCGATCGCCCGCTGGGGCAGCGGGCTGGTACATCTATGGGGCGCAGCGCAGTGACGGCGTGTTTGGGGTGACGGCGATCGCGCCCTGGAGTCTCTTTCAACTCACGCCGCAGCGGATAATCACTGGTCGGGGTGAGGCGCTAAACTACATCAATTTTGGCAACTGGCGTCATACCCCCGAACGCAAAGGGACGGCACAGTCGGTATTTGTGAAGCCCCATGGGCCGACGGCTCTCCCTGATTGGCAGCTGGGCGATCGCTTTTTAGTCATTCACCTGTTTGGCGGCATCGGCGGCGACCAGGCGGAACCGCGATCGGTCAGCGGCACCGTGACCGGACACTACGCGTACGGCTTCGGGGAAGTGATACTCGACCCTTTTACCCAAACGCCCCGGCTGCAAATCATTTACGACCAAGTGTATTCCCACAATCCGCAGGGCATTGTGTCGGGGCGGACGCTGTGGGCTGAATATGCGGGCAACTTGCAGCGGGGCTGGCTGGGCACCCGCCCCATCTCTGATGTGTTGGTCAAAATTCCCTCCTTGAGTCACGTTTACAAATTCGGAGAGATTGCGCTCAATCCCTTAGCCACCTTTCAGCGCGAACTGAGGGTGATGATGGCCCGTTATCGCACGGGGGATGGTACGGGAGCGGCGATCGTGACGCCCGCCCAATCTTGCGTACAAGATTCGAGTCAGGCATTATACGAGACGATTCAGGCGATCAAAAATCAGGTAACGGCACAGCCAGAGATCAGCACTTGGCTAGAAAACCACCCGGATGATCCACAAACGGCGCTATTTCAAGATTTGATCGCTTTGGGACAAAGCGTCCAGCGCGAACTCGTGCCCCTCGGCATTGCCCGTCCCGACTGGCAGGACAGCGCTCAAAACCTGGTGGGCATTGAGTCGGGCGATCGCCCCGCTCGCAACGTCAATACCCCGATTAACAACCTGCTCAGCTGGCGCACGGTGATTCCTCGCGTGGCCTACGATAATGTCACGGCAATTTTGCTGAACCACGGGGCCGAGCTGTGGTTTTTGCGCACCAATCAAGTGGGCGGTGCAAATCCGACCATTGTGCCCCTCGCGCCAACGGCCCTATTGGGTGACTTCGTGGTGGTGCCGACGGCGTTTTCGCGGGTGATTGAAGCTTGGCGTTGGCCCCGCTGGCGTGATTGGGGCCTCGTGCTAGTGGGGTTAGGCGTCTTTGCGCTCACGCAATTGATCGACTCGCACGCACCGCTGGCCGCCATGCCCCGTTTGCTCAGTCAGGGTCTCGCTGACCTCTCGGTTAAGCAGGCGCTACTCGGGCTATTGGCCCCCGCGCTGCTGCAAGAGTTGATGTTTCGGGTGCTGCTGCTGCCCCATCCCACCGAGGCGGTGCGGCTCTGGACGGGCCTGATCTGGTCAGGGGTGAGTTTGGGATTGTTCTTGGGGTACTGCCGTTGGCGATCGCGCCGTTGCCCCGCATCACCCCCGCAAAAAGCGCCCACTTTTGATTTATATCCCTGTCTGTGTCTCGGCATTGTGGCCATGGTGGTTTATTTCAGCACGGGGTCGCTCTGGGCGGTGACGACTTTTCATTGGGGCGCATGGCTTTGGCAACGACAGTTGGCGGCCCTCGCGGAGCCACAACCCCAAGTTTTGTGAAGGTTGCAGCCGCGTCAATTATGCTGAGACAGACCCCAAAAAGAGAACAGCTGCGATGTCTCCCGCCATTGTCATGACCTTGATCTATGCCGTGCTGTCGATAGTCGGCGGCGTCATTGGCTATCAAAAAGCGGGTAGCAAGCCCTCGTTAATTTCCGGCATCATCACTGGCGTCTTGCTTCTCGTGGCGGGGGTGGGGTTGCTTCAGGCGGCGGCTTGGGGTGGCTGGCTGGCGATCTCGGTTTCACTCTTGCTGGTCATAACGTTCATTATCCGCCTCATTAAAACTCGCAAATTCATGCCCGCTGGCCTCATGGTGATCGTCGGTGTGGTCACGCTGATGGCGCTGTTTCCCATAGTTTTCTAAGGTGGCGGCCTGCCCGCTGTCCGGCAGCGCTAGCGGTACAGCTTTTATCCTGGTCGGGGCAATGGTGATTAAGCGATCGCTCAAGTTCAAGAGTTACTGATGGGACACAGCATCTTAGTCACTGGGCCCACCAAATCGGGCAAAAGTGAATGGGCCGAGCAATTGGCAGCCCAACAATCTCAATCGGTCGTGTACGTGGCAACGTCGCGCCTCAACCCTGATGATGCCGAGTGGCAGGCCCGTGTAAAAGCTCATCGGCATCGCCGTTCGTCGGCTTGGCAAACCCTGGAAGTGCCAGCGGCCTTGCCCTCGGTGCTGGCCCAAACCACTACTGCCGATTGTTGGCTGGTGGATTCGCTGGGCACCTGGGTCGCGAATGGTTTGGCACAATCGACCGCCGCCTGGGACGCCGAGGTAGAGGCACTGTTGGCCGCGATCGCGACCTTTCCCGGCACGCTCATTATGGTGGCCGAAGAAACGGGCTGGGGCGTGGTGCCGGCCTATCCGCTGGGACGGACCTTTCGCGATCGCTTGGGGCATTTGACTCGACAGGTCGCCGCGATCGCGGATATGACCTATTTGGTAGTGGCGGGATTTGCGGTCGATCTACGCCAGTTGGGAACCCCGGTTTCTACGCTGAAACCTAATGAGCCTATCCGTTAAAGTGCCACGGTTGGCCCCCTGAGTCTCCACCCACCCCCCTTAGGGAGCTGCAACTAAATAAAGTACCCGTTCAATCCGGTTTCGACTTCGCTCAACCTACCAGTATCGAGAGTTGA
>NZ_JACSWC010000020.1 GCF_016888165.1 Halomicronema sp. CCY15110 | reverse complement strand
TAGCCGCCCCCTTGCCTGGAATCCGAGCGATTCCCCGTTTGCCCTATGCAATCTGCCGACACCCAGCGAGTCGAAGCCTTTTTGAATAAGTGGCTGGGCTCTGAAGGCAACGAACGCGCCAATTACCAGGACTTTTTTCTCGACCTCTGTGCGGCGCTTGCGGTCGCGGGGCCACCGCCAAAAGGTAACGAACCAGGCGATCCGTATTGCTTTGACAAAGACATCAAATTTTTCACCAGCGACAAGGCGGAATCGACGCGCTTTGCTGACTTCTACAAGGCGGGCTGCTTTCTGATTGAGGCGAAGCAGGGCAGCCAGGATACCAGCAAGGGCCACAGCAAGCGCGGCACCAAGACCTATCGCGACACCATGCAAAAGGCGTTTAACTAGGCTAAGTCTTACGCTTATAACCGACTGCTGGGGTCGCTGCCGCCGTTTTTGATGACCTGTGACATTGGCTCACACTTTGAGATTTGGGAGGGCTTTAGCGGGGAATATGGCAGCTACGGTGCCCGTGAGCGGGTGAACCTGGC
>NZ_JACSWC010000002.1 GCF_016888165.1 Halomicronema sp. CCY15110 | reverse complement strand
GTGGGGGCGATGATGCAGTCGGGGCAGCGCATTGACCAGTGGGGGGCCAGCGCCCAGGTCGTGCTGGATGACTTTCGTGATCGCCTCTCTGACGGCATGGCCCTGGAGGTGATTTTTGACCAGAGCGGCTACGTGGAGACGCGCATCAGCACGCTGCTGGTGAACCTGCTGCTGGGGGCAGCGCTGGTGGTGGGGGTGACGCTGCTGACCATGGGCTGGCGGTCGGCCCTGGTGGTGGGCGCGGCGCTGCCCTTGACC
>NZ_JACSWC010000199.1 GCF_016888165.1 Halomicronema sp. CCY15110 | reverse complement strand
TCAACCTACCAGTATCGAGAGTTGAGCGGAGTCGAAACTCGGTTCATGGGGATCTTTTTTGCGCGCAAGTCCCTAAGCCGCAAAGTGATAAGGCGGTAGCGGCTCACTGCACACGACTTGCCAGGTGGTCAGCTGTTCCTGCCAAGCATTTACCAACTGTTGGGCGGCGTTGGTATCGCGTGATAACAGCACATGCAGGCGCTCTTCATTGTCCTGGGAGGCGCTGCGCACGATTGGAATATCTTGCGTGGCCAAATCGGCCAAGAAATTTTGTAACTCGTCGGCTTGTTGATTGATGGCGGCAGTGTGATCTTGCAAGCGCTGCTTTTTCGCTAAAAAGTACTCGCGCCCTTTGAGGTCACTGGCGATCTCTGGCAACTCTAGCGGCTGCGGCATGAGTTTGACCAGATATTCCGCCCGGCCTTGCAGGTGACTGAGCTTTTGCTGATAAGTCTCGCCTTGGGCTTCGAGAAAGGTGATGACAGAATCAATGTCGTTAAATTGGGTGCCAAACCGGAGTGGCAAAAGTGGGTGATGGATAAACAAATGGCCCAAAATGCGATCGTGGGCCAACACCGCCGCCATCAACTGCGTATCGTCTGCTTGAATTTGAACAATATCGACATCTCGCTCGATCACTGCCCCCAATAGCCCTACCGTGAGCACTTCTACCGGAGCCGTGCCAATGCCTTCCGGGAGGTTTTCGGCCACGGTCGAACTCGGGCAGAGAGCATAGAGATAGATCATAGACAAACAGGCGAAGACGGTATAACAGCGTCAGATTGACATCACGACTGACCCAAAATTACAGGTATTTTGAGCCCCTTGTGTTGAGACTGACACACAACGTCAGAACCATTATTAGATTCAGGGGGGACATGACACCCAAAAACCCAGTCGGAGTTGATGCGGCGCTCGGGACATTTAGGCAATATCGAGTACTAAGGGATCTGCAATTAAATAAAGTACCCGTTCAATCCGGTTTCGACTTCGCTCAACCTACCAGTATCGAGAGTTGAGCGGAGTCGAAACTC
>NZ_JACSWC010000198.1 GCF_016888165.1 Halomicronema sp. CCY15110 | reverse complement strand
ATCGCCTCCTTGACCGGCTATGACTTTATCCTTGAGGCTCTATTCTATGCAGCTTTATAGAGAATTGGTATCAGTTCTATTTTTTGGCTTAATAGTGTCGGTAATTTTCATTAAACCTCATTCTATTTTCCGCATAACTATTTATTGGACTGACGCATTCCACATAACTCCGCTGCTGGGGTGATTAGGTGGAAATCTTGCAGCCTAATCACCTGATCTGGGTGTTTAGGTGGAAATACGTCAGCCTAACGCCCCGATATGGGTGATTAGGTAGACGAGCTCAGTATAATCAGCCCTTCATGATGGGCTTTGGATTGCTTAGGGTTTATTTAGCATCGTTGCGGGTAGTCCTAGATGCAATCGGAACCTCGACCCAAGAAGTTATTAGAGCAAGTGCGTGATGTGATTCGCATGAAGCACTACTCCTATCGCACCGAGCAAACCTATGTGCAGTGGATTCGTCGCTATATTTTTTCCCACAACAAGCGTCATCCCAGCGAGATGGGCGTTCCAGAAATTGAGGCATTTCTCACACATCTTGCGGTTAAGGAGCATGTGGTGGCATCCACGCAAAATCAAGCGCTCAGTGCCTTGATATTTCTGTATCACCAAGTATTGCAGCAGCCTTTAGACGAGAGAATTGATGCGATTTGGGTTAAACGCTCTCGTAAATTGCCCACGGTCTTGACGGCTGAAGAAGTGAGGGATGTCATTCACCAGATGTCGGGCGTTCATCGGTTAATCCTCCAACTGCTTTATGGTGGCGGCTTGCGTTTGCGAGAAGCGATGCAGTTACGCATTCAAGACCTTGATTTTCCTCAGCAGCAAATTGTGGTGAGAGATACCAAGGGGCAAAAAAGTCGGATCACGATGCTGCCCACGAAGCTGATTCAGCCTTTGCAAAACCATGTGCAAGATGTCAAACGCATTCACCACCGTGATCTCAACCAAGGCTATGGAGCGGTAACTCTACCCTTTGCATTGGCACGAAAATATCCCAATGCGAATCGCCAATGAGTCTGGCAATTTGTGTTTCCGGCTTCGACTCGTTGCCGCGATCCGAGAAGCGGCGCTGTTGTACGGTTCCACCCGCACGAGAGTGGTTTGCAAAAAGCCGTCAAGCAGGCTGTACGCTTAGCGGGCATTGATAAACGAGTAGGTTGCCATACGTTTCGCCATAGCTTTGCGACGCATCTCTTGAAAAATGGCTACGACATCCGCACCATTCAAGAGTTGCTCGGCCACAAGGATGTGAAAACCACAATGATTTATACCCACGTGCTCAATCGGGGTGGGCGAGGTGTCCGCAGTCCGCTATATGGGTGATGGATGGATGACGATCGCCCTGCCGATTCCCCAGTTACGTTGCGATCGCCACTGTGGAACTACGCTGAAGCATCGAAGAGGCCAGAGCGCTAGCTCAGCATGAGGGTGTAGGCGAACCCGGCCGCCATCGACCCGACAAACGCAAACGCCAGATAGGCAATAAAAACGGGGCGACGAGCGAGGGCAAACACCGCAATCATCGCGGGAATGCTAGTCGCGCCGCCCGCGAGCAGGAACGTCATCCCGGCCCCAGAAGACATGCCCTGAGAAATGAGACCTTCAACGACGGGGAGAGCAGCATAGCCATTGAGATACAGCGGCACCCCGACCAAGGCCGCGAGACCGATTGACAGCAGCCCGCCATCGCCCGAGATCGCCTGCACCCACTCCGTAGGCACATACACAATCATCAAGCTTTCGAGCAAAAACGCTAGGGCCATCCATTTGCCCAAAAACCAGGCGTTTTTGCGAGCCCCTTGCCAGAACTTTTGCTGCCGCTCAGACTCTTGCCAAAACTGCCAGACGGGCGGCTTGGGATTACGGACGCGACTGCCGCCACAGCCACCATTGCCGACGCCCTCCCGCAGCGGATTCTCAAAGGCGGCGATCGCCCAGCCCGAGCGCATCAACGCCAGGGTGCCAAAGCCGCCCAACAGGCCGATCCCGACGGTGGCAACGGTTTTGAAAATGGCGAATTGCAGGCCCAGGGTGCCGACGGTCAGGACAAACATCGACGGATCCATCAGCGGGGACGCGAGCCAAAAGGCCATGACCGCCGCCACGGGCACCCCCATCGACAGCAGCGCCGCAATCAGCGGAATCACCCCGCAGGAGCAAAAGGGCGAAAAAGCGCCAAAGATGGCGGCGACGGGAATCATGACCGCGAGCTTGCCCTGAAAGGCTTTGGCAACCAGATTATCGGCTCCACTGGCGGTGGCGTAGGCCGCAATGCCAATGGAGAGCAGCAAAAAAGGCGCAACCTTCCACAGACTGTTGAGGGTAAAGCGCAGGCTGGCAGACGCTTGAGCAGGAACGAGAACCATCAGCGCCAGCAGGGTGAGGGCGATCGCGAGGGCTACCCCATCCACTTGCCGCACACTCCGGTTAAATCGAGTCAGTACGCTAGAGGCCATTGTCGTGAGTCCTTCGATAGTTCGGCAAACATCAAAATACAGAGCAAAAAACTGGTCTAATTACCGCAGTCGCCGGAGTCTGGAGACTCGCTATGGGCGGACGTGCGATCGCGGGGCAATGCCACCACCTGATTGCGGGTGCAGCATTCTTCAAACAAGAAATCCATCAGGGATTTCAGCGTCTCGGACTGCACGCTGTACCAAATCCACTGCCGGTCTTTATCCGCCGCGACGATACCGACCTGACGCAGCTTATCAAGGTGATGCGACAGGGTGGAGGCGGAGATTTCCAGCTCTTTTTGAATCTCGCCAGCGGGGAGCCCCTGGGGGTGGGCAGACAGTAGCAGCCGCACAATGCGTAGCCGCGAAGGTTGCCCCATGGCCGCAAAGGCCGCAGCAATTTTGTCCAGAGAGCGTTCAGACTTGAGGCGTATTTCCATGTTTCGATAATTATCGAAATACTTGCAATCGTCAAGCGCATAACAAAAACTTAGCGATCGCGACCTCGCACAGCATTAAAGAATGACGGCATTGAAGTTGTCCTTCCAGTTTTGCCTGCTCGAAGTCGTCCAAATTGATGGCGTTATTGGGGAGTCGCTGGCAGCTGGCGCTGAGAATGTCGTCTGCACGACTTGACATTTCAACTCAGATTGAAATAATCAGGATATTGTCACTCCATTACGGTCGATGAAATGTCGTGGCCCTTTAGGTTTGAAAAAGGTTGTTTTGCCTGGATTGACTGTTCCGCCAGCTGTCTGCTCGGTTCTGTCAGGGCTCACTGCGATCGCTCCCGCCGAAGACTAAGCTGATGATGATCATGATTCAATCTCAATCAAAGCTGATGGCTGCAGTCACGCTTGGGAAGTTAACGCTTGAGCCGTTGGTGTCGGCCAAGCGCGATCGCTGAGGTTGTGAGTAAATAATAGACCCAGAGATTTCTATGGCAAAAGTTGCAATCAATGGCTTTGGTCGAATTGGCCGTCTGGTACTCAGGGCGAGCTGGGGCTGGCCGGAGCTGGAGTTTGTCCACCTCAACGAGATCACCGGCGGCAGTGCGGCGGCGGCTCATTTACTGAAGTTTGATTCGGTTCATGGGCGCTGGTCATCAGAGGTGGAGGCGACGACCGAATCTGAAGTCCGGGTGGACGGCCAGCCGCTCAGCTTCAGTGAGTACCCAACTCCAGGTGACGTGCCCTGGGATGAGCTGGGCGTCGATATGGTTTTGGAATGTTCCGGCCAGTTTCGCACGCCGGAGCTGCTCGACCCGTACTTTAAACGAGGGGTAAATAAGGTGATTGTGGCCGCTCCGGTGAAGCAAGGGGCGCTGAATGTGGTTTACGGCATTAACGATCGCCTGTACAACCCGGATGAGCATCATCTGCTCACGGCAGCCTCTTGTACCACTAACTGCCTGGCTCCCGTGGTGAAAGTAATTCAGGAAGGGCTGGGCATCCGGCATGGGGTGATCACCACCATTCACGACCAGACCAACACCCAGACGATTGTCGATGCCCCGCATCAAGACCTGCGGCGGGCACGGGCTACGGGCCTGTCGCTGATTCCCACCACCACGGGCTCAGCGACGGCGATCGCCATGATTTACCCCGAGCTCAAAGGCAAGCTCAATGGGCTCGCCGTGCGGGTGCCGCTGTTGAATGCGTCCCTGACGGACTGCGTCTTCGAGGTAGCACAACCGACTACGGTAGATGCGGTGAACCAGCTCTTTAAGACCGCAGCGGCGGGCGAACTCGCTGGCATCTTGGGTTATGAAGAACGGCCTCTGGTGTCGATTGACTATAAAGATGATCCCCGTTCTGCCATCATTGATGCCCTGTCCACGATGGTGGTCGATGGGACACAGGTGAAAGTTTTGGCCTGGTATGACAACGAGTGGGGCTACGCCAACCGGATGGCCGAACTCGCTCGCCAGGTCGCCCAAAGTCTGGTCTAAACGGCGGCCCTAGCGGTGCTGCTCTCAGTTGTTCCCCAGCCTGGATGGTTAACGCCCATGGATTCTCCTGCCAAAATTGCTCAAGTCAGCATTCGCAACTATGCGATCGTGACCGTTGCCTACTGGGGCTTCACCATCACCGATGGGGCGCTGCGAATGCTGGTGCTGCTCTACTTCCACACCCTGGGCTATACCCCCTTGGAAGTAGCGATGCTGTTTTTGTTCTACGAAATCTTTGGCATTGTCACGAATCTATTCGGTGGCTGGATTGGCTCTCGGTTTGGGGTGAAGCTGACGCTTTACAGCGGCATTGCTCTGCAAATTTTGGCGCTGCTACTGCTCACTCCCGTGAATGAGACCTGGGCCCTGACCTTAGCGGTGCCCTACGTGATGGTGGCCCAGGCCTTTTCCGGCATTGCCAAGGATCTCACCAAAATGAGTTCTAAAAGTGCGATTCGCCTGGTGATTCCCCAGAACGCGCAGTCTGCGCTGTTTAAGTGGGTGGCCATTCTCACTGGGTCAAAGAATGCGCTGAAGGGGGTCGGGTTCTTTCTCGGCAGTCTGCTGCTAGGGGTATTTGGCTATGTGAATGCCCTGCTGATCATGGCTGCGGGCCTCATGGTGGTCTTGGTCTCGGGGCTCTGGCTGCCGTCGGGCATGGGCAAGGTAAAAGCCAAGGTGAAATTTCGCCAGCTGTTTTCTAAGACGCGGGAAATCAACATTCTCTCGGCGGCTCGGTTCTTTTTATTTGGGGCTCGGGATGTCTGGTTTGTGGTGGCTCTGCCTGTGTTTCTCTACAGCGTCTTGAACTGGTCGTTTGAGCAGGTGGGGGGCTTCCTGGCCATCTGGGTGATCGGCTATGGTCTGGTGCAGTCTTTGGCCCCCACCTTACTGCGCCGGTTTGGGTCCGGTCGCCCGCCCCAGGCGAGCACGATTCGGTTTTGGACGGGGCTGCTGACGGCGATTCCGGCCGCGATCGCGATCGCGCTACAGCTGGGTCGTCCCCCCGGACAAACGATCGTGTTGGGCCTGATGGTGTTTGGCGTGGTGTTTGCCTTCAACTCGGCGGTGCATTCGTACCTAGTGTTGGCCTACACCGAGGACGACCAGGTGGCGCTCAACGTCGGGTTCTACTACATGGCTAACTCGGGCGGGCGCTTAGTGGGGACGGTGCTCTCTGGGCTGATCTTTCAGATGTCTGGCCTGGTGGGATGTCTGTGGACCTCGGCGGTGTTTGTGCTGCTGGCGGCGCTGATCACGCTGAAGCTGCCGAACCCGAGGTCGGCCCAAGAATTGGTAAGCTGACTGTTATAGTTCTGAATTTTGGTGAGGACAGTTCTTGCAGCCTACCTATTAGCCTCCAAATTTTGGATGGCCATTCAGTTGAGGATTAGGTTGGTATCTGAAGCTTACTTTGGAGGCGGGAAGGGAGGATGCCTAATAAGACGCTAATTTGCATTGGTGATGGCGATAACATAGGCGATGTTATTGATCTTCACTTGCTCTCAGGAAATCTCGAAGAAGCCAGTAAATTTTCATTTCACGTAAAATCAGCTCTTGAAGAAATAGCGGCCTTAGCTAAGAGAGAAATCAAGGCTGTATTAGTATATGTTGCTGGTGATGATATATGTTTTATTGTTTCGGGCAACTTTAAAGTCGAAGATCTTCTGGCTTCTTATTCGAAATACTTTCTAGAGAAAACTGGAAAAACAATGTCATTTGGTGTTGGAAGAACATCGGTTGAAGCTTTAATCTGCCTAAGAAAAGCAAAAGTTTCGGGCAAGGGGCGTGTAATCACTTATGGAGGTTATCAAGATTGAGAGAGCTGTATATCTTTGTGACCACCGACAGACCGGATCAGTATCTTAACTCAATCGTCCATTGTATTGAAAAAGGTGTAAAAAGAGTCGTATTCATCCAAGTTAAAGACAATCGCATGGAGCAGATTCAACTAAATCTGCTTAAGACCAACGTGTACAACTTGCTTCGAAATCTTTCAATAGGTATCTATAAGTACTACACAGGTGCCTTCAAAGATCAAGTGGTTCAATTAGATACGGAATATGCTGCTGATGAACTGGCAAGACTAAAGGCAAAATACAGCCTGTGCTTGACAGATGGAATTGATTGGGAGGTCAAAAGAATCCAGTACCTTGACTTGAGAAAATATATATCTGCTCTTAGCAAAAGGAAAAGTAGCGCAATTGACGTCACATCAGTTTCTAAAGTCTACATAGGCGATATTTTTGCGTGTTCTTTGCTTGAAAACATTGATCAACTCTATACTTTTGAGCTACTTGTCAAGCCTAACTTTGAGAAGCCTTGGAAAACACTTGTTCACGAATTAGTGGAGGGCAAAGCGTATAGATACACGAACTTGGTTGAAACACTGATATTCAAGGATAGCAATAAATCGATTTTGATAAGAACAACCCCCCTGCTAATTTCAATAGTTCTGACTGTTTTATTTATAGCTTTTACACTTGTGGCAACTTTCTTCTTTGGCTTTAGCAGCATCTTCATACAAATCATAAGCACTATTGGGACAGTTTTGGGAATTATTTCATTTTTCCTCATTTATTTTCCCGTACGTAGCTAATAGTGTGTGGAAAGAATCGAAGCATAACAAACCAAATCAACTGCAACAGCGTCAAGCGAGCAGTGAGTTTAAAAGGTAGCTGTGCCTGTACACGATCAATGGAAGATAGAGTGGAGAAGCACATAACTCTGCTGTAGTTCTTCAAAAGTCCGTTGAGATGGACGAGGAACTCAATACGGCCGTGGAGGAGTGGCCTCGATCGCCATTAATCCCCAAATCAGGCCAAAGCGCACCCGCTGCGATCGCTGCACTTCATACCCGATCGCCTGCAAAAAATCGTGCAGTTCCGCTTCGGTGTAGCAGTTCTGGTGGGCCGGATCGATCCGGCTCAGCCCCCAGTCGCACAGCCGACACAGGAGAAAATCGCGACACCAGTCCAAAATCACGATGCGCCCTGTGGGGTGCAGCACCCGCTGCATTTCAGCTAACACCTGCGCCGGTGCGTTGAAATAGTGGAAGGCATTGGCACACACCACCACATCAAACTCTGCTTGCTGCCAGGGCAACGCTGAGGCCGCCGCTGGTTGGAATGTCACTGAAGGATGGTTGGTGAATTTTTGGCGAGCGATCGCCAACATCTGCTCCGAAAAATCCACCCCCGTGATCGCCTGTTCTGGCTGCTGCTCAACCAACAGCCGTTCCAGCTCCCCCGTGCCGCAGGCTACATCCAGTACCCTTTCAGTTGCGGCAATCTGCGCCCAGTCCACCAAAAAGGACAGCGTGTTGGTGATGTAGCCCTGCCAACGCTGATCGTAAATGTGGGCGAGGCGATCGTATTGCTGCTGTACCAAAATTTCCATCCCTCACCCCGTCCCGCTCGCTTGCCATCAAACATCTCGCTCCCCGGCGATTCCTGAAGAATTCGACCAGACCTGGGATTACCCGAGGGGACGCGCACAGCGGGGATCAGGCAAGGTCGCCTTTTCCGGTTCGCGGGGAAACCAGAACGCCGTTGTTTTGCAAAACTCTACCAGCATCAGCATCACGGGCACTTCGATTAGCACGCCGACGACGGTCGCCAAAGCAGCGCCAGAGTTGAGGCCAAAGAGCGTGACCGCCGTGGCGATCGCCACCTCAAAGTGATTGCTAGCCCCAATCAGCGCCGCCGGAGCCGCATCTTCGTAAAATAGGCCGAGCTTTTGAGCGATCGCGTAGGTAATGAAGAAAATAAAGTTGGTCTGCAAAAACAGCGGCACCGCAATCAGCAAAATATGCAGCGGATTTCGCACCATCAGGTCGCCCTTGAACGCAAACAGCAGCACTAGGGTAATCAGCAGCGCCGCAACGGAAATCGGGCTGAGATATTTCAAAAATACGTCATTGAACCAGGCACGACCTTTGTGTCGCAGAATCCACGTCCGCGATATCGCCCCCACCAGCAGCGGCAACCCGACGTAAATCAACACCGACAGCACAATGGTTTCCCAGGGCACCGCCAGGTTATTCGCCGCCAGCAGCCACCGCCCCAACGGCGCATAGAGAAACAACATCGCCAGGGAATTGATTGCCACCATCACCAAGGTGTGGCCCTGGTTGCTGAACGACAGGTAGCCCCACATCAGCACCATCGCCGTACAGGGGGCGATACCGAGCAGAATGCACCCGGCAATGTAGGAATCTGCCAGCGCCACTTCCGTCCCGCGAATGATTTCCGTGCCGCTGAGTAAGGGGCGAAACAGCCAGCCGAGAAAAAATTGGGCAAACGCCACCATCGTGAAGGGCTTAATCAGCCAGTTCACCACCAGAGTCAACACGACGGGCTTCGGCGTCTGGACGGCTTTTTTCGCCTGGGAAAAGTCAATCTTCACCATGATGGGATACATCATAAAAAAGAGGCAGATGGCAATGGGAATCGACACCTGATAGACGCTCATGGCGTCGAGGGTGACGGCAATCTGCGGAAACACCCGCCCCAGCAAGATGCCCGCAACAATACACAACGCCACCCACACCGTCAGGTAGCGCTCAAAAAAGCTGAGTTGTCCCCCCGCTTGCACCGCTGGGGAGTTGGTTTCTGAACTCGTGGACATAGGAACCCGGTTAAGTCGTCAATAAATTCACGTCAGGGCAGGCGCGATCGCGCTCCATCCTACCGCTCGATAGTTTGAACCGTTCGCCAGTTATTTCAAGATTGCCGATTTCAAGTCAGGTTGAAATGAGCCCTCAACACTCTGGCATGGCTGGCATCAGTGAGCCCGCACAGTTAATCATTTCAAATTTGGTTAAAATGTCAAGCCCTATGTCAGGGACGATACATTCCCGCAAGTTTCAACCCAAAATCGCTGAAAACACCTTTTGAAAAGCAAATAAGCGTGAATTCTGCAATGGCAGTGTCGATCAAAACAATTGCGTCTCTGCCCTCTGCCTTCAAAAATACTTCAACTCAGGTTGTTGCTTTCGGCAGGCGAACAGGTACGCGCAGGCAACCGGGAACTGTAGCGCCGGAAGTCTGACAAGTATTCTTCGAGTTCGACCAAGCGGGATAGATTGAGGCGGTAATAAATCCAGCGGCCTTCTTGGCGCGATCGCACCAACCCGGCCTGTTTCAAGGTCTTTAGATGAAATGAGAGTTTGGACTGGGCGACATTGAGGCGATCGCACAAATCACACACACACATCTCCTGCTCACGCAGCAACTCAATCACCTCAACGCGCAACGGCTCTGACAGCGCCTTAAAAATAGCAATCATCTCGACAGACGTGCGGGTAAGAACAGTTGACATCAAAGTGACTTGAAACATTCGACGCCCCTAGCTTATCAAGCTCTTGAGCCAGTTGCCACAGCCCGACCCCGCCAGCACCGAGACTGCCGACCGGGTAACTTTTATAATCCGAGCATAATTTGAGCCGCTGCCCGCTGCTGCTGGCAAAACCGACATGAGAGGGCTGTCAAGCCTCAGCCATGGCATCGGTAATGCTGCCGTATCCTGCGTTCACTGAGTTAATCATGCATACATCCTTCAATGCCTGGTGCGTCAAATGGCACCTACTTCTGAACATAACGCCTTGGGCACTGTTGTTTATTGGCGGCAAAGTCGGACTGCATTGGCTGCACTGGGATGTGTGGAGATTCGACTCGCTCACGGGCACGCTGTTTGCCGCCGCGACCTTCATCCTGGCGTTTATGCTGAGTGGTACGCTGCGCGATTATCAAGCCAGTCTTTATATGCCGACCGAATTAGCCAACGCGATTGAAGCGATCGCCGATGCCAACCAGGTCGCGGCAAATCGCCATCCCGACTATGATCCCGCCCCCTTGAGTGACCAACTGGGGACGCTGACTCAGCACCTCCTAGCCTGGCTAGAGACTCAGGCGGCGATCGCCCCTGTTGATACAGCCCTTGACCAACTCAATGCCCACTTTGCCGATATCCTGCGCTTTGGCGATGCCCCCATTATTAGCCGTGTGCAAGGCGAGCAAGCCAAACTCCGCCTGCTCATTCGTCGCATTCGCATCATCCGCGATACTGATTTTTTGCAGCCTGCCTATGTACTGTTGGAGCTCTTTTTGGTCAGCGCCACGGGAACTTTATTGTGGGTGCAGAGCGATCGCTTCGAGCAGGGGCTGATCGTCTCGACCCTCCTGTTTGTGGCGTTTGCCTATTTGCTGCAACTCATCCGTGACCTCGACAATCCTTTTCAATACGGCGACAGCTCAGTTTTGGATGCGGACCTATCGGCCCTGCGAGAAGTCGTCGCTCAGTTGCCGCAATGACGGCCAAGGATCCCCGCCCTCACAGCGATCCCCAGGCTTAGCCAAGCCCAAGGGGGCGGTTCCTTAGTCAGCGTTGAGCGATCGCCGATTGAGTCCACCGTGGCGGGGCTCAGCATTCAACGGACATCCATCAGGGCAATTTACACATCGGCCGATCAATAGATAAATTTAAGATTTTATTTATCTTTTTCGTGCCTGTTTTTACACTGCCTGAAAAAAGGAAGTAGAAGCTCTTTATGTAGAGCCTCGGGATCAAAGTTTTATATATCTTTCAGGGTATTTTGTTTTTTTTAGTTGCATGTTCATTGTTATTTGAAATACCATTTCTATATGTCAAAGGATATTTTTGAATATTAAGTCTCTTTTGATCCCCGCAATGTTTTCGGATCGGCGGCCTGGCTGACTGTAGTCAAAACAGCCGATTTTTTTTATAAAATCCCTCTCTGACACCCAACCTAAAATTGATGAATTACTCACAGCACATTGTTAACTGCCCTAACTGCGGTGGCCATGCCTCTCGCCACTTTCTGGATGCCGAGAGCTTAGTTCGCACTCAGTGTCCTCACTGCGATTATTTGATGATTACTTGCAGCAAGTCTGGCAACGTCGTTGAAGCTTACGCGCCGGGGCTGATGGCGATCGCCGGACGCTAATCCTGGCTAGACCGATGCGTTGGCAACCACACTTGTTTTGCCCCCCAGGGAGATTGTCGTTAGACCGTCTCCCTGATGTTTTGTGGGGGGCACTAGCAGCCTGGGTTTGACCGGGTATATCCGCGTTGGCGGTGGTGTTGGTAGCGCTGCAAACGTCGCTGCTGAGTCGAGATCGCCGGTTGATCGCCGATGTCCTGCAAAATTGTCAGAACCACCTGCTCGGCAGTTTCACAAGCGCCTTCCATATAGCCTTGATAACGACGAGAGCAATGTTCTCCGGCAAAAAAGACGTGCTCAGTGCGCTGGCCTTCCCACCCATAAAACGCCGACCATTGCCCGACCTCATAGCAAGAGTAAGCCCCCGCTGAGAATGGATCGGTCAACCATTGGCTGCGTAGCCAGTCGGGCGTTAACTGCGCCTCGGGAATGCCGGGGAAAAGTTGCGCCAAATCGTTCTGCATCGTGGGTGCCAGCTCGGCCAAGGCTTGTGTGGCGATCGCCTGTCCCCTCGTCCCCCCCGGATAGGCCACTAACAGTGCGTTATCGCTAGAACGGAGACTGTCGCAGGCTTCCCAGCAATGTTGCATGGCCAGATCGGTATAGGCCAACCCATTCAGCCCCTGCTGTCGCCACACTTTTGTGCGGTAGGCGCTAATGACTTTGGTCGGCGTACTGTAGCTGAGTTGCTGAATGGCCTGCCGCTGGGGGGCAGGTAGGTCAACCCTGACATCCAGGTGACGCAGCACGCTAAAAGGCAGCGTTAGCACCACCCGCCGATAGAGACGATCGCTAACGGTCTGTCCTTGCCGGAGAGTGGCGATGTATTGTCCATCGCGCTGGGCCACCAAGGCTTCCAGTTGGGTGGCTAGCTGCCCGCGATCGCCCACTGCGGCATACAGGGCGCTAGGCAATTGCGCGTTGCCCCCTTGCAGGTAGTAGCGCTCGTCGCTGTGGCCAAACAGGGATTGACAATCCGCCACCGACTTGAAGTAGCTCAGCAAATTCAGGCTCGACTGGCGAGTGGAGTCCACGCCGTATTTGATGGTGTAGGCCGTCGTGAGGGTTTGGTGGAGCGATCGCGATACTTCCCATTGCGACAGGTAATCAGCGATCGAGAGCGCATCCAAAGCGGCGATCTTGGCAGTCCGTTGACCCGTTTGCAAAAACCGCTGCACCGCCTGCCAGTCTTGCTGATGGGCCAATAACAAAGCGGTGAACTCTGCCTGCACGGCTTGCGGCTCGAGCGGTTGTTGCCCAAACCAAAACAAGTCTTCTGCGCCAGCGTCAACTTGCGACCACAGATCCACCACTGGCAGCCCCAGTTCTTGGGCGAGGGTGAGACAAGCCACATGGTCAGAATCAAAGGCTTCGCCCCCCAGTTCTGCCGTCAGGGATGTCCCTAACGCATTGGTGACACTGTGGATGCGACCACCAGGGCGATCGCGGGCTTCCACAATGTCTACGTCGATACCAAATTGCTTTAACCTGTAGGCGGTGACTAAACCCGCCAAGCCAGCACCGACAATCAACGTCTCGGCTGGGGAAGCCACAGTCACGATTTCGATCATGGAAGTTAACGCATAAAGCGCAGAACGCTTGATAAGTAGGGATTTGGGGCAGATGAGTCATGCCACACAGCCGCCGCTAAGGGGGGGTGAAGATGACTAAGGTGCATTAAACCAAGACACCACAGCCGGGGATAGCGGCCAGCCAACCTGGGCGAATCCGCTTCATTTCATTATCAGGCTAGAAATCTATACTTTGTGATGGATATTTTGCTGCATATTTTGGGGGCATGGAGACAACGATGAATTCTCTTGGACGTCATATTCTGGTTGAGTTTCACGGCTGTTCCAGCGAAATTTTGAACGATGTGCCTCACATTGAGGCCAGTATGTTGAAGGCGGCCAAGGAATCTGGGGCGACCATCATCAGTTCGACGTTTCACCATTTTTCACCCTTTGGGGTCTCAGGGGTGGTGGTAATTCAGGAAAGTCATTTAGCGATTCACACCTGGCCAGAATATCGCTATGCGGCGGTCGATCTGTTTACCTGCGGCTATTCGGTCAATCCGTGGGTCTCTTACGAAATTCTCAAAACCGAGTTTCAGGCGCATCACGGTTCGGCGGTGGAACTCAATCGCGGTCAGCTGGAACTGTTGGAAAAGTCGGACATTGATGTGGGTGATTTGCGCGATACGGCGACCCAAAAGTTGATTTCGCCGCGCTATAGCCGCAATGTCTGGTTTACCGATCGCAACGAAAATATGGCCCTCTCGATTCGGCACAAGGGCGATCGCATTTTTTACGAAAAGTCGCCCTATCAAACGGTGGAAATTTTCGACACCTTTGAATACGGCAAAATGCTCACCGTTGACAAGATGGTGATGTGTTCTGAAAAGGATGAGAAGGCGTATCACGAAATGATCATCCATGTGCCGATGTTGGTGCAACCCGATATCCGCAACGTGTTGGTCATCGGCGGTGGCGATGGCGGCAGCGTGCGGGAAATTCTCAAACACGACCAGGTGGAAAGCGTCACCATGGTTGAAATTGATGAGGCGGTGGTGCGGGCCTCACGGGAATTTTTGCCCACCCTATCGGCAGCGCTCGACGATCCCAAACTGGAGCTGATCATCGGCGACGGCATCGATTTTGTGCGCCAGGCTCCGGCTGACGCCTACGATTTCATTGTGGTGGATTCCTCCGATCCGGTCGGGCCATCGGAGGGGTTATTTAGTCAGGCGTTCTACCAAGATGTTTACCGTTGTCTGCGTCCCGGCGGCATGATGACGGCTCAGAGCGAATCGCCCCGCTTTAACCAGCGGGCCTTTATCGAGCTGAACCACTGCCTCAAAGAGATTTTCGGCGTCGCTTCGGTGCACTGCTATCTGGCATTCATTCCGACTTACCCGACGGGGATGTGGAGCTTCTCCTTCTGTGCCAAAGGAGCGCGGCATCCGGTCAAGGATCTGGATGGCGATCGCGCGGCCCAGTTTGCCGCCGCCCACAAGTTGCAGTACTACAACGCGGGCATCCACCAAGCCGCGTTTTGTTTGCCCACCGCGATCGACCAGATGCTGAATGGCTAGCCGCGCTGACCTGATTCGCAATTTTGACCCCAGCGGCGTCGGGCTGGAAAACGGCAACTTTTGTGGTCTGCCCTTTGACTACGACACCGCTGGGATCTTACTGCTGGGCGTGCCGTGGGAAGTCACGGTGTCTTACCATGCGGGCACGGCGGCTGGCCCCGAGGCGGTGCGGCAGGCGTCTCCCCAGCTGGATCTGTATGACCTTGACTATCCCGATGGCTGGCAGCAGGGCCTCTATATGCCGCCGTGCCCGGATTGGATTCGTGAACTCAACGATGAGTTGCGCCCCGCCGCCGCCGACATTATTCACGCCACGGAGCAGGGGCTGGATATCGCCAGTGATGAACGACTCGCGGGCTTGCTCCAGCGGGTCAATGCAGGCGGCGATCGCGTCCATCACTGGCTGTATGACACCACCCAACGAGCGATCGCGGCGGGCAAACGGGTGGGGGCGATCGGCGGCGACCACAGCATTCCCCTCGGTCTGCTGCGTGCCCTGGCGGATCACCACGGCAGCTTTGGGGTGCTCCACATCGACGCCCATGCCGATTTGCGCCCGGCATATCAGGGATTTCCCTATTCCCACGCCTCGATCATGCATCAGGTGATCGCCCTGCCGCAGATTTCCCGCCTGGTGCAAGTCGGCATTCGCGATATCTCCCACGGTGAGGTCGCGACGATTCAACAATCCCAGGGCCGCATCCAGACCCACTATGATCCCGTGTTGCAAGAGCGACGGTTTGCGGGCACCCCCTGGCGCGACCTCTGTCGCGAAATGATTGAGCCCCTCCCCAATCGCGTCTACGTCAGCTTTGACGTGGATGGCCTCGACCCGAAACTCTGTCCCCATACGGGAACGCCCGTCCCCGGCGGCCTAGAACTGGAGGAAGCCTTTGCGCTATTGCGCGAGGTGGTGAGGAGCGATCGCCAGATTATCGGTTTCGATGTGTCGGAAGTCGGTGATGGCGACTGGGACGGTAACGTTGCTGCCCGCATCGTCTACAAGCTGTGTAACTTAATGGGGCGATCGCTCCAGCCTGGCAACCGTTCCGTCTAGTGCAGCAACGCGACCTGTGGTAAAACTTGATTCCGACATCGTCTGTCCATCCACCCCCATCAGGTAACCGTTCATGTCTGTCAAAGAAGTCGTTATCCAGGGCATGCGCACGGTCAGTCCACTCACGTCTCCTTTCTTTGACACCCTGCTCGCCTGGTCCCAAAAATATCGAGAACTGCGCTTTCTGTTGCCCGCTGGCAAGCAGTTTGTGTATGACCAATACTTAGGCCAATTCCAGGTCAATATCGACACCACCTTTCCCATCGAAGCCGAAATGGCGACGGGCCGCTATGACCTCAAAACCTCCGCCGTTCTACAAAAATTCATCACGGCAGACGCTACGGTGTTGGATATTGGGGCCAATGTCGGCGCTCTGACGTTATTAATGGCGAGCCTGACGCCGCATGGTCGGGTGGTTGCGATCGAGCCGGGGCCGAGCACCTTTGCCCGACTCCAGGCCAATGTTGAGCTCAATCCCCAGTTATCAAACAGGGTCGATATTTATCAGTTGGGGATTGCCGACCAGCCGGGGGTGCTCTACTGGCAAGAAGACGCCAACGTCCCAGGTAATGCCGGATTATTGGGCCAGGACGGAATAGAGGTGAAGGTGAAATCACTGGATGATTTCGTGCCGCAATTGAGCTTAGAACGCCTCGATTTCGTCAAGATCGATGTCGAAGGGATGGAATATGAAGTCATTAAGGGCGGTCTGGACACGATCGCTCAATATCGCCCGATTCTCTACTACGAAACGTTGGAAAGTTTTCGCGTCAATCGCGGCTTCGATATGTACAACCAGATTTTCAAGATTTTGCAGGACTTAGGCTATCGGCAGTTTGCGATCGCCCCCCACGCGCGAACGATGGAAGTCCAAAATCTCGACCAACTGCTCTCCCCCAATACCCTCGCGATCCCCTCAGAGCAGGTGACCGAGGGCTAGTCGTCGTTGTTATCGACGGAAGGGGGTGGGTCAGCCGGGGGGGCGATCTCAGTCGTTGGCTCAGCGCCCGTGGCAGCTTCTCCCTGCAACAAATCCTTGACCTGACTCAGCACCGTCCCCAGTTTGCCCTCGTCGAGCAAGCTATTAATGAGGGATAAGCCACTGGTGGAAAGCAGCAACTTATTGATGTCGCCAGGCGTAGTGCCGTTGCCGTCGCCATTCATCCCCGGAAAAGCATAAATCCGCGCATCGCCAATCACCCCTGGTTGCGGAGCCAAAGCGCTCAACACTTCCGGCAGGCGCTCCGCTAGTTGCGGCCACATTTGCGCGATCACATCCGCCGTCAGGTTGGCGCTACTGATGGCATTGCGGGCTTCGATATTGGCCTGCTGCCCCTGGGCTTGGGCCAGCGCCTGGTCTAACTCTGCTTGGGCCAAGGTGCGAATCGCTTCGGCCTCTAGCTCGGCGGTCTGCTTCGCGATTTCGGCCTGTCGCCGCTTGCGAAACACATCAATTTCCACCACGTTTTGGTCAGCGATCCGCCGTTCTTGGGCTTCCCGCTCCGCCGCAATTAAGGACAGCCGCTGCTCTCGCTCCGCCTGTTCCACAAAAGTGGCCGTTTCGACTGAGGCCTCAGCCTGGGCGCGTTCGGCCTCCGCCATAAACCGACTGCGCTCTTGCTCCGCGATCGCGATCGCGGCTTCCTGTTGCGCCACCTTCGAGGCCCGTTCCGCTTCCGCAATATCCACCAGCGCCAGATACTGAGCCGAGTCCACGGCCTTTTGGCGATTCACTTCCGCCACATCCGATTCTTCGCGTTGCCGCGCCTGGGCAATTTTTAGCGTCTTCTGTCGTTCTTCGAGTTCAATATCCGCGTCGATTTGTTTTTGCCGAACGCTGAGCTGCCGCTGAATTTCTTCCTCTTCCACCGACTGTTCTTGCAAAATCTTCGTGCGCTGGGCCGTCGCCGCTTCGCGATCGCGCTTTTCTTGAATTTCTCGCTCCCGTTCCGCTTTCAAAGACTCCAGCTCCAGAATTTGAGCCTGTTTGGCATCTTCTTGGTCACGGGCAATTTCCAGCGATCGCTTTTCCGCATCCAGTTCCTTTTGCTCAATTGCCACCCGCGTCGCCAGTTCCACTTCCCGCTTTTGCTGAATCGACCACTGAATCGTCTCCGTGCGGAGTCTGACTCCCTGGGCGTCGAAAAAGTTATTCGTGTCGTAGGTGTCACTTTCCTCAATTTCCGAAATCGCCAGGTTGTTCAGCGTCAGCCCCACCTTCTTCAAATCCGGCTCAATCAAGTTGAGCACTTCCTGCGCAAAACCCAGTTTGTCAGAGTCAATTTCCGCCAGAGTTTTTGTTTTGGCCGCCGCTCGAATGCCGTCATCAGCGCGTTTTTCCAGCGCGTTTTTAATGTCTTCAGGGGTAATCTGCCCCTCCCGCGACAGGCGCGCCGCCGCCGTGAGCACATCGTCTTCCGAAGCGTTGATGCACACGTAAAACGTCACCCGCATATCCGCCCGCAGATAGTCCTGAGTCCGCACCGCCAGCTTGCCTGTGCGCTCCACATCAATAGACAGTTCCCGCAGCGGGACGCGGGTCAGCTCGTGAAATCCGGGCAGCACCACACAGCCGCCATTCAAGACCACCTTTTTTTGCTTGCGCACCACTCCACCCGTTTTCACAAAGGCTTCGTTGGTCGGCGTAATGACGTAGACGCGGGTATACGCCACGATCGCCAGCAGCAGCAGCACGATGAACATGACGACGCCACCCGACACCAACACACCTAATCCACCCAGTTGCCCAACCACCGGCGCTGGCGTTAGGGGCATTTCGGCGATCGCCGCCGTCGGTTCCAGAGCCATTACCTCACCGTCCTCGTCCAGAGTCAGATCAGGCAAAGTCGGCAAGGATTGGATCAAAGTTAGCCAGAACAACATAAGCGCCTCATCACAACTCAATGTTTAGTCAAAACTGTCACGTCTTCCGTCTCACGTCGGCGTTTTACCACTCAACCAACGTTCTTGATCAATGCTGTCGCGGGCAATCACCAGGTAGTAGCCCCCCGACCGTTCAATCACCAAAACTTTTGCCCCCCGCCGCAGGCTAATCGTCGCCCAGTCCGGGAGCTTGGCACTCACCGTCACAAAGTTAGCCGCTGCATCTTTGACATCCACCTGGCCGATTTTTCCCGCACTCTCTGGTGGCACAAATGCGGAGGTCACAGTGCCTAAACAGCCCACCAAGCGATCGCTACTCACATCTTCGCCAAAGGCCGCAAATATCTTGCCAATCGGTCGCGACAGTACACTGCCCAGCCATAAAGCCACCGTCAACGAGCCCAGAAAAATGCCCAGCGCGACCCACCCAGCTAGGGGTTGAGACAACGCTTCGGCGATCGCGACATTGAGCACCCAGCCCACTAGCCCCCACAAAGTCAAATCCATGGCTAGTAGCAACATGAGCGGCGTGCGCCCCACCCCAAACCAAGACAACAGCTGTAACGGACTCAGGCCACTGCCCTCGCCATCCAGGTCAGTATCCCAGTCCCATGGGGCCGTACCGTCCGCATCCGCATCGACCTCAGCGTCAACCTCGACCGCCACATCCGCATCGACCTCGGCATCCAGATCCAGATCATCGTCTCCCCCTCCAGACAGGATCACAACTAGAAACAAGACAATGCCTGCACCCAAAAAAATCCAGTAGGGCAAATTTGCAAGACTAAACAGCATGACCGCCAATAAATAACTGGAGTGGAGCGCCGTGCTCGTCGTATAACGGCGATTCTGCGTCGCCTTCCATAACCACGCCCAAGATAGCCGCCAAATCAGTAAATCTCTCGATTTGGCAAGCTTTTGTAACCCAGTACGGCACGGCAGTCACCCTTGGAACGTACTCGGACTGGAGGCTAACGCCGAATGAAGGCTATCCTGCCCGTCATAGCTGAGAGATCGACAATTGCTGTAGTACCCCCGGCTCCATCGGTGCAATAGGCGGAGGACTGGGGTGACCCGAGGTGGTAGACAGCCCTAATGCTTAGTGGTGCAGAAAAGTCCTGAGAGTATTGATGTAGCTAGATTCTCAGATTGAGAAGGGGAGCCATCTGTGAG
>NZ_JACSWC010000197.1 GCF_016888165.1 Halomicronema sp. CCY15110 | reverse complement strand
GTTAGTGAAGGAAACGCGCCCACCACTCCCCGCCCGCCCCGGACAACCGGCGGCGACTGACTATGAGTATGAGCGCAATGGCACCGCCCACCTTTTTCTGTTTACCGAACCCCTGGCGGGGTGGCGCAAAGCCGTCGTCACGGAGCGACGCACGGCGGTTGATTGGGCGCACCAAATGCAACACTGACTGGATGCAGACGATCGGGATTGCCCCAAAGTGCTC
>NZ_JACSWC010000196.1 GCF_016888165.1 Halomicronema sp. CCY15110 | reverse complement strand
ATTAGAGTAAGGCTGTAGCGATATTTGGATGGGTACCCTCATGACGCCAGCAGAACGCCAAGAACTTTTACAGTGCAGTCAACGTATCGCGGCACTGCTATATCAGGAAGCCTGCGAGCAAGACCAGCCGATGGCGAATTTGGGAGCCATCGAATCCATGGTGCGCGCTCAAGTGCAAGACCATGTCACGCCAGTGATTGGGGAGTTTTTTGCCAAACCGTCACGGGCACCGATGAAGGATATTCCCGCCAACTAGAGAGCATTCTGGGTCGGTTATCCCTCAGTAGTGAACAGGCCAAACAACTCGGTGTCCGTCCTCGGCAACAGATTAGCCCTTATTTAGAGCTGTGCTGCCTGCGCCAAAGCGCCATTGTTTCTTACGCCCAAGCGGCGACTGAAGTCGAAGTCCAAACGGGACGCCGGGTGAGTGCCAAAACGCAGC
>NZ_JACSWC010000195.1 GCF_016888165.1 Halomicronema sp. CCY15110 | reverse complement strand
TATAGCGACTCCACTCCTAACTGTCAATCACTTTGATGGAGAAATTTTGGGGTGCTGAAAGCAAGATTGCACGGTGGTGGGCAATGGGAGCGGATGCAAGATGTGCTCCCCGGACGAGCCGGGGGTGTGTGGGTGACCGCTCGGGATAATCGTCTTTTCGTAGAAGCGGTCTCATACCGTTACCGTGTGGGGATTCCGTGGCGTGACTTGCCCGCCCGCTTTGGTCACCATCGGAAAATCCACGCGCGCTTTCGGCGTTAGTGTAAACGCGGAGTGTGGCAGCGGGTATTCCAAGCGCTCGCGAACGACCCTGATAACGAATACGCCATGATTGACTCGACCATTGTGCGTGCCCATCAGCACAGTGCCGGGGCCAAGGGGGGGATGCCGATGCCGATGCCATTGGCCGCAGCAACGGTGGGTTGAGTACCCAGATTCACGCACTCGTCGATGCCCTCGGCAATCCCTTGGGGTTTCATTAGCAGTATCGAGCGATTGCAACTCGTTACGATAAGCTGGCGGAGAGCTTTTTAGGGGCAATTTATCTGGCCGCTACAGTCATCTGGCTGAATTGATGACATGCCCTAGAGATTCCGCCGAATGTCGCGTTTTATTTTCAACCGCCCTACAGTCCCGAGTTGAATCCTATTGAACAACTTTGGGCACTGCTGAAGGGACATTTAGCGAACCGTCTCTGGTTCGACCTGGACGAATTGCCGCAGCTTAGTCGAGGCCATGACTTGGGCGGAAATGCCACTTCTGGCTGATTGATGCGGGGCGTCACAAAACTCAATCCGTATGAGAGTCGCAAACTGGACAAGTGGGTAGGTGAGCAGACATCAAACCCTCGCAGATCATCACTCATTGACAGTTACCCAGTTAGAGTCAGCGAGCGCATCTGCTAGTTGCCAGATATCCTTACCTTTTTAGGACTACCCAGTATTGAGGTGACTGCGATACGGGAGTCCGACGAGGCGAGTGGGGCCGATCGCTGTTTTGGCGCAATGGGTGTGCTCTAACGGCTCGACTCGGCTTAAAATGTGGTGCGATATTCTAGTCGCATTTCGGTGTCATTGAGGTTAGATGAGCCGCGCAGTTGCAACTCATCGGTGATGCGATATTGCAGACCGATTTGGGGCGGATTGCCGCTGTTCAGGATTTCCAGCACGTTGATGCCGATGCTGTCGCCGATCGCAAAGGACGCTTCCACGCCGATCGCCACACCAGCAGTACTTTCTTCGGAGGTATCCGTAGTGGGGAAGACGCTGAAAGAGCGCAGCCCCAAAGCATTGGCGAGGTTATTCCCAAAACCGGCCAAGCCCCCGGCCCCTAAGAAGCCCGCAAACTGCGTCAAGGTGGCATTGGCCAGACCGCCGGTAATGTTGCTGCCCAGCAGGGCTACTAACTGTTCTTGGCTGCGGGCGGGGTTACTGGTGAGACTGAGGGTCTCGCTCAAGTCGCTGGCATAGCCCTGGGCGATCGCCTCCACGTTAATGAACTGCACTTCCCCCACCGAGCGGATGTCGTTATCGCTAATTTCGGAACTGACGAAACCATCGTTAGAGGGCGGGATTTCGGTGACGTTGGTTTCTCGGACACGGGTTCTCAGGACCACGTCAACGTAGGGATCAAGGCCATCCTCTGGGGTAAAGACGACGGAATTGGGAGCATTGGGATCGAGTAAAAACTGTGTCGAGAAGAGGTTGATCCAGCCGGTGCGGAGGTCAATTTTGCCGTCGGGTTGCGGGTCGGAGACGGTACCACTGATCCGAATGCCGCCATCGGCAGTGAGGTTGTAAAACGGTTGTCCGGCAATGATCAGGCGATCGCGAAAAACCACCACCAGATTTTGCAGCGATACCCGCTCCAAGAATCCCGGCGCGGCTCCACCAGCAGTCGGCGCTAACGGATCGATGCCTAAAAATTGCGCCCGATAAGGGTTGATCTGCTGAACTTCTTCCACCGTGGGGAAATCGATCGCGCCCACTTGCCGCAGTAGCTGATTCGCCTGTACGAAGCCCTCATCGAGTTCAAGCTTGCCGCCAATGGTGGGTTCTAGCACAGCGCCGGTGATGCCCATGCGCCCATTTACCCGCAAATCAACGACGCCACGATAGTCGAGCGGCAACCCACCCAACGCAATAGAGATGCCATTGCTTGGCCGAGTCCCCTCGGTTGATGATGGTTTGGGCTGCTGTTTGGGGGATGCCTGGGCCAATAATGACTCGCCCGATGGTAACAAGGGCAGTTGACCGCTAATGGCTAAGGTGCCATCGCCCATCTGGCCTTGCAGTTGGGGAATGCTGACCTGCTGCAGGTCAAAATTCACTTGCCCCGTGAGGTTCGTGAGCGGTTGTCCTAACTCTTTGCTGCCGATGATGCCCTCGCGCAACGTGACGGCCCCGGCCACGATGGGGGCAAACACAGTGCCGCCAACCTGTACGCGGATTTCGCCATCGCCCCCTTCCCACCGCACTTCTTCAGCGGTGAGTACATTCACCAGATCAAAGGCATCGTCTGGCACGATCGCCACTAACGCAATGGTGTCGCTGGTCGGCTGCACCGTCATAAAGGGCAGCGCATAGGGCACAGTGCCCTGCAAGGTCAGCGGTTGCTCATCGGGCGCGATCGCGGCCACCCCGTCCACCTCAAAAACGGCATTGCGATAGCCAAAGGTCGCGGCGACCCGCTCTAGCGGTTGCTCACCCACTTGCGGATCGGCCACCAAGAGTTCACCCGCGATTTGCGGATTGGCCAGGCTGCCATCAAACTCCGTCGTGACATCAATATCGCCCGTCACCGCCAGGGGCAACGGATAAAATGCCTGCGCTAACTCGACGGGTAAATTATCGACCAGCAGTTGCCCTTGCAGCCGCTCCAAACTGCCGCTGCCCATCAAGTTCACCACCGTATCTTCAATAATGGCGGAAACGGGATCGAGGGTCACGGTGGACTGCTGCACATTGCCACTGACCACGAACTGATTGGTGGGGTTGTAAGGCCCCCAAACCCAGCTTTGTCCCTGAAAGTTGAAATCAGCGGTCAGGCCGTCCAAGTCGAGCGATCGCCCCGCTACGGTCAGTCCACCCGAAAATTCACCCGCCAGGGTATCTAAGTCTGGTAAGGCCAGGGGATTGTCCGGTGTGGACTGGTCGGGTCGAGTCGCCTCGTAAGCGATGAAGGCCTCTAGCTGCTCTAAAAAAGAGGCCATCGGTAGCCGAATCGACTGTACTTGCAGATCGGCGGCACTCCCAATGGGCGTCTGTCGCTGCAAACCGAACCGTAAAGCTTCCAGGTCAATGGTTTCGGCGATCGCCACCAAATCTTCGACATAGCCTTCCGCGACGGTCAGTTGCCCAGTGTAGGACAGGTCGGGCTGCAAGATGGCGCTGCCCGCCAGCAAAATGCGGCTGCTATCAAACAGCAGCTCGCCCTGACTCAAGACCGCCGTGTTGTCGGCATAGCGAAACGCCGCCGTAAATAAGTCTGCGGCGACGGGATCAAGGCCGGGATCATTAACGGTCAGGGTGCCATCAGCGATCGGATTTTGGAAGTCGGTCAAATTGGCCGTCACCTGTAAATCCACCAAGCCCGAAACGATGCCAAACCCGTAGTCGCGGGCGGGCTGTACGGCGAATTTTTCCAACGGCAGATTTTCTACCGTGGCGTTAATGCGGCGATTGGCCCCAGTGCCAAAGGCGACAAAGTCTTGATTGCGGATTTCAAACGCAGCGGGCCACAGATCCGCATCGACGACCAGGGAAACGCGATCGCCTTCCTGGCTGCGGAGATCGAGCTCTCCCCCCTGCGCCAACGACAGGGCCACGGGGCCAGTGAGCGGCGCGAAAATAAAATCATTGACCGCTAAATCAACCAACTGGGCATTCCCCGTCACTTGCGGATCGTCGAGGGTGCCCGTGAGTTGCCCGGTAAAGCTGGTGAATCCAGTCAGCTGCCCATATTCCCGCGCGACTGCGGGGACAAAACTGTTGAGCGGTTGTAGGTCGTAGTCTTGCAGGGCCACATTCAGCGCCAGCGCGCCAATGGGAAGGGCTTGATTGAAGTCCAGCCCAATCGTGCCGTCCGCCTGCACATTGGGGGCGGTGAAGCGGTTGACCGCAATGCGATCGCCCAAAAATTCAAATTCCGTGCGCCAATCCCCCTGGGGGAGCAGGGGCGCAGCGGTGGGCACGGGCTGCACCAAAGCGTCGGCAATGACCGCATCGCCCGCTGCTTGAATCGTCGCTAGATCAAAGTTATATAGATTGCCAGAGGCCTCTAGGTTGGCCGTCAACAAGCCCTGCGCCTGGGGCGTAAATTGTTCCACCGGAACTTGCGCCGTCGTGGCCGTGGCTTGCCAGTTGCCCGTGGTGAGGTCAGCGATCGCCTGCGCCGTCACACTGCCCTCGGCCACTTGTAAGCGAGTGTTGTCTAGCACCAGTTGGTTCTCGGCCAGCGTCAACGTTCCCCTGCCGGGAAAGGTCGAGTCGGAGAGTTGCCACTGAGCCACGGCAGTTTGAGACGCCAGGGTGCCAGCGGCTTCTGCGTCAGCGGTGAGGTTGCCGACGACGATGTCGGGCGGCAGCGATATGCCGTAGAGGCCAACAAAAGGGTCTACGGGCACATCGACTTGGGCCGTGAGCTGAAATTGCGGCTTGGTTAAATCGGTCAGATCAGCCCGTCCCTGGGCCAACACGATACCGCCCGCTTCGGGCACGATGCGCAGTTCAGTCAGGTCAAACCGTTCTCGATTGAGCCGAAAGTCAGACGTTAAGGTCGCCACCTCCACTTGATCAACCTGTACGGCTCCCTGATTGCTCAACCGCCCCGTAATTTGCGGATCGAGCAACTCCCCGGTCACCTCAGCATTGAGCTGAAAGGTGCCATCGGCGGCAATCGGTAGCGCCAGCTCAGCAAGAGTTTGCACGTCGGCGATCGCGATCGCGGGGATCTGCGCTTGCAGATTGTGGCCCTCTTGCAAATGCACGTCGCCCTCGGCCATCAGCCTAATGTCATTGAGCTGTAGCCCCGTTTCTTCCAGCGTGACCTGCTGCCCCTGAAACCGCAGGCGACTGTTTATGTTGCGAATTGGGGAGGGCAACCCCAGCACCTGGACTTCCCCATCCTGCAAACGAGCAGTGCCCTGCACATCGATAGCATCCAAGTCGAGCTGATAGTCCGCCGTCAGTGCCGCCGCCGCCGTCAGGTTGGTATTGAGGACGCCACCAGTGAGGCCCAATGGAGAGGGCAAGACCAGATTTGCCGCCGCGATCGGCACCGCTTGCAACCGCACATTGGTCTGTACCGCTAGCTGTTCCAGATCGGCTTCGCCTTGGATGTCAAAGCTGCCAGTGTCAACATTCCCGGCTAATTCAAAAACCACTTGCTGAGACGTGTCCCCGGCAAAGGTGGCTTCCACATTCACGGTGTCGGCGACCACCGGAACCCGCGCCACCACGGCTTCGGGATCTTGAATTTTGGTCGATACCGTCACTCGGGCATCCCGGACTTCGACCTGCTGTAGTTCCAGTTGAAAGGGCGGATCTTCAACCGCTTCTGGCAAATCCAACTCAATCCATTGGCCGTCTTCAGCCTGCACCAGATTCACATCAGGGCGCACCAAGACAATATCGGGCTGAATCTCGCGGTGAAACAATAGCGCGGACAAATTGATACTCACCTGCACTTCATCCACCGTGGCGGTAGTGGCATCGGTGGCGGTGGGGGGTAGCGTGCTCTCGCCGATGCGAATGCCCCAAAAGGACAGTCCCTGCACGTCACCAATCTCGACGGGGCGGCCAATGGTTTGCTCAACCTCATCTTCAACGAGGGGAATGACCTGCGACTCGATCAGGCGATCGCCATACACAACGGCTACGATGCCCCCGGCAGCGGCCACGACACCGATCCCAGCCGCAATTTTGAGGAAGGGCGAAAACGAGCGGCGAGACGAACTTTCCTCGGGGGCAGAGTCTGGCGGCAGGGGGTTGGGGCGATTGGACATAGAATCTGGAGTGAACTAAACGCTAGCGCTGGAGGCAGCGCGAACACGAGCAAAGGTGCTGGCGGCAGGCATTAGTCGCTAGGCGCATGGTTCCGCAAGATGAATGCTTCCTTTCCAATGGATGGTTTCGGCCCTGGCCGCAAGTCTGACATCAAAGCTATCAGAACTATTGAAATCGGTATAGTCCTGCAAATAATATCCTGCTCATCCCGATTTAAAGCACAGCTGGCTTAAGTGGCTTAACTAGACTTAAGTGGCTTAACTGATTTAGCCTGCACTCTCTATGTTTGAGAGTGGCACAGCAATAGCTGAAGGTTCTGATTCATCCAGCGCACGGCATTTTCTTGGAACTGGCCAACTGTCGCGATCGCTGGCCCTGAGCCGAGCCTGGCGAAGGGATACGGTCACGGCTCAAGTCATGATCATCTGCGGAGGAGGACGGGGTCACTCGCCGCGATTGGTCATGTCGATCCAGACCCAGGCGTTGAGACAGCCGAGGGCGACCCCGGCAAACAGGAACATCAGCGTCCAAGAATATTGGCTGGGCCAATTGCGATCGATCCACACCCCGATCGCAATGCCGAGCAATGTGGGGATGGCGACTGACCAACCCACCACACCAAACACGCTCAGACCGTAAAAGGGGCGCTGTTTTTCTCGCTGGGCGCGGCGGCGACGTTGCAGCTGACGGTGCAGCCGCAGCCGAAACTCTTCCTGTGGAGGGGGCTGTGGGTCGCTGCGCCGCTCATTCGAATCGGGCTGATTGTTAGAACTCACGACTGGCCCTCCCGATGTCCATCATGCCGCGCATAAAGCTGACCTCCAGCCGCGTCAAAGCCGTTTGGGTTTGCTTTTGCCGCTCATCCAAGGCGCGAAATTCTTTTTCAATCACGTGATCTAAATGCTCCAAGTCATCGCTCTGAATCGCTTGCAGCACCGATACCCGCACCTCATTTTCCCGCTTCACTAACATGCCTCGGTCGATCGCTACGTAATGCGTCGCCGCTGGCTCTTGGTAGTAAAGAATGCTCGGCACCAGAGCGGTAACGAAATCGATGTGGTTGGGACGCACTACGAAGCGGCCATTTTCGGCATCGGCCCCGAGGCGCTGAGCACGGGTGGTCAGTAACACGCGGTTGGGTAAGAAGATGCTCAGGTCAAAGCTGTCGGCCATGGGTTAACCCTCCTGATGCTGGGGGACACCGTTGGTTTCGGCGTCAGTCTCTGAATCGGGCGACGCTGACAGAGCCGCCTCCGTCGAGTCGGCTAAGGACTTTGTCGCCGCTTCGCTGACCGTGCCAATCATGTAGAGTGCTTGTTCAGAATAGTCGGCAAACTCATCATTGAGAATGCGATCGCACCCTGCCAGGGTTTCCTCCAGCGGCACCCGCTTCCCGGCCTTGCCGGTGAACTGTTCCGTACTGAAAAAGGGCTGAGTCAGAAACCGCTCCAGTCGCCGCGCTTGCCGCACCGTCTGGCGATCGCGCTCCGACAGTTCCTCAATGCCCAGCATGGCGATGATGTCCTTCAGGTCTTCGTAGGCCGCCAGGGTGCTGCGCACGGCGCGCGCTGTCTGGTAATGGCGATCGCCCACAATGTGCGGCGACAGCATTTTGGAGTTGGACTGCAGCGGATCGAGGGCCGGATACAGCCCCTCACTGGCGCGTTTGCGGGACAGCACAATCGACGCCGATAGGTGCCCAAACGCATGCACCGCCGCCGGATCAGTAAAATCATCGGCGGGCACATACACCGCCTGCACCGACGTAATCGCTCCGGTGCCCGTGTTGGTAATGCGCTCCTGAAACTGCGACAGCTCCGTGCCCAGGGTCGGCTGGTAGCCCACCCGCGACGGCAGCCGCCCCATCAGCCCCGACACCTCTTGCCCCGCCTGAATGAAGCGAAACACATTGTCCACCAGCAACAGCACATCGAGCTGCGCATCATCGCGAAAATACTCCGCCATCGTCAGCGCCGCGTGCCCCACCCGCAGTCGCGCCCCCGGCGGTTCGTTCATTTGGCCAAACAGCATCACCGTATTATCCAGAACGCCCGCATCCTGCATTTCCTGGTACAGTTCCTCGGCCTCGCGGTTGCGTTCACCAATACCGCAAAACAGACTGATGCCCTCGTGCTGACTCACCATGTTGTGAATCATTTCCGTGATCAACACCGTCTTGCCCACCCCTGCCCCGCCGAACAGTCCCGCCTTGCCGCCCCGCTCCAGCGGCGCCAGCAGGTCGATCGCTTTGATGCCCGTGGTGAGAATTTCTGACTGGGTGGATTGGCGGGTAATCGGCGGCGGCGCTTGGTGGATCGATCGCCACTCGCCGCCCTCCACGGGTTCCTTGCCGTCGATCGCGTGACCAAACACGTCGAACACGCGCCCCAAGAGGCGATCGCCCACGGGTACTTCGATGGGATGCCCTGTATTGATCACCTCGCTGCCCCGTGCCAGCCCCGAGGTGGGCGTCAGCGCAATACACCGGACGATGTGCTCATCGACCTGACTCACCACTTCCATAATGATGGGCTGCTCCCCCACCACCTTGAGCTGCGTATTCAGCTCCGGCAGACCGGTGGCAAACCAAACATCCACCACGCTGCTACGCAGAGATGCGACTCGCCCGCGGGCCAGCGCTAGGGGAAGGTGAGCAGCCGTTTTTAGGCTGGCAGTCATGGTTCGTCCTCAATTGGCGGCGTGACTGAACGGTTGCTGGGCGATCGCCGGGGGGCTGGTCGCCGCCCACCGCGATCGCGGGAGCAACGACCTTAACCACTCCACCAAGGCGAGCCACCATCCCTCTATGATGACGCCAACCCGGTCCCCTGAAGGCGGCTTCCACAACAAAGTTAAATTGCGATAAATTGCGCGACTGCACTGGGCCACGACTCGCCCTCATCCACCAACCCCTCTCCCAGTTTTGGGCTACTACAGACACACAAACGGATTCTGGGCTAGTGACCCTCCTTCAAAGCTGGCCTCAACTTTTCTGAGACCCTGGCTCAAGGTCTGAGTGCGCCCCTGCAATTTGGGTACTAGCTGCTGAAGGCACTGTTGTGGTGCACACGTACCAGGAGGTGGGTGTGCGCATTGGGTATCCGGGCCCAGGCGACATCGATGTCGCCTTCCCGGTTCTCGACGGAGGTCACGCCCTCGCCGCCGCCTGCGACACGGACTCAATAGCGATGCTTTACACCTTGACTATGAGCTGTTTTTGAGTCTGATGGATGACAACGATCGCGCCCTAGTGCATCAAACCTACCAAGACTCCGTCAAATTCAAATCAGAGCTTACTTTTTCAGCAAGCCCGACGTATCCTGGGTGCAGAATGGGGTGCCCACCGAGTTCCAGGCCACATGAAAGCCTCATCAGTGAGCGCATTGGACTTGGCCCAGTGGTTAAGGATTGGTCAGCTTGTCATTTGTGGTTTAGAGCCCCCAAGCAGTGCGTTCAAACCCGGGAGCGATCGCCCCTGAACGACAAACTTGAGCGCCAAATTTGGGGATCTCTTTTGGGCGCAAAGCTCATCTGCTAAAACATGGGCCGAGGCCACTTGATGCATCAGAAAGGGCTTGAACGACATGAAAGCGTACGGCTTTCCCTATGAATCGGGGAGTTTTCAGCACTGTTAATCAAAGCATTTTCCCGAGAACATAAGAAGGAACATTGATGGGAAGTCCAAGCATGGAAAATTTAGTACAGTCGTTTTATAACTGGTATAAGCAAACAATTCGTCATCCAAAATATCGTTGGGTGATTATTGGCGGTACGCTAATTTACTTGCTCTCGCCAATTGATATCGCACCTGATTTTATTCCCATCATTGGCTGGATTGACGACGCCGCAGTCGCCACGCTGTTGGCAGCCGAGCTGAGTCAAGTCTTTTTGAGCGCCACAACCAAGCGCAAAAAGTCAGGCAAAACGCGTCCCGCTCCAGCTCAAGACGTCGATTTTCGCACGATTGATATTGAGTCATAAGTTGCCTTCCCGGTCAGTGGTGAAGGGCTGCGGTTGTCCGTAACTTCACCACTCGTAAAAGCTTTGGGCTTGATGGCAAACTGACGACCTGTAACGCGATCGCATCCCTCAATCCGCCCTTCAAGGGGACGGTTCCCTGTCAGCTCCGTGGATAAAGGTGAGCTCAGTTTAGGGAACCGTCCCCTGAAAGCTTTGGTAGCAAAGCATTTGACATGGTGGCCCGGCTAGCAGCAGCAATGGTGGCTGATCTTTTAGGCCCCATGTCTTTCCCGCTCTCACGAGCCTTTTTGGTTGGCCGAACGAAAGCGCCCCGCCTCGAAGTCACGCTGTTGGCGATGTTTGGTGTTGCGACCCGTGACCCGTTTGCGCCACATCCGAAAACTACTGGCTTTCATCTCTCGCCGCATCAGTTTAATAACCGCTTTTTCTTTAAGGCCAAACTGCAACTCGATCGCGTCAAATGGGGTGCGATCTTCCCACGCCATTTCGATAATGCGATCGCGATCGGCGCTGCTCAGGTCTGGAAATGGTTGACTCATAACAGGGCGATTTACGGTTTCGATGGGTGCAAGGCCGCTTGAGTATTTGCGCTCCTCAGTTTAGCTTGACAAAAAATGGCTGGGATTTCAGCCCGCAGCCGCATCGCTTGGCCCCCAGTTTCCGCTAGGCTAATGGCCTGATCTGTCTTTCCGGTTGTCCATGCTGCACGGCTTCATTCCCCCCCAGCGTTACTTTGCCTATCTCACCTGGCAAATGATTGCTGACTTGCCCGACAAAGAGAATGTCGTCATTGCTCAGCCGATTGGGGCGATCGAGCAGCACGGGCCGCACCTGCCCCTAGCGGTGGATGCCGCGATCGCGGCTGCCGTATTGGGCCAAGCCTTAGCCAATTTGCCAGAGACGATCCCCGCTTATGGATTGCCTCCTTTGTACTACGGCAAGTCCAACGAGCACTGGCACTTTCCGGGCACCATTACCCTGTCGGCGCAGACCCTGCGGCAAGTGCTGATGGAATCGGCGGAAAGTCTGTATCGCGCAGGCTTTCGCAAGTTGCTGTGGATTAATGCCCACGGTGGTCAGCCCCAGGTGCTGGAGATGGCTGCTCGCGATCTGCACCAGCAATATCCTGACCTGCTGATATTTCCTCATTTTGTCTGGAATGTGCCGAATCCGGCGGCGGCAATGCTGACCGAGAAAGAGCTGGAACTCGGCATTCACGCGGGCGATGCGGAAACGAGCTTGATGATGGCAATTTTGCCGGAACAGGTACGGACCGAGCTCGCCGTGTGCGAATATCCCCAAGGCTTGCCCACCGATGGCCTGCTCAGTATGGAAGGGGCGCTGCCCTTTGCCTGGGTCACCCGCGATCTCACGCGCAGTGGGGTGCTGGGCGATGCGACTGCGGCCAGTCGGGCCAAGGGCGATCGCCTACTCGCCGCCCTGACCCAAGGATGGGTCGAGGTGATCACGGCAATTCATCAGTTTCAACAACCCGCTGCGTGAAGGGCGCTCGCCGGGATGGCCTTATCACTTTTTCATGACCGCCGCCGCCCAGCCGTGAACAGTTTTCTAGTTTCCAGAACCAGTATCCTAAAGGCGCTGATGCTCCTTAGTGCCCATGACTTCATTATTGTTACGCCACGGTCGTTTGGTCACGGATCCTCAGACTGTCGTGGATATTGCCATTGAAAACGGCGTGATTGCCGCGATCGCCCCCGACCTCAACGTCACCGCTGACCAAACCCTCGACATTACGGGGCAGCTGGTGAGTCCGCCGTTTGTGGAATCTCACATTCACCTTGACTCGGCATTGACGGCGGGACAGCCCCGCTGGAATCAAAGCGGTACCCTGTTTGAAGGTATTGAAATCTGGGGTGAGCGCAAACAGTCCCTCACGCTAGAAGATGTGCAGCAGCGGGCGATCGCGGCGCTGAAAATGCTGGCGAGCAACGGGGTGCTGTTTGTCCGCAGCCATGCCGATGTGAGTGAACCGTCGCAAACGCCGCTCAAAGCGTTGCTGGCGGTGCGGGAAGCGGTCAAAGATTGGTTGACCTTGCAGGTGGTGGCCTTTCCCCAAGACGGCATTTATAGCAAACCCGAAAACGCCAAACGCCTCGAAGATGCGGTCAAAATGGGGGCCGATGCGGTGGGCGGCATTCCCCATTACGAGCTGACGCGGGAAGACGGCGTTAAATCCGTGCAATACATTTTTGATTTGGCCGAACGGTACGATCGCCTCATCGACATTCACTGCGATGAAATCGACGATGACCAGTCCCGCTTTCTTGAAGTCGTTGCAGCGGAAGCGATTCGCCGCCAGATGGGCGATCGCGTCACCGCCAGCCACACCACGGCCTTTGGGTCTTACAACAATGCCTACGCCTTTAAGCTGATGGGCTTTTTGAAACGCGCTCAGATCAACTTTGTGGCGAATCCGCTGATTAATCTGACGTTGCAGGGGCGCGCCGACACCTATCCCAAGCGGCGAGGCCTGACGCGGGTAAAAGAGCTGTGGCAAAACGGCCTCAACCTCAGTCTGGGCAATGACTGTATTCAAGATCCCTGGTATAGCCTGGGCTCCGGCAATCTGTTAGAAGTCGCTTCCGTGGCGGTGCATGCCTGCCAAATGACTGGGCGTGACGAACTGATGGCTTGCTACGACATGATTACGCGCTTTGGAGCCAACACCCTGCACGTGGCCGACCAGTATGGTCTGGCAGTCGGCCAACCCGCCAATTTGATCACCCTGGATGCCGAGGATGCGATCGCCGCGATTCGCGATCGGGCCACTGTGCGCCAAGTGATTTCCCGAGGCCGGGTGTTGGTCAGTACGTCCAAACCTGAGGTCACTTGGCAGCAAGCGGTTTAGCCCACCGCCGTCACGGGCGATCGCTGCTGTAACAGTTGCAGAAACGCAAACACCGCCGGGGGGTGGAGCGCCTCTGCCAGCACGATCGCCCCCACCTGCCGTTCCAGCGGGGCGGGCAACCGGGCAATGCTGACCCCAGGGGGAATCGGATGGGCCGATAGTGACGGCACAATCGCCGCCCCCAAGCCCTGCGCCACCATGCTGAGAATTGTGCTGGTTTCTCGAAACTGATACCGAGGCTTGAGGGTAAAACCGGCTTGCTGAAAGTGGGCCTGCACTGCGGCAAAGCAACTATTGTCTTCGGGATAAACGATTAACGGTAAATCCACGAGTTGCTCCCAGCTCAGATTCGGATCAGGCTGCTCGACCGCTGGCGGCAACAGCACCCAAAACGGATCACTCATTAACTCCCAGCTTTCAAATTCCTCACTGGTGGGCAAAAACGAGATGCCAATATCCGCTTTGCCACAGCGAATTTGTTCCTCGACATAGCCAAAATCGTAATGCTCGGTGATGGTGACGGCGATCGCTGGATGCTCTTTGTTGAACTGCGCCACAATGCGCGGCAATAAGTTGGCCGCTGCCCCGCGAAACGTCGCAATCCGCACTTCGCCCCCCTGCAACCCCTTATGCAGGTTGGCCGTCTGCTGCATTTGCTCTAGCAGCTGCAACACCGCCCGCGCCTGCTGCGTCACGGCGGTGCCCGCCGGAGTCAACTGCGCGCCGTGGCGTCCCCGGGCTAGCAAAATCACCCCGAGTTCGTCTTCCAGGGTGGCGATCGCGTGACTCACGGTGGGTTGGGTCAGCCCCAATTCCAGGGCCGCCTCGCCAAAACTGCCAAAATCAGCCACCGCAACAAGCGCCCGAATTTGGGAAAGTTTGGGACCATTTTGATGGGCTTTGCTCACAATATTCCCCAAAGCAGACTGTTCAAATTATGCCTAAGTCCCGCCAAAACGTCTGAAAGGATGTTGAGAACGGTAACCGTGGCGGCACCCGGCAACTCCTGGAAAATCTTCTCTTCAATCCTTGATGAATTGGTCAATCCGAGATGGCCCGATGCAGCTAAACTCGCTTTTCCCAATCTGTTTATTGTCGGCAGTTGCTTGAGTTACCCCGTGCTGATCGTCGGCTCACCGACGGCCACTGTCTTAAGTCAATAGCGCGATCGCAATCAGGATGATTTGCGATCGTCAAGCGCTAAGCATAATTCCAGCAAAATTAATCCTTTTCTCCAGCCAGATTGCCATGCGAGACTTTGCTTCAGGACGCATCCCTGAATGGACAAATTCATCCCTGGTTTAGGTGAGCCGCTTGCCCCCAAGCACAATCCGGCATACACAATTACGACCCCTGCTTGCTTGCCAGCCTGTCGATCCGATGAAGACAAAATCACTCGACATCAGGGTTACATATCCCCTGCATTAAGAGTGATAAACACTGATCATACTAAGATTTCGATGATCGATTTAGGTACCAGAGCCGACCTGAGCAGACCAACATGCCCCCCTGGCTGGCTGCAACTAGGCAGTGTTAATAGACGACAACAGTATTGACAATATTGAATACGCTAATCTAGAGAATGAGCATTTCTTAAAGGGGAAAGGGCGATTCAGCAATTATTCAGCCAATTCTTCTGCGAATAATCCTGCTTAATTCTTCCCCGAATGACCCAACTTCTAATACAATTTATGTGTTCGTCATTCACCAAAGTGAATATAATACAAATAATTCGCCGGATGAATGACCAATAGGCAATATGAAGCGTTTTAAGGTTCAACTAGCTAAGGTTTCTGAAACTGGCGATTAGTTCTCTACACGCGGTATCAAAAACTAGCGGTAAGATGCTTCATCCCTTGTAGTAATCACTGTTACGGAGAGGTTCCCTCACTAATGGCAAGCACCAAGACAGATGCGCTGACGGGCAAAGCCCTATTGCAAAAAGTTAAGGATTTAGCCCATCTAACTAAGCGAGAAAAGGCTAGGGAGTGTGGCTACTACACCACGACAAAAGACGATCAAATTCGAGTGGATGTGACGGGTTTCTACGATGCGTTGCTAGAAGCACGTGGCATTCAGTTAGACCCTGACAAAGGGAAAGATGGTCGCGGGCGTGAACCGACTTATCGTGTCAGTGTGCATAAGAACGGTCAAATCGTGATCGGCTCAACCTATACAGACGAAATGGGTCTGAAGCCGGGGGATGAGTTTGAAATTAAGCTGGGCTATAAACATATTCACCTAATTCAGTTGGATGTGGGTGATGAAGCTGAATAATTATTAGCTTGGCATGAGTCCACAGGGGCGCTGCTAGCTTTTGGGCTTACAAAGGGCGATCGCTGATTCGGCGATCGCCTTTTTTAATGGCTGAATGATGGCTGCCGATTCCACCAGGGCTGCGTGGGCTGTGTGGGCATGACTCCAGTCGCTAATACATAAAAACTTTGTCGAATGGATCGCCTGCTGAGAGCGGGACTTGAGTGAGGCCAATTGATGCGCTGTGGATAGCGTAGATCACTGCTAACCCTGAGCGGTTGTCTCATTAGCAGACTCGGCAGCCTGCAACTGTGTATGCCGATTATGCAGATGAGAAGACGCAGACATGTTGATTTTGGCTTCCCCTTCAGATGCGTTTATCTGCCTCATCGCTGTATTTGTCTGCTGACAGCATCGATCCCCACCCATTTCAACCGATTTTTATTCACAAGCGGATGGCGGCCAAAGTAACGCTTAGTTGTCTGAAGTTTCAAAATATTTCGCGATGGCTGTGGAATCGCGATCGCCAGCAGCAGCCGGGTATTGTAAGACCATTGAACTCATCATTCCAACGACTAAACTTGGTTGGCAAACTCACTGCAAACTGGGGCTAGCGCCTCGCCTTCGCAAATTCACAACAACCATACGATTCGGCTGACTCAACAAAGATTAGATAAAGCTACGAAAGATTGATTTTGTGGATCGTGTGCTCTCCGCTTTGATCAATAAGCGACCATTCGCCCAGGCGCATAAATTAAAGGGAAACCTGTCTAACCTCTGGGGGCCTGGATCTGCCTCTGTCGCGCCATGGGCACAGCAAGCTTATTTGTTTTCTAGTTATCGTCGCCAGGAGTCACCATGGGCATATCTGAAACCCTTTACAAAGACCAACCCCCACTGTCGACTGATCACCCGGCAAGTCCAGTCGCTTTGTCACGGATGTTCGTTGCAGACGGGGATTTGGCTCAGGAATATGGTTTTGAGCGCCACCGCCGAGTTTACGCCTGCCCAATCGATTTTCAAGACCACCCGTGCCCACAGCCCAGCTTTTTAGAGGCGCTGTTGGGCGATGGTTAAGCGCCGGTCGGGGGTAACACCATGTCTACGATCGCGCTGCACCTCTGAAAATTGATGTGCTCAAGACGTCCCACCTGAGCTGGGGAGACAGGCCGTTTAGCGGTAAATTTTTAGGTTGGTCATGGGGGCTAACCCGATCAGTCGAGTCGCTCTGCCCGTACATTCCAACATTGCATGGCAGACTGGGCTCATGGGCAAGCGGTTGCCTCTCATCTCGGTCTAATTATGTTGATGGATTGACAAATTTGGCCCGCGCACCGCTCTGTATAGAACGGCTTGCGATCGCGATCGCGTTGCCAACTAGCGGCAATAGATAGGTATTGGAGGTAACATATATGTCAATTCCATTACTCGCTAAAACTTTGCGCAAAGGAATTTTCTACAAAGTTTTGCCCAGACGTTCAGGGTGACTCCCCTCACACCATGTAAAGGGAAATAAGCTAGATCAGCTAATGAAGATCACTCATGGGCGTATTACGGCTCTCGGTCGGTGTCTTTGGGCTCAGGGTACTGGTGCCATTAAGGCGCTGGCGGGACTCAATCAGTTTGCGGCTCATCCCGCCAAAGCCAGCCCAAGTTTGTATTGTGAGCGAGGGATGTGCTAAGTCACCTGACTATTTGGAGAGGTGGATGATGGCCGAAGGGGTCGAGAGATTTTCTGAACTTGTGGTTTGCAGTCGAGAGAGTTAGCCGTGCAGATGCCTGAAACTGGTTCCACAGGAATCATTCCAGTAGAGACTGAGATCGTGGCAGTCACTGTTTACCCTGAGCAGGCGCGGGTGACCCGCCAGGGACAACTAGAGGTGAAGACGCCGCAGGTACTTCTAGATATCGGCCCACTACCAGCCACCCTGGCACCACCAAGCATTCAAGCTTATGCAAGCGGTTCGGCCCAGGTCATCCTCCAAAAGCCCACTCTCAAGCCATTATTTCGTAGTGATGACTGGCTGGCTCAGGAATCCAGGCTGAGCGATCGCTTTCATCAGGCCGAGACCCAGTTTCATCTGTGCAAAGACACGATCGCGGGGCTCCAGCAACAGCAGGCATTTTTGCAATCGTTGGCCGACAAGTCGGCCCGGACTTTGGCCCAGGGCATTGCCCAGCAAACCACTGACCTGGCCCACGTCACCGAATTCACGCAATTTTTAGAAGCGAGTCATCAGCGGCTGAGTCAAGCGATCGCCGAGCAAGAGCGCCGCAAACAAGATTTAGATCAGCAGTTGCAGTCGACGCGGCAAGTGCTCCAACAATTTCAAGCCAGCGGAAAAACGCCCAAATACCACATCCAGCTGCCGCTCGTAGTGCAGCAACCGGGCACTGTCGAACTCCGCATCGTTTACGACGTGACCGAGGCTAAATGGCAGCCCGCCTATGATGTGCGCCTCCAGGCCAATGACCCCAGCTTACAAATCGACTGCATTGCCGAAGTGCAGCAGCAGACCGGCGAAGATTGGTCAGCAGTGGCGCTGAAGGTGTCAACGGCGGTGCCAGAAAAAACGCCAGAAATTCCCGAGGCGAGTTTGCTCCGACTGCCTTCCACGATGCGCCCCAAGTCAGCCGTGTCCCCCTCACCCTCAAGGCGTCATCCTCGCAAGGCAGTCAGTTCAGTCTTAGATGACACCTACCGGATGCTCGGAGCCCTGCCCGGCAGCGAGATTCCGCCCCAAAACGAGGGCGACCCGGTGGGTGACGCCAAGCTGCAACCGGCGAACGCCATCATTTGTTTTGTAGCCCCCGAGCCGGGCTGCGTGCTGAGTGACGGTGAAGTGCATCGAGTGCCCGTCGGCCAATTACAGCTAGAGAGCCGCCTGACCTATGTGGCCTTGCCCCAACGCTGTAGCTCAGCTTATTTGTGTGCGGCGTTGACCAATCCTCCTGATAAGTGGCCTCTACTGCCCGGTACGGCTTATTTGTTCCGCGATGGCGGGTATGTGGGCGCAGAGACGTTTGAATATGTCGCGCCGGGGGCATCCTTTCAGCTCAGTCTGGGCCTGGATGAACGGGTGCCGATTCAGCGCGAATTAGTCACTCAGCAATCAGCAGCGGATGCCCAAGGACGGGACCTGAGGGCGTATCGTTTAGCGATCGCGAATCCGTTTGACCATGCAATTGATGTCACCGTGATTGAGCAAATTCCGATCAGTCGCTCTGACGATGTGGTGGTGCAAGTCACGAAGGCGCAACCGACTGCCGACTTAGACCCAGATCACCAATGTCGATGGTTGACGCAATTACCGCCGCAATCTGCTCAGTACATCTTTTATGAGTACGAGGTCAAATATCCGCCGGATATGACGCTCTCGAACCCGAGTTCTTAAGAGTCCCTAAGGGAACTGCAACTAAAAAAAGTACCCGTTTAATCCGGTTTCGACTGCGCTCAACCTACCAGTATCGAGAGTTGAGCGGAGTCGAAACTCGGCATGGGGATCTTGTTTGCGCGCAAGTCCCTAACCTTGGCATGAGTGTTCCTTGCGGGGAGAAATTGGCGTCAGGGCGCTGATGGGTTGCTACTGGCCACTCGACGTTAACGCTTGGATGAGGGTATTCGGGATGACGGCATCATCCCAGTTGCCGGGTTGCTCGCCCATGCGGACGATGACCAAATCGTAGGTGGGCAGCACAAATACCCGTTGGATGCCGCGCCCGTCAAGATGGAAGCCGCGCGGATCAAGATAGGGGGCGGTGGCGGTGGTTTCGACGTTGGGGTGGTCGGGGGTGCGAGCTTTGACCCAGATGTGTTTGCCAAAGCTGGATTCCAGGGAGGAGGGGGTGAGCATGTCGGCTAGCCATGCAGGGTCAATCACCGTTTGTCCTTCCCATACCCCCTGGTTAAGCAACAGTTGCCCGATACGAGCCCAATCGCGCAGGGTGGCAAACAAGCAACAAAAGGTTTTGGCGGAGCCGTGGGGGCGATCGAGCCACACACTGGCGGTTTGCGCGCCGATCGCTTGCCAGAGCCGGGTCGCCAGGTATTCGGGATAGGCGATGCCAGTGGCTCGCTCCAGCACGATCGCGAGAATCTGACTATTCACATTGTTGTAGTCGTAGACCTCGCCGGGGGGGCGCACGCTGGGGATACTGAGGGCGGTTTTTGCCACATTCGAGCCGATGTAGAGATGCACCAGATCGGAAGTGGGGCTGGTGGTGCTGCGTTCGTTGCGCAGGCCCGACTGCATATAGAGCAAATCGCGCAGGGTGATATCAGCCCGATCGCCCCGTTGCCATTCGGGCACATAGTTGGCGACGGGCTCCGCCACGGAGGCGATCGCTCCCTCCGCGATCGCCTGCCCGATCAACAGCCCGACGAGGCTTTTAGTCATCGACATGGCATTGAACGGAGCCGTCTGGTCGTAGCCCTGCCAATACTGCTCCAGCACAATTTCACCCTGATGCATGACCAATAGCCCGGTGGAATGGCGCTCAGCGGCGTAATCGGCGACGGCCTGGAGCGCGGCGGCAAACTTGGGGGTTGGCGTTTGCGGGGCGACGGGCAAGGGTGGGCCGACTGCCCCCGCGACGGTCGCTTGGGGCTGATACCAATCGACGGCCATGATGGGTTGCTCTGGATAGGTCACGGCGCGGTGGATAAATCGCCAGTCGGGGAGGATGAGCAGGGCGGCGATCGCGATCGCGACCAGCAGCAGCCAAAGTCGATGGCGTTGGCGGGGAGGTCGGGGCATGGGGATGAGGGTGTGAGGGTAGCAGGGTGTGAGGGTAGCAGGGTGTGAGGGTGGCAGGGTACCGGAGGGAAGTCTTAACTCTTTGCTAAAGCTGCGTTACCAGGGGCATTTTGGGTCTAAAACTCTAGATAGAGAAATATATCTCACCAGGAATATAAGCTGGTGCTGGACTTGAGCGTAGCAAGCTTTTGGGGGGTGGGTGGTGCTCCCAGGGGGGCGATCGCTAATCGTAGAACAGGAGGCGTTATGAAGATTGTGGTGGTGGGTGGTGTGGCTGGCGGGGCATCGACGGCGGCCCGAGCGCGACGCCTGGATGAGTCGGCAGAAATCATTGTGCTGGAAAAGGATCAGTACGTTTCTTATGCCAATTGTGGGTTGCCTTATCACGTGGGCAAGGTGATTGAAGATCGCGACAAGCTGTTGGTGCAGACGCCTGATCGGTTGAAGCAGAGTTTGAATCTGGATGTGCGCACCGGGCATGAAGTGACGGCCATCGATCGCGAGCAGAAGACCGTGACGGTACGGGCGATCGCGACGGGCGAAACCTATCAGGAAACCTACGACAAGTTAGTGCTGTCGTTGGGGGCGAGCCCGATTCGGCCACCGTTGCCAGGTATCGATCATCCCAAAATCCATGTGCTGCGCAACATTCCCGACATGGATGCGATGTTGGCGACGTTGGGCCAGGGGGCCAGACGGGCGATCGTGGTGGGTGGCGGCTACATTGGCGTCGAGGTGGCGGAGAATTTGGTGCATCGGGGGTTACAGGTCGATCTGGTGGAAATGACGGGCCAGATTATGGCGACGCTTGATCCGGAGATGGCGCGTGATTTGCAATATCACCTGGAAGATCACGGGGTGCAGGTGCATTTGCAAACGGCGGCTCGGTCGTTTACGGAGGAAGGGGGCCGCCTGCGCACGGAGTTGTCGAGTGGGGAAACCATCACGGCGGATCTGGTGGTGATGGCGGTGGGGGTGCGACCGAATACGGCCCTGGCGACGGCTTGCGGCTTGCCGGTGGGGCCACGGGGCGGCTTGCAAACGGACAAGCACATGCGCACCGTTGACCCCGACATTTATGCCGTGGGTGACATGGTGGAAACGGAAAACCTGGTGACCGGAGACGCCATGCTGGCGGCGCTGGCAGGCCCGGCCAACCGCCAGGGGCGCATTGCGGCGGACAATATATTTGGGCACGGCAGCCAATATCGCGATACCCAGGGCACGGCGATTGTCAAAATCTTTGACATGGCGGGGGGCGGCACCGGGGCATCGGAGCGATCGCTCCAGCGGGCCAACATTCCTTACCGCAAGGTGTATCTGCATCCGTCGTCCCACGCCAGCTACTACCCCGGCGCGGCGACACTGCATCTCAAGGTGCTGTTTTCTCCGGCTGAGGGTAAGTTGCTAGGGGCGCAGGTGGTCGGCTTTGACGGGGTGGACAAGCGCATTGACGTGCTGGCGACGGCGCTGCGGGCGGGCATGACGGTGTTTGACTTAGAGCATTTGGAACTGAGCTATGCGCCGCCCTTTGGCTCGGCTAAAGACCCGGCCAACATGGCGGGCTTCTTAGGAGCGAACCTGCTGCGCGGCGATGTCCATTTTTGGTATGCCGACGACTATCCCGACCAGACGCCGGTGGGCACTCTGCTGGATGTGCGCACCCCGCGAGAATTCGACGAGTGGCACATTCCCGGTGCGGTACATATGCCGCTGAACCAGGTGCGCGATCGCTACACCGAAATTCCTGCCCATGGCCCGGTCTTGGTGTACTGCCGTTCCGGCTTTCGGAGTTATCTGGCCTATCGCATTCTGGTGCAAAGCGGGTTCAGCGATGTCTCCACCCTGGCGGGGGGACTGCTGACCTTTAGCTGCTTTTACCAGACGCCCTATTCCACGGGCACGGCCAACTATCCCGCGATCGCCCATGCGGAAGATCAGGTGGCCGAACAGGTGCTGTCCCAGACGCTTTAACCAACATTATTCATAAAACCTGAGCCATGGTTGATGCCCTCGCTGGGTTGATGCCATCGCCCCAGGTGATCGTCCACCTTGACGCAGGACGCACAACCATTTGGTTAGCCATGCCCGTGGAGAAAACCGGCGACCGGGTCGCGTTCATTCGCCCCTTCCCCGACTACCCTAGTCACAGGGAGATGTGTGCTCCCGTTTTAGCCTGCCCCCCGCGATCGCGCTCTGTGACCCCCTCTTCTCCCCCCCCAACTCCCCTTTGGCAGCGGCTCTCCCAAGCCAATTGGCAACACCGCGTGGTGCCCGGACTGGCCGTGATCGTGCTGATGGTAGGGCTGCGCTTGCTCGGCGTCTGGCAAGCGTTGGAGTGGGCGGCGCTGGATAGCTTTTTGCGGTGGCGACCAGCCGAGCCCACTGACGATCGCCTCCTCATTGTGGGCATCACGGAAGCGGACATCCAGCAGGTGGGCACCTATCCCATCCCCGACGGGGTGCTGGCCGCCCTGATTACCGAACTGCAACGGCACGAGCCGCAGGTGATTGGCCTCGACCTGTTTCGCGACTTGCCGATTCAGCCCGGCTCTGATCAGTTAAATCAACTGCTGGCTGAGTCGCCCCAGCTGTTCGGCATTGAAAAGGTGATCACCTCGACCATCGCGCCGCCCCCGGCCCTGCCCCCAGAACGAGTCGGCTTCAATGACTTTGCCCTGGACGATGACGGCTTTGTGCGCCGCGCTTTCCTCGCAGCCTTTCCGCCGCCGCTGCATCCCGAGCCCGAGCGCTTTCGCTTCTCGTTTCCTTTTGTGTTGGCTGAGGCTTACCTGGCCCAAGAGGACCTGTATTTGAAAAATGGTCGCCGCCGCTCTGACAATATGCGGTTTGGCCAGGCCGAACTCTGGCGGTTTATGCCCAATGATGGGGGCTATGACCGGGCCGACGCCACGGGGGTGCAGATGCTGATTAACGTGCGCAGCGGCCCCACCCCCTTTGCGGTCGTCTCCCTCGCCGCCGTGCTCGCCGGAGAAGTGGATCCCGACTTGATTCGCGATCGCGTCGTCCTCATCGGCGTCACCTCCCTCGGCCAAAAAGACTTGGTTAACTCCGCCGCCGTCAATACGCTGAATCCCGGCTTGGTGTATGGCGTTGAAATGCACGCCCACATCACCAGCCAAATTCTCAGTACCGTGCTGGACGATCGCCCCCTGATTTATGTCTGGCCCGACCCGTGGGAATATCTGTGGATCATCGCTTGGGGGGCGATCGGCATGGTGCTGGTGGGGCTGATGGCGCGGCCTGCCTGGTATTTGCTGGTGGTGGGGCTGGTGGGGCTGGGGCTGTTTGCCACCAGCTATGTGGCGTTGTGGTTAGGGGGCTGGTGGCTGCCCATTATGCCTACGCTCATCGCCTTCACGTTGAATGGTCTGGTACTGCCGGGATTTTACCTCTATGACCAAACCCTGCGATCGCGCATCGCCGCCCGCCAGCGCGTCATTGAGGAAACCTACGACGCCATCCACAACGGTCCTCTGCAATCCCTCGCGCTATTGCTAAAACAACAAGCTGACCTCTCGCCCACAGTGCAGGGGCAACTGGCGGATTTGAACCAAGAACTCCGCACCGTCTACAACCGCCTGCAACAAGAATCCTTGCCTGTGGAAGATCAGCTCCACCTCGGTGGCGGCAAAGTGATTGATCTGCGCGATCAGTTGCACGAAGTGCTCTATGAGGTTTACATCGCCACGCTCCGGCGCGACTTTCCCGGCTTTGCCTCCATTAAATTTCAAGTGGTGAAATTTGAGCCGATGCCAGATACGCGGTTATCTGCCGATGATCGGCGATCGCTCTGCCGCCTGCTCGAAGAAATGCTGTGTAATGTGGGCAAACACGCGATCGGGGCCAAACGCCTCACCGTTACCTGCTACGCCACTGACACCGAAAACATTATTCGCGTCGCCGACAACGGCAAAAGTTCTCCTTCCCCTGACGCCCCCAACCCAGAGACGGGCGGTCGCGGCACCCAACAGGCCCAAGCCCTGGCCCACCGCCTCGGCGGCACCTACCAGCGCGAGTTTGCCGACAACGGCACCCACTGCGAACTGCGCTGGCCCACCCAACGCCCCCGGCCCTGGTGGCCGCGATCGCGCCCTTAGGGAGCGGCGGAGCACATCCCGAAACGGCCAGTGGCTGGGTCCATTTCGTGTCTGGAGTCGGTACTTTAATTGCCCGCGCATCCCTTAATTCATCTCACTTTGAAGTCAGTTTGAGCGGCTGGCAGCGGACTGCTCATGAGCCTCGGTCTCGATGCCGAACGGGAAAATTCCGTTGATCAGGGATCAGTACAACACGGCAACCGGACTGGGTTGCCCGCAGGGTGGTTGCATACCCGCGAAGAAAATTCTGCAAGATCGTTTATAGGCTGTCTGTAGGGGCGTACGGCCGTACGCCCCTACGTCATCTCAAGGTTTTAGGAGATCCTCTGACGACAATGAAACCACCCTGGGGACACCCGTTTCTCAGGCTGATCGCAAATCACCGATCCGGTTGTCCCACCACAGCAACGAGATGACCTGAGGTGCAGCGGTTCTCTGAATCTTTTTCCCCTGTTTTCAACCTTTACGAAGCCCCACCGCGATCGCTCAAAACTTTTTAAGTCGGCAAAATCTCTATCTTTTAGCATCCTCCGATAGGGCGATGAAGAGTGACTGGCTAAATTGATAATTTCAGAGTGAACCCATCAATATTTGGTAAACAATATGCAGAAATATATTTGTGAAGTTTGCGGCTACATTTACGACCCAGAGAAAGGCGATCCAGATTCTGGCATTCAGCCGGGCACCCCATTCAACGAGATCCCTGACGACTGGGCTTGCCCAAAATGTGGGGCTGCCAAAGCTCAATTTAAGCCCGTTAAACAAGCGTCAAGCGTGGCTTAGATTGACATTAACGCTGGAAAAATTATGTCATTGCCTAGAAACGAACCCGTACCCCTGCGGCGAAAATCACCTGCCAATAGTTGGACTAAGGGCCTCAGAGGGTTCATCAGTTTTTTCGCCCTATTTGTGGCGGTCGGGTTTTTACTTTTTCAGCTTGTTTCGAGCATTTTGCTGGCATTCAGTGAATCCGGTTGGATTGGCTTTCGCAGCTTGGCAGCAGCGGCTTTTCCGCTGTCAGTGGCCATTTATTTAGGCTTTCTGGCTCGGATGAAAGTGCCGATCAGAGAAAGCCGTGCGCCCATTATCAACAGCTTTATTCTGTTCCTGCTTTGGACGTTGTTGCTGTTGGGGATTGACCGCAGTAATCAGCTTGTTCAGTTTCCCTTGGAAGAGTTGTTGTACGGCAGCACGATCGCCGCGATGATTTGGCGCTACAAATATCGCGATTCTTTTAAGGCGCTGTTAGCTTGCTGTTACGGCATTATTTCGGGCGCATTGGCAGCGGTCATTCTGTTTGGCATTAACCCCACCGCTTTGTAGACAACATTCGATTTTTATGACTCAAGATCCATCCTTGCATTCCAACGCACATCAATCAGCCGAGTCGCTAGTTGACGACAATAGTGACCTGACACCGCCCCCTGGCCCCCCGGAGCGATCGCCCCAGCAAGCGGCAGTCGAAGCAGCGCGAACCGGTCGGGAAGACCAAAGCCACCAAATTGGCGCAGAGCGATCGCTAGACCAACGCATGGCCGCTGGCAAACCCACGACTCAGGGCGACCCCGACGCCATGACGGAGCAAGCAAAAGTAGTGGGCGAAGAAGCCGTTGGGGGCACAACGCCCACCCCCGACCAAAGCAACGTTGATGACATTGCCGCATCGGCAGGCATCAACACCCAGGCTGAGCACCCAGTTAGAGTCCTACGTGAAATGCAGCGACGGGATGAACATCGGTTCGAGCTTGATCCCGAATCGAAGGGGCCAGCCGCTTCCGCCTAAATGATCTCTGTCCGGCATTAAACGCGAGCAGGCTGTGCTGCGACAGGTTGGGCGATCGCTAATCGGTTCAATCAGTTTTCAGGCGTGCAGGGCAGATGGTGAAAGTCCATCTGCCCTGCTTTTGCCGTGCAGACTTCGAGCCTTTCATCGCCGGGGGCTAAAAAAGAGCGAAGAGGGGCCGACAGTAACGTATAGACTGCTCCTCGATATCCTGTCTCCGTTCAAGAACCATTCCCTTAAACAACGGTGTTATCCCAAATCCTATGTGCTTACCCCCGATTCAACTTCCGATGCGTTCGGGCTGAGCTCGTCAAATGCGTTCGGGCTGAGCTCGTCGAAGCCCCAGGTCTTGCCGGGGATATACGAGTCGGATTTGGGCTTAGAGGTGTTTGGTGCCAATTCCTGAGCCAGTTCTTGCTTAATGAATTCTTGCTTAATGCAATCGCCTAGCCGCAAAGCCATCGCCACAATCGTCAGGGTGGGATTGGCATAGCCGCCCGTGGGGAAAGTGGAACTGCCCGCGACAAAAAGATTATGCAAACCGTGAACACAGCAATTGGCATCGACAACGCCATGTCTAGGATTGTCGTGCATGCGGGTGGTTCCCATTAAGTGGGCAGACCCCGTTGGCCGCCCAATTTGTGGCAGTCCGTCCTCGTCCAAGTCCACGTGAAAAGTGCCCAACCGCGATCGCTTGAGCTCCTCGGCCAAAAGGTGTTGAGCCCGCACCACCTTTGCGGCATCATCGCGACTCCAACTCCAGTGGAGCTCTAACTTTTGGCATCCCAAAGCGTCGCGATCGCGGCTCAAAACAATGCGATTATCCGGGTCAGGCGATTGCTCCAATAAGTGCATCACCTCAAACTGTCTAAAGCGCTTCTGGTTCTCTGGAAACTCAGACCAGCCGCCCCGCCCCAAGTTCGGCAGCATCGATTGGTGTTGAGTTTTCGCCAAATAAGCAGCTTTGATCACATAATCAACCCCCAAAGCGACGTTGCTCAGATGCGTCAGTGGCTTTTCTGGGAAACGCCGCAGGAGACTTGAAAATCCTTGCTTTGCCTTGGGATCCATGACCCATGCTTGGCTCCCAAACATCTGCTGCAAGAGGTATTTGAAGGAGCTCACCGCATCAGCCTCGCGGCGACTGGGGCGGGGAAACAGAATGGCATTGGTATTCAGCAACTGTTCTCGTTCCAGCACCGCTCGCGACAGTCGAAGGAATCCCATCACAGGCACCCCATGCACCTGACGGAGATCATAAAGGGCCGTGCGATTCAATAGCTGGGGATTGCGAGGGATAAAGTAGCCGCCAACGGCCTGGGGATGATCATGGTAGTAGCGGCCCACAACGTCGTATTGATTACCCAGACCGGCCGGGTGTTGTCGGTTAGCCGCCAGGAGTAACCGAGCATTTTGAAACCCACCCCCAGCCAGGACAAAAACCTTAGCCCGCACCCATGCCTCTTTGCCGCCGGGTGCAGCAATCTTCACCGCGGTTACAGCCTTGCCTGCATCATTGACTTTGATGTCAACCACGGTGGCATAGGTGTAAATATCGATATTCTGAGCCGCTTCGAGTTCAGCTCGATAGTCGGCATAAAAGGTTTTGGCGGCACCAAATTGAAACATGCCCGTTTCGACCGTTGCCGCATCCACTGGCAGTCGTGTCGCGCCGTTGCTCTCCCAAGCCTCTGGCTCATAGGCAAACGCCCCTAACTGGCAAACCTGCTGGGCGCGATCGTAATAAGGCAAGAGATGCGATCGCGAAAATGGCCAACCGCTGTTTGGTACCCAATCCCGCTTTTCGAAATCCAGCTCATCATAGGGAACGTATCGAACCCCAATCTGATTTTGCTCAGGACGAATTTTGATAGACCACACATTAGAATTGCCCCCTAGTTGTCGCTTACAGACCTCTATCGGCGGCATTGCATGGCCGACATTCTTACCATCGGCCAGCATCTGAATATCGGGATCAGCGTCTACCCCGCCACTTTCTAGTAGCGTCACTTGTCGATTGTGGCCAATAAACTCACGGGCCAGGCTGATGCCTGCGGGGCCAGCCCCCACAATGCAGATATCGGTGTCAATGTACTCGACGGGCAAAGTCCTAAAATCTTTTAGCATCTCAAAACCTCTGATTAAAAAATAGGGATTGAAAATCTCGAACCGCGATCCCGCCCCCTGCAGAAGCGAGGAGCATTTCCAGAAAAAATTTACTTTCTTAAAAAACTAGTCCAATTAAGAAACCAAGGAATTTAAACCTTAAAGCGATCAAATGGCATGTTTTCATCCATTTGAGTAAAAAGAAACTCAAAATATCTGAGAAAAAAGTTGCGTGAAAAAGATCAAATATTTGAATATCCTAAGATGCTATGCTCACTGGTGCAGAAAAGTTTTGGGAGCAAAGTATCGGTAGTCTCATCGTGAGAAAGTCGTCACTTTCGAGAACT
>NZ_JACSWC010000194.1 GCF_016888165.1 Halomicronema sp. CCY15110 | reverse complement strand
GTCACCAGAGCAGGCTCAGTCAGCCGATATAATCTTTCCACCCGGTGACCTCTACAGTGACGAACCGCCCTTGGAAAGTTCTCTGCATTTACAGCAAATGTTCCTGCTGCTGTCATGTCTGAATTGGCTCTGGAAAGACCGCACAGACTACTTTGCTGCTGGCAACTTGACCATTTATTACAGCCCGGAACAGCGCAAGTCAGAGGATTTCAGGGGACCCGATTTTTTTGTGGTGTTGGGGGCCGAACAGCGCCCGCGCAAGAGCTGGGTGCTATGGGAAGAAGGGGGGCAATATCCCCACGTGATTGTAGAGCTGCTGTCAGAGAGTACAGCCAACACCGATCGCGGGTTGAAAAAGCAGATTTACCAAGATATCTTCCGCACCCCCAATTATTTTTGGTTCGACCCCGATACGCTGGAGTTTGAGGGATTCCAGTTGATGAATGGCACCTATGAACCGATTCCTACTACGGAGTTAGGGTGGCGGTGGAGCGAGCAGTTGGGTCTGTACTTAGGGATTCACGATCAGCAACTGCGCTTCTTTACCCCTGAGGGCCGCCTCGTGCCTACCCCTGAAGAACACGCTGAGGCCGAGGGACAGCGCGCTGAGTCTGAACGTCAACGCAATGAACAACTGGCGGCCAAACTCCGTGAGTTAGGCGTTGATCCGGACACAATTTAGATATTGGTGAAGACTACGAACGGGTTATGTTATCCCCTGAACATCCTGGCTGCAGAGATGTTGTGTGATGGTCGCGATCGCCCATAGCCAGTTCTATAACCTGGATGGGCTGACCCAGCCTGCAACACGACATTACAGCTGCGGCGGTTGGTCACTATATTTAGTGATGGTTTCTGCGGGCCGTTGCAGCCAGATCGCCCGCAGACCCGCCCCTTTTCCCCCTTCAAAGTCATCGCCGTAGCTATCGCCCACATGCCAGGCATCAGCCGGATCACAGTCATGTTTTGCCAGGGCCGCCGCGAAAATCTTGGGATCCGGTTTGGCCGCCCCCACTTCACTGGAAATTGTGACTGTGGCGAAAAAGTCCGCTAGGGCCAGGGAGTCCAACACAGTGAAGAGGCGGGAGTCAAAGTTGGAGATCACCCCGAGCTCAATGCCTTTGGCCTTCCAGCGTTCCAGAGAATGGTAGGCATCGGGGTAAACTACCCAAGGTTCAGCCCCGGCGAAGTAGGCGTAGAGATCCGCAAAAAAAGCCTCGAAATCGTCAAAGGCGTCAAACGCCCCAACGTCGGCGAAGGTTTTTTCCGCGATCGCCTGCCACCAGCCATACTCCAACGCCGGGATTTGAGTGGTCTCTGCCCCCGGAAACGCCATGGCCTCGGCATCACCGAACTGCTTAAAAAACGCCTCATTCAGCGCGACGGGATCGGCCGCCACATTAAAGCGGTCGGCAATGGTGGCATAGGCTTGCCCCACGCTGCCATCGACCCCAAAGAGCGTACCAACGGCATCCAGAAAAATAACTTTAGGCTGTTCCATAGCGATCGCTATACCGACAACAGGTCACGCAGGGGTTGCTGAATCCAGTTCAACCCGACGCGAATTTGATGATCCAGGGTGGGCATCCGATAGAGATAGGTGAGACGCCGCGCCACGTGCGCCATCGGCCCATCTAGCTTGAGGCCCAGGCCGGTGAGGGTGGCATTGTCGACGCCGAGGGCCATCATTTCACCCAGATGCTGATACCGGAAGGGCAGCTGGGGGCGATCGCGCAGGGAGGCCCAGAGATTCCAGCCCGCATAGTCGGCTTGTTGCAGCGCCGATTGGGCGGTATTGGGCACTTGCTGTCCCGTCGCGTCTTTACAATCAGCCAGGTCGCCCAGGGCGTAAATTTCGGGATGACCGACCACTTGTAATGTGGGTTCCACCTGGATTTGCTGGCGATCGCTACGGGGCAAATCCATCGTGTCCAGTAGCGGCACGACGCGGGTGCCTACCGTCCACAGCACGATATCGACCGGCAGTTCATCGGACTGGTCACGAAAGGTCAGGGTGAGGGAATCCGCAGTGATATTTTCCACGTTGGTGTCTAAATCGAGCCAGATGCCGCGCTCAGAGAGCGCTTCGCGGGCTGCCTGGCGGTTGAATTCGGTAGAAGTTTGCAGGATGTCGTCCGCTCGCTCGACCAATCGCACCCGCCCGCGATCGCCCAAGCGATCCGCCACTTTACACGCGAGCTCGACGCCGCTGTAGCCGCCGCCGACCACGGCCACGCGGATCTTTTCAGCATCGGATGTTTCCAGCGCTCGCAACCGCTCTTGCAGCCGTTGGGCATCTTCGATCGCCCGGAAGGGCAGCGCGTGCTCCGCAGCCCCAGGCACCATATCCATCGGCGTTTCCCCCCCGACGGCCAGCACGAGGCGATCGTAGTCCAAAGTTTCGCCAGTGCCGAGCTGTACCTGCTGCTCGCTTTGGTTCACCGATTCCACCGTGGTTTGGATGAAGCGAATGCGCGTATCGGCCAGCAGTTCCGTATAGGCCGGGGCGATTTCCCAGGTTGCCAGTTCCCCCGTCACTAATTCGTAGAGCAGTGGCGCAAACAGGAAGCGATCGCGCTGGTCAATCAGCACAATTTCCACCGGCTCCTGGGTGCTCCAGGGCAAAGAATTCAAGCGCAGAGCGGTATACAGGCCCCCAAACCCGCCCCCTAAAATACAAATTCGCTGTGCTGCCTCAGTCATAACTATCCGGTGAAAGTGTGTCCTTTCTTTAAGATAATCGGCGGACGGCAGAACGGGATGGCTGATTGGGGGAGGAATGCTCACTATCCTAAATCTGACCTTAAGGGTTGGTCTCCCGGTGGCGGTGGCCTGGCAAGCTGAAAGGGTGCGATCGCTGCCGCCCCCCAACCGCATGACCACATTTGCTTATACCCGTCTGTCGCCTTATAACCCGGTTGCTTCCAACCATGAAGCACTGGCGGCTACGGTCGATCGCCTGTATGTGGATCATTGTGATGTACAAGATCCGCGCCCAGAGCTGCAACGCCTTTTGCACGATTGTCGCCAGGAGTTGCCAGAGCAGGTGCTGATCCAGCAAGTAGGCGATTTGGGCAGTTCCCCAGCGGCGGTATTTGCCGTGTTGCAAGCCCTGGAAGACCGAGGAATTTTGGTGACGACGGCGGATGGCAGTTATCGCACCCTGGCCGCAACCAGCTCGGAACGGTCGCCCGAAATGTTGTTCCAGCTGGCGGCCACGGTCGAAGCGCAGCATCGTCGTCAGCAGTTAGAGGCCGGACACGCCCGCAACCGCATCAATCTATTGCCGCCGCCGGGCCGCGCCCCCTATGGCTATCGGCGGGGCCGCTATCGCTATGCACTTGATAAAGCTGCCGCCCCCGCCGTCAAAGCCTTTTTTGAGCAGTTCATTTTGTATGGTTCGATTCGCGGGGCGGCCCGATTTTTGGACAAAAAATATGGCAAAAAAATTGCGCCATCGACGGCGCAACGGTGGCTGCAACATCCGATCTATCGCGGCGATTCCGAATACAAAGACGGGCAGGTGATTCGGGATACGCACACGCCGATCATTGCCCGCGATGAGGCGGCCCAGGTCGATCGCTTGCTGCGGCGTAATCGCCAACTGCCCCCCAAAACCGTGAGTGCGGAGCGATCGCTAGCGGGACTGGTGCAATGTGCTGAGTGCCAGAGCAAACTGCGGGTATCGCGAGTCACTCGTCCCCGCCAAAAACAAGAATATTTGTACCTGCGTCCCCTGGAATGTGGTCGAGAGAAATCTTGTCGGGCGATCGCTTACGACACTGTACTCGCGCAGACGATTGCCGCCATCGGTCAGGAATTTCCCCGCGCCGTCGCGAACTTCCAGGCCCCGCCAGTGGGCGCTATTAAAGCCGGAATTCTCGCCCAAATTGACACCAAGACCGCCTTGCTGACTCAGGTTGACCAGTTACAATCACAAGGCGTATTAGACCAAACCAGCGCTGATTTGCGCCGCTATACCTTGCGGGGCGAATTGGCCGATTTGGCACAGCAGCGATCGCAACTGCCCCCCGAAAACCTGGCTGAGATTGCTCAGACCCTCGGGTCACCCGAATTTTGGCAAGGGCTCTCAGAATCCGAACGCCGGGTGTATCTGCGCGAGTTTATCCAAACAATTTGGATTGAGCGTACCGATGCCCCCTGGCAAGTCCGCATTCAGTTTGTGTTTTAGCCCACCTCAGCAGCGATGCACGACCACCGGGCCAACCCGCAATCGTGGCTCCGTATCATCGGCCCATTCAGGGGCAATCATGCGGTCTGATCCTGAATCCTGAATCCTGAATCCGAATCGCTTACCCCGACTCAGAGCATGGTGCCGATCAGGCTGAGCTGGCCGCAGCTCTTCGACGGGCTCAGGGCAAACGGCAGGTATTTTTTCGAATCAGGGGGATAGGAGCCGGACTGGGCATGACGACAGAAGTGTGTGCTCTAGTACATCACCGCGACCCCGTGGAAGAGGATCAGCGTGATGAAGAAATCAACGACAAATAAACCGACCCAAGTCGTGACGACTGCGGACGTGGTCGCTCGCCCCAACCCTTTACTGCAAGTAGTGGTCAGGCCCCAGGTACAGCCCGCTAGGGCCGTCATCGCCCCAAAGATGACTGCTTTGAGCAGCACGGCAAAGAGATCAACGGGTTCCAAGAGTCCCTGTACCGAGTCCAGAAAAATCGGCGCTTGCACGTCATACAGCAGATGCGCGGCCAGCAATCCTCCCCCGACCCCGACCACTAACCCCAGCATGGTCAAGATGGGCAGCATGACGCAGCAGGCGACGACCCTGGGCACCACAAGATATTCAATGGGGTCGGTGCGTAAAACCTTGAGGGCGTCAATTTGTTCGGTGATCTTCATGCTGCCAATTTCGGCGGCAAAGGCGGAACCCACTTGCCCAGCTAAAATGGCGGCGGTCAGAATGGGGGCGAGTTCGCGGCAAAAGCCCAAGGCAAAGGCCCCGCCCAAAGCGTGGAGCGTGCCAAAGCGGGCCATTTCGCGCGCGGTTTGAATGGCGAAAATCATCCCCGCGAACAGGTTGGTCATGAGCACCGGGGTCAGGGCTCCTGGCCCCGCCGCCACCATGTGCTCCATCACACGGTGGCGCTGCACTCGCCCGCGCAAAATTCGCATAATCACCTGACCGCCTAGGAGGGTGCCCATCAGAATGTGATACGGACATGATCGCGCTAAGGGCTGTTCGTAGGGCGGGAGGGAGGCGTAAACCGAACGGTGATCGCGCCCCCTATCGAGGGTACGGGAACTCCGGCGAAGGAGATTGAGCATGATAAATGCCCTGATTTTAAGCTTAGACTGCCTATCACAACCATCACAGTCAACAATTGCCTCTGTAAAGTTTTCGCGTTGTCGTCTGAGTCTCCCAGCCAGAGCAAGCCCGATGAGTCCATAATCTCGACGCTTCTTGGTGCAGAGCCCCTGTCCGGGCAGTCAGCTTTACCCGCCAGCCTCCGAGACCTCAATGCGAAACTGCGGATTCGACGCTGCTGAGGGAAGCGATCGCGGGTGTCATGAACCTTGCTTGAGGGCGTCAGATACTTTGTGAGCGCCGAGGTTCAGCACGCCTCATACCCAATTCAACCAGCGCAGCGCAGCGAGTCACCTGGCTCGCGATCGCCATTCTCCACAGCGCCTCAGATCAAAATTTTCAATCAGGGGTTGCAAAGCCGAAAATATATAGTACATTTGTATCTAAAGAGATAGATAGTACATACAAACTATCAAAGAGCTTCCATCCTAAAGCATTGGTTTGCCCCCATGAGTTCAGATATCAGTGCCATTCGTGAACAGCTGCTAGCCGTCCGTCAGCAATCCCAAGCGGCGTCTGAGTCGCCCTTGCCGTCCGGTTCTGCGTCGCCGAGTCTGCCGGCCCTGGATGCTGACGGTGTAACCTGGCAACCGCCCCAACGAGCGGATGTGGCCCAGGCGTTAAGACAGCGATCGGCCATGCAGTCGAGTCAATGGCCGACCCCCGAAGAGCGAGCGGCGCAAGGGGCTGTCCCTGAGACTCAGCCGGTGGAACCAATCAATATCCATCGCTACTTACAACGCTTGCACGGTGAAGCCGAACGCATTAACGAGCTGTACTACCAACAAGAAGCGGCGATTCGCAAATTCCACAATTCCGTCAATGGCCTCTCGCTCATCCTGATGAAGCACCCCCAGGCGGCCATGCAGGTCGATCAGTTTTGCGAAATTCGAGATGCGGCCCTCACGACCGTGATTCAAGATGAACATAATCGCTATGTCTTGACGGCGATCGATCTCGATTTGAATTTAGACCAGCAGCAAGCTTCGGAAACTGCTGCAAATTTGCGCGCCCGGGCCCAGGCACCCCAGCGTCAGTCCAATAGGTCGAGGCGTGCTGGCTGGTTTGAGTCCTGGCATCAGGTCTCGGAGCTGTGGCAGATTTTGACGACCACCATAGAAAACCAGACGCAAATTACCCCGATCGATATCTTGATGTGGTGCGGGGGCGGCATCATCGGGCGCTTGGCCTTGCAGTTGGCCTTGGCTGCCGTTCCGGGCTTGTGGCCCTGGGTCATCGGCATCACCATTGGCGCGGTGGCTTTAGGGTTGTACCGTTTGCTCTTTGCCCCGCGTACCGATGCCGCGTTTATTGCCCGCCTATTTTTGGCGCTGCTGGGCTTAGGAATTGGCGGGCAATTGTAATTGGCTGGTTGTAAATAACTGGCGCGGCCCCGCTCCAATCGGCCCCGCTAGGCGGCAATCGCAACCAGCCCGGCCCGAGTTGGGTCGGCCAGGTTCCCCGTAGGAGCCCGTCATACCAGTTTTGTTGAGCTGAAGGAGTAGACATATGGTGAGTCAACGATCGCAGTTACCGACCACGTCTCCGGTCAAGTCATTGGTGGCGGGTGGCGTGGTGATTGCCGCAGCAGTGGTGCTGTTTGATGTGCGCGATGTGGGGGGGTGGCTGGCGAGATCGCAACCGCAGGTGAACGAAAAGTCTTGTCACGAGTTTGTGCAAACCGAAGCGAAGCTCTCCCGCGAGCAATTAGCCGAGTTGTTGACGATTCCGGAACGGGATTCGAAGGCGCGGGTGCGGGAAGTGGTGGCCGAGCCCTATTGTCGCTTGGCCAGCCTGAATGTGCGGGCCGATGTGCAAGCCGAGCGCGAAGCCTATCCGCTGGAATTTGATCCCAAAACACAGTTAGTCATTCTGTACGAGAACGATGAATATGCTGGGTATCGCTTTAATTTTGAATAGGTTGACCGCTTGGCAGCGCGGTTGGCAAGGGCGACTAGGGCGATCGCGGCCCTTCCAGCGATGGCGACTGTGGGGCCTGCTGCTACTGGGCTTAGCCCTGGGGCCAAGTTTGAGCAGCTGTCGGGAAGAGGCGATCGCCGCCCCCCGTAGCGTCGCGATCGACCAAACTTGGGAGCTGACCTTGGGCAACGTCGTGGAAGGCTTTCGGGTGGTGGCGGGGTTGGGGGATGTCACTATGCAGCTGCGGGGGGCTCGCGTGCGGGCTCCCTTTGACGGCGAAGCGCAGCCTTCCGCCGATGGCCCGGACTGCCTCTTCTTTGCGTCGCCCGAGGTACCCGCCTATTTGTTTCGCTTTTGTGGCCTGATGAATCCGCAGTTTGGCGAGGTCGAGGCGGGTGACTCCATGGGGCGATCGCAATACTTGCACTTCACCACTATGCGCCGTCAGCCCGATGGCACCTGGGCCATTGTCGAACCCTCTACGGGCGTGTTGGAGCGATCGCTCCAACGTTTTTGATGGCTGGCTGTCGATTGGCTGCCCGCTATGTACCCGTTACGTTTCCACTGTTCCTAAGTTTGCGTGAGAGCCTACTGAGATGCCGCATTATCGAGCCTTATTAACGCTAGGTACTTTGGCCATGTCCTTTGGGGTTGGCAGTGCGGCCAAAGCCAGCAACGACGTGGCCTTGTCTTTTGAGTTGTCGCCTTCACCTCAGGCCGTCGCTGCGGCCAAAGCCGAAGCCGCTGCTGTCGAAGCCGAGGCCGCCGAGGCCGCTGCCGCCGCGACGGCAGCGAAAACCCTCGTGAATGCCGAAGCACCCTTGCCGATTCCCGCTGGGGCCGAAAATCCCCCGATGGCGAGCGACAATAGCCGTCCCTCAGGCGTTTACGGGGGCTTAGAAGCTGTGGCACTGGGCTCGACGGCGTCAGTCCAGGCCTTGTTGCCTGCGCCGCCGCCCATTCCCGCTTACGTCCAGGCCCTACAGACGGCGATCGCTCCACCGCCCGAGCCCGTGCCTGAACCGGAGGCAAAAGCTCAACAGCTCACCGAAACTGAGATTCAAGCGCAAATTGCGCTGTTCATCGGCATTCAAGAAAAGACCTTTGAGGCCCCGCAAGAGACCGTGGCCGTGGCCCCAGAGCCAGATCAGCCCCCGGCGGCACAGCCCACCGTCTTTCAATATTCCTTTGACAACTTCCACACCTTATTTACTGGCGGCACGGAATCTCTGGTGGCTCGGGCGGTGGGCAGCGCCGAGGGCACCCGCACTCCCGAGGGTCACAAAAATCCCGCCTACTACGGACATGTTGACCCGGGCAATGGCGTCTGGAATTTGGGCACGTTCTCTTACCAGCATGGGGCTGCATCTCCAGAAGAAGCCGATGATAAGCAGTTGCGGCGACTGCAAACGCAGACGGAAACCCTGCGCGAAAAAGCCCTCGCCCAAGGGCTACAGCTCACTAAGGAAGAGCTGTTGAACGGGATTGATTTGGCGAACCAGGCACCCCTTGCAGCGTTAGATCGAGGCGGCTATATTGACTGGCTGAAGGAAGCCCATAGCCTCGGCATGCAGGGCTCAGAGGCGATTATCTGGGCGCGCACCCGGTCGTTCATTGACCCCGACACCCAGCGGTGGAATGCCCCGGGGTTGGGAAACAATATCTATTCCATCAGTCATGACCAAGAACGACGAGCCACTGCGATCGCGCGGGCAATCTCAGCCTTCAACGCTCAAACCCAGGTCGCGATCGCCCCTGCCCCCGTACCCAACAACGATGACATCACGCTCAATTTAGAGCCAGAAGTCGCCCCACCTGAACGACTCATTGATCCGGTACCGTTCGCATTCGACGCTTTCCCTGGTCGCGACTCAGCGTCTGACACCGTGGCTCAGACTCCTGCACCAGAGGATGATGTCTCGCCCCCTGTCTCAGCTCTCTCTGATGACGCCGAGTCAGCAGTGATCGCGATGGCGGCCCCCAACGGCGACAAAGTGAGTGTGACGCCTAGCAAGAGTCCGACCCGAGCTGATCAAGGCATCGAGCCGCAGCCTCAGTCGCGCCGTCTCGGACGCTTAGGCCAAGCGGTGACGAATTTCCTGACGGGCAATGCTCCCGAGCCAGCCCCTGCTCCCGAGAATCCACCAGCAGCGACTGAGGGAGTGGAGACGACTGTTACCCCACCCCCAGCAACTGAATCAGTATCCCTTTCAGAGATGACCGAACCGTCCGCTGCTCCAGTGAGCGAACCGATACCGGAGCCTGAGGCGGCAAAGATTACAGGCGCGATCGCGGCTCCCCCGACTGAGGAGAATCCGGCCCCTGTGGCCGAGTCGTCTGCTCCAGCCTCAGCGGGTGGGCGCACCGCAGTGACTGACTCGCCAACGCCAGCGGCGATCGCTCTGCCCCCTGCCGCCGACCGCATCCCCGCCTCAGCCGCGCCGGCCCCCGCCGACCCAACTCCAGACTCTGCAACGGCAGTCCCGGAACCCGCCCCCATTCGGTTTGACCCACCGACATCCCTGCCCATGCCAGTCTCAGAGGCCACCTTCAACACATCAGAGCCACCCTCCGCCACCCGCGTCACCCCGCTGGCAGCCCCCAAAACAGCAACAGCGCCTGCCGATGAGACAGACGCTGAAACGATTAAACAACGCACCTTGGCATCGCTCGACCAGTTGCAGTCAATTTTGCGGGCCGAGGCTGAGGCCGAGGCGGCGGCTAATCAGCCGTAAGGTCAGCGGTATTAAAGATGAAGGGCACACTGGCACTATTGCCACCGCCAGTCACCAAGACCCGAGGCATTTGCGCCCCGCCTTCTCGCCAAGCTTCGATCGCCTCTTTCTGTAGCACAAGCTCGCCCCCTTGGGCCTTGAGCGTTTCTGCTAGCAGTCGCTGCGCCTCGGCCCGACCTTTCGCCCGGTTAACTTCGGCCTGAGCGGTTTGCTCAGCTTCTTGCGCGACATACACGGCTCGGCGAGCCCGCTGCTCAGCAATTTGCTTTTCTTCGACCGCCTTGGCAAACTCCGGCGAGAATTCCAAATCCACCACGCTGGTATCCAGGACGATGATGCCGTACTTATCTAACCGCGTATCCAGGGCTTCGTCGAAGTCATTTTTTAATTCTTGCCGCTTGGTAATGGCCTCTTCGACCGTGCGCAGCGCTGCCGCAATTTTGAAGGACTCCTGGGTTTGGGGGGCAATAATTTTCGCCACGATGTTAGCCAGGGTGCCTTGCGTCCGCCGGATAGTCACCACTTCACTCGGATCAAGCCGAAAGTTGATGGCAAACCGGGCCGACAAATCCTGTAAGTCTTTGGTGGAACTTTGCGCGGGTACTTCAAATTTCTGGACGGTCACGTCATACACGTCCACCGCCGAAATCACCGGCGGCTTAAAGTGGACACCTTCTAACAATGCGCCGTCTTGGGCTTTGCCTAAGATACTGAGGACGCCCGCTTGGCCCGGATTGATGATGACAAAGCTGCTAGACGCGATGGTGAACAACACCAACGCGACAAATCCTAGGGCGATGGGCTGCCACCCGAGAGATTGAGATTTCAAAAGTGTCTCCTTGTCCGTTTTGAGTCAGGTCTCATCCATTGTACGGAGCTCTGGCCGTGCCGGGGCAATGCCACCCCTCACCGTCGCAGGTCACATCATCCACAGGGGCTGTTGCTGCGCCCATTGGCTCGATTACAGCGCCAGGGCAGCCATCATTAAGACATCAGCAGGTCAAATAGCCCATCCTCGATTTCGTACCCGAGCATCTGAGTCATAAACTTCAGGCGCGTGGTTTGAGCATTATTTTGCGATCGCAGCCAACGCGCCACCACAAAAATCTTCTGCATGACAAAAATTTCCAGCGCTTCGGGATTGTAGCGAATGCCATCCTTCGGGCTGAACTGATGGGGCACCAGCATGGCGGCGTAGCGTCCGAGCTCCCCCGCTTCCCAATCCAAGAGATAAGGCAACCAGGGATAGAGCGCGTCTAAGCGAATGAACCACAGCCGCACTTCGGGAATTTCCGAGAGTTCTCGCGGATCGGTGGGCTCGCGGGGAAAATCAATTTCAAATTGGAGCCGCACCTCGGGATCCAGCAAGTTTCCCTTATCCATCAGCGGTTCGATGTAAGCTTGTGCACCTGAAAGGTCCAGGGTATACAGCGTGTTGGCATCAAGTTTTAGCGTGTGGGCCATGGGCGATCGCGTCTATAGTTCAACGGGGTTATGAACACCGCTCCCCCTCAACCTGCGCTGGCTGGGTGAGCCATTGTGTGGACAGGCTGCTGGCAGATGGCGTCCATCTGCTATTCTGCCAGCTTCTCGATACCGCCATTCATGACATGCCATCATAGGGAAGCTTATGGCGACTGCCGCCGTCGTTGACGCCGTTATTTTTTGAGAGTTGCTTGATCCATGTCTGCTCCCATTCGTGTTTGCATCACCTTAGGCACCCGCCCCGAAGCGATTAAACTCGCGCCGGTCATTCGCGCTTTTCGGCAATCAGCGGAGTTTGCGACTCAGGTCATTCTCACGGGGCAGCATCGAGAAATGGTGGCGCAGGTAATGCAGTTGTTTCACCTGGGGGCCGACGAAGATTTGGCAATCATGCAGCCTCAGCAAAGCCTGACGGATATTACCTGCCGCAGTTTGCAAGGGTTAGAAGCGTGTTTTCAGCGATCGCAACCTGACCTTGTCATCGTCCAGGGCGATACCACCACTGCTTTTTCCGCCGCCCTTGCCGCGTTTTATCAGAAGATTCCCGTCGGCCATGTGGAAGCGGGACTGCGGACGGATGATTTGTTGAATCCCTTTCCGGAAGAGGCCAACCGTCGGCTGATCTCCCAAATTACGCGACTGCACTTTGCCCCCACCGATACCGCCGTCGGCCACCTGAAAAAGTCAGGCGTGGTGGGCGACATTCATCACACGGGCAATACCGTGATTGACGCTTTGTTGGCAGTCGCCGCCCAAAATCCCCCCTGCTCGATTCCCGGGCTAGATTGGTCACAACACCGCGTTCTGCTATCGACGGTGCATCGCCGCGAAAACTGGGGCAAGCCCTTACAGGATATCGCCCAGGGCTTTTTGAAAATTCTTGATCAGTGTCCCGATACGGCGCTGCTGCTGCCGTTGCACCGCAACCCCACCGTGCGGGAACCACTGACGATCGCCCTGGGAGAGCATCCCCGCGTCTTTTTGACGGAACCGCTGGACTACGCCCAACTGGTCGGGGCAATGCAGCGCTGCACGCTGTTGCTGACGGACTCGGGCGGTTTGCAAGAAGAAGCGCCGGGGCTAGGCAAACCGGTACTGGTGCTGCGAGAGACCACAGAACGACCCGAAGCGATCGCGGCGGGCACGGCCAAACTCGTTGGCACCCAGGCCGCCGCGATCGCTGACGCCGCGCTGGAGTTGTTAAATTCGCCCACCGCCTACGATGCCATGGCCCAGGCGGTGAATCCCTTTGGCGATGGTCAGGCTTCTCAGCGCATTGTGGATATCGTGCGGCGTTACTGCCAACCCGCTTGATGGCAGCCGCTAGCACCACTAGCGATTAACGAATTTCGTTACAGTGATAGGCAATACTCTGTAAGTCATCCCCCCGCAATGGACACCACCGCTCAAAAGACCGTCTTAACTGGCTTGAAAGCTGATCACTTTCGCCACCCGTTGGATCTAAATGCGACGACGACCCTGCGCCAGTTGCCCGGGCTCGATATGGCGGTGCGGACGGCGCTAGGACCAGTCGCCGAGCAGGTGTTTTACCTCGACAACATTTCTTCCAGCGTGTTAGTGAGCGATCGCCAGCTGCCCCACTTACATGAGCTATTGTTAGAGGCCTGCAAAATCCTCGATCTGGACGCCCCCCAACTCTACATTCGCCAGCACCCCGTCCCGAATGCCTACACCTTTGCCATGCGGGGGAAGCAGCCATTTATTGTGATTCACACCGCTTTGATTGAGCTACTCAATCCCGCTGAAATTCAGGCGGTCATTGGTCATGAACTGGGACATCTCAAATGTGACCACAGCGTGTATCTCACCCTGGCTAATCTATTGACTTTGGCGGCGAGCCAGTTGCCCTTTGCCGAGTTGCTGGTGCCCACGTTTCAAACGCAAATTATGGAATGGGTGCGCTGCGCCGAGTTTACCTGCGATCGCGCCGCCTTACTCGTGGTTCAAGATGCCCAGACCATCGCCTCTTTGTTGATGAAACTGTCCGGAGGCTCGCCCAGTCTCTCCGCACAACTCAATGTTGACGCTTTTCTCGATCAGGCTCGGGCCTATGATGCTGCAGTGGCCTCGGAAACAGGCGAGATTATCAAGCAGATTCGCACCCAAGATTTGACCCATCCGTTGCCGGTCTTGCGGGCTCGCGAAATTGACCGCTGGTTCAACAGCCCGGAATACCAAACTTTGCTAAACCGTGACGTTTCGCAGTATAATCCTCGAGTGTCATCCAAGGGCGGATGGCGGAATTGGTAGACGCACCACACTCAAAATGTGGCGACTTCGGTTGTGAGAGTTCGAGTCTCTCTCCGCCCATGTATATTACCGACAGGTCAACATCATGACGACGCTCAAACGGTGGGAATCTCCCCGTCGCCGGGGGCGCAACGATAAAGGGCGGGCGGGTACTGCTCGACAACGCCAGCTCCGTAAACGTCACCAACAACTGCGGCAACGGCTGAAATCATCCGACACCCAATCTCATCCAGAAAGAGAGGTCATCGACCTCTCTTTTTTAATGCCAAAATATTTTCTGCCCAAAATCAATAAATCTAGCGACGCTTTCTACTGCAAAGTGAAATGTTTTCGGGAGTCGCGTATATTCCCTGAAGCGCTTTAAAGAATGATTGAACACTCCGTATTTTTACAGATATTTGAGGCTCAGGGTTTTTACTGAGTTATAACTCTCAAAATCTAGAGTTTTCTCGCAAAAGTCTGATCTGTGCTGATGACTACCTTTTCGGATATCACAGGACATAGCGATCGCCAGCGTCTCAGTACTTGCAAAGTCATGCTGCCGGGGGGCTCACAGTCCTAACCGCGAGCCGTTGTAAGGGCCGCTGGGTTCACAGGGGGCGTTCCTATCGCAACTGATGATCGCCAGAAAACGATAAAGTTCTTGTGGATATGGATGATTTTTCCAAGATTTTACGCAAGCACGAATGCGGCCCTTCAGGAGAGAATGCTAACCATATAAAGTTCCGATTACCTGTGCTCGATTGGCAGGCGTTAAGGCTAGTGTCAGACTTTGTTTATTTACTGAAACCCTTTGCCAAGAGTTTTCATATGTCCCTGGGTTACTCCCCTTGTAATACGGGAAACATAAGCCTAGCGGAAGATCACATCAACCTCTTTTGGGCAGGCCATTGAAACCACATTCACCTAACGTTATTGAGCAAGCGCCGTCTTCCATGCCGACTACTATTGGGACGACCTACTACCTGGTTAAGCTCTACACTCACAACCACGAAGATCTCTTCGGTGATGTGACTGAAGATCGGCAATTTGAGTTGAACGGGGTCGGCCAGATCGCTGCAGATGAATGGCAACGCTCAGCCCGGGCTTATACTCACCTCACGCTGGATAAATGGGCCATTTGGCCGAATCGAGTCGAAGGCATTGTCACTCTACGCGAAGCAGGAAATGCCAGCAGCTATAGCAATCCCGGTGATAAGCCCCGCCTGTTGAATTCGTTCGTGGCGAGTTATAAGGCCGCTGCGGCGAAGCGGATTAACTTGCTGAGAAATACGCCTGGCAATCCCCTGTGGCAACGCGGTTATCAAGAACGCTTAATTGCTGACAACCTCATCCTGCAGCGAGTACAGCAAGCGTTAAAGCAGTTGTAAACAGCCACTAGTACAGTGCGGCGTAAACTTGCAAACCCTTAGCCCTCACCCTAAATCCCTCTACCAACTTTGGGAGAGGGACTTCCGATCAGTGTCGAGACTTGTGCCGTCGAGTACTAGATTGATCAATAATTCGCGCCACGATCGCGGTTAGGGAGAGCAAGCTCCTTAACCGCGATCGCAGCTAACGTCTTAAGATGCCGGAGAGTCTCGGCGCTAAACTTTGGCTTCCTCTTTCACGAGTTTGTCCCAACCGAGGTCGCTGAGACTGCTGTTGCGGCGGAGCGGCCGGGTGACCAACTCTAGAATGTCACGGGCATTGGCAAAGCCGTGAATTTGAGCAAAGGTGAATTCCACTGACCACTTAGTATTGATGCCCCGCGCCTCTAGCGGATTCGCATGGGCCATGCCCGTAATCACCAGATCCGGTTGAATCTCTTGAATTCTCTGGATCTGCTTATAGTTGTCGGGTTTTTCGGTGATTTTCGGCAGGGGCGCGCCCATCTCATGGCAGGTCTTTTCTAACAGGGCGAGTTCCGCTGCCTGGTAGCGCTTGTCCATGTAGGGGATGCCAATTTCGGGTACGGTCATACCGCAGCGTACGAGGAATCGAGCCAGGGAGATTTCCAGCAGGTTATCGCCCATGAAGTAGACGGATTTGCCACGCACGATCGCCAAATAGTCTTCGAGGGATTCCCAAATTTTGGCTTCGCGCTCTGCTAAGCCTTGGGGTTCAATGCCAAACACCGAGCAAACTTTTTCGACCCAGGCGCGGGTGCCATCGGGGCCAATGGGGAAGGGGGCACCAATCAGCTTGCACTTGCGGCGGCGCATGAGTCCCGTGGCCGTCCGTGACAGAAACGGATTAATCCCGATGACGTAATCGCCCTCATCCAACACAGGGAGTTCGGTATAGCGTTTAGCGGGCAACCAACCGCCAACTTTAATCCCCTGTTTTTTGAGTTCCAAGGTCATCTGGGTGACGATGGGGTCTGGCACCGAGCCAAAGATGACCAGGTTGGGATGGTCGTGATATTCCGGGCTCTCAGTCGGTTCTGGGGTATCGGTTTTGCGGCCAAAGTTAAGCAGTTTTTGAAAGTTGTTGCGCTCGGCTTTGTCCGTTGGCGATTCGAGGTCGTCGCTAGTGGGGCACCGCTCCACCATGGCTGCAAGTACCGTGTCTTCCCCTTGGGTGAAGGCATAGTCGAGGCCGTTAGCCCGCGCGACGACGATGGGAATGCCAATTTCGCCTTCGAGCTTGGGGGCTAGACCTTCGAGATCCATTTTGATGATCTCGGTGGTGCAGGTACCGATAAAGACGATGACCGAAGGATTGCGATCGCGCTTAATCTGCTCGCACAGCCGCTTCAACTCCTCATAGTCATTCAGCTGAGCGGAAATGTCGCTCTCCTCTAGCTCCGCCATGGCGTAACGGGGCTCGGCAAAAATCATCACCCCCATGGCGTTTTGCAAAAAGTAGCCACAGGTTTTGGTGCCAATGACGAGGAAAAAGCTGTCTTCGATTTTTTGATAGAGCCAAGCGACACAGCTAATGGGGCAAAACGTGTGGTAATTGCCTGTATCACAGTCGAATTCTAATTTTTCAGGTTGGGGGGTTGCCAGGGTCATGCGTTACTCCTTAAGTGCAGTCAATGGAAAGTCCCCTCAAGGCCAAACTGTAACGGCGATCGCGCAAGTGATTCACAACGCTTTAGCTCTCATCAGCTTCAGCTGAATCGAGTAGCATTGTCGCCTCTTCGTTTTCCGCATCGACGGTGGTGGGTAGACTACCGCCAGCTAACGCCATTTCTGGGTCAAAGTTGAGGCCGAGCACTTCGACCAGCGCATCTTCATCAGAATTGAGCTGGTAAAACGGCACCATCAGATTGCCTAACTTGGGTTCTAAGGCGTTCACCACACCCAAGATGAGGAATGACGATGGGCGTCGTCCCCCGTCGGGAGTTCTGACCGAGGTCATTCGCATTTGCAAGTGCAACCACTCCCGGTTAGATTCCACGTAATCTAGCCACTTTTGGCGAATTACTGATACGAAATTTTCGAAGAAGGCCATCACTTTGCCTCAATCCGTTGCGTTTAGACGCCTCATGATAGATGAAATTCATCAAAGCAGAGAGTCAATTGAGCAGCAACGTTACAGGGACTCGGGGATTCGGGGTAAAAAATCGGTGGAGGCGACTGAACTTAGACGGTGAGTGTCCGCGTGAAGCTCAGTGCCGCCTCGAAAATTCGGCACAAAATCGAGTTAAACCATCATCAGATCTAGTTCAGATTCTTGCTTCGGCGCGTCTGCGGGGGGATTGAGATAAAAGTCAGACAGCAACGCAAACAGTTCGCGATCTTTCGTTTCACTGGGGATGACGCCCTCAGGCTGCGCGAGAATTTGGTCGGCAATGTTGAGGTAATACTGCGTTACTGGCGTCAGCGAAGGATCGGTTTCGGCCATTTCGAAGAGGGTCTTGCCCTTGACCCGCGAGATGCGGATGTCTTCGATCAGTGGCAGAATTTCGAGCACTGGCATATTTACTGACTCGATGTATTTATCGATCAGGTCACGCTTAGAGGTGCGATTGCCGATGAGTCCGGCTAGGCGCAGGGGATGGGTGCGAGCTTTTTCGCGTACCGAGGCCGCGATCCGATTAGCTGCGAACAAGGCATCGAAACCGTTGTCGGTGACGATCATGCAGTAGTCAGAATAGTTGAGCGGGGCCGCAAAGCCGCCGCAAACCACGTCGCCCAACACATCAAAGAGAATCACGTCGTATTCATCGAAGGCGTTGAGTTCTTTGAGGAGTTTGACGGTTTCGCCCACGACGTAGCCGCCACAGCCAGCGCCCGCCGGGGGGCCGCCCGCTTCGACACAGTCCACCCCACCGTAGCCTTTGAAGATGACATCTTCAGGCCACACATTTTCATAGTGAAAGCCTTTGTCCTTCAGCGTGTCGATGATGGTGGGGATGAGGAACCCAGTCAGGGTGAAGGTGCTGTCGTGTTTGGGGTCGCAGCCAATTTGGAGGACTTTTTTGCCCCGTTTGGCGAGGGCGACGGAAATGTTGCAACTGGTGGTGGATTTGCCAATACCACCTTTGCCATAGACGGAGAGTTTCACAGGCGATCGCTCCCAAGCGTTCGGTTCAATAATGCATTGCGGCTGGGGATGATGAGTCAGCGCCGTCACCCGCAACGGTTGTAAATAGGTAAACTCGCCGCGTGAAAGCAGCGAGGGTTTTCGGCTTGATTAGCATTATGGGGGCGGGCATTCGATTCGGGAAGCGGCCATAAATTCCAACCACCCTTTAATCAGTATCTAGTCTGTCTTAAAACTCTTGAGAATCCTTTCATCACCTTAGATCCCTGATTAAAGCTAAAAAACAGATTTTTAGATTATTTGTGTCTGCAATAAATATAAGTGAAGACAAAAGACAAAAAATTAGTAATGGCAAAATTATTGTCCCCAGAGAGAATTTCAGGGCATTGAGCCCGGCTCGATGTCGGCTCTGAGGGGAGGGGTGTCACTGGTCGGCTCGATGCGAATTGCCCCACTGTGGCACCTGCCTTGTGCCATCGCTAAGGCTGGAGGGCAAGTCAGAGAGTGCGTTTCAGGGGCAGGGTAGGTGGAGCTAAAGGGAGTCGGCGATCGCTGAGCTTGGCTTGACAGTCAGATTTTGCCCAGAGTTTGGGGCACTGAGGTTCTCAATGCCAAGTGGCTCGACATCAAGGCCCAGGTCTTGCCGCCCAGGCAAATGTTTAATCATTCTGTGCAAAAACTGTTTTATTAAGTTCAGTCAATTTTTAGCGGCTCAACCGTCTGTTGACGAAATGTTGCTAGCGGGCTCTGACGCTCAGCGTCGAGGCTGCACATTGATCCCGATACTCATCTCGCCGCCGAGGGCTGAACTGCCATCATCGGTGGTGCTCGTGGTGGTGGGCCAGTAGTTCGGGTGGTCTTGGGCGAGGCCGCGATCGCGGCGATAGCGGCCGACTTCATCGTGCAAATCCTGCGCGATTTCCAGGGCGGTCTTGACGGGGGGCGACGACATATCCCGCAATTTCACTTGCAGCATGACTTGCTTAATCAGGAGTTTGTGGGTGTCGGGCGTGAGCTCGGCATCCAGCCCTAGCTTCAGTTTGCTGTTCGATACGGCTGCGACGGCACGCTGGACCAAACTCTCGCCAATGTCAACGGCGGTGGGCTGAAATTTGTGGATATAAGCCTGCATGACATCCGTCACCGAGTTGGTCAGGTCGCGTTGTTGCCAGACTTGGTGCACTTGATCCGCGAGGGCGAGCCATGTGGGATCGATTACGCGATCGCTCGCGGTCGATACATCGATCTGGCGACTGACCGTGTCGATGAGGTGACGGGCGGTATCGCGGGGGAGGGTGACATCGGTGACGAGGGGCAGCACCGTCGCGACTAATGGCTCTAAAGCTGGAATATCGGTGGGGGTGTATTTCTGTAAGTAAGCGTCGACGATGGCCCGAGTTTGGACTGCCAACTGCTCGCGCCAGTGTTGGGCTTGGGTGGCAAGGTGTCGGTCTACTTCTTGCCCGACTGGGGGCCAAGGCCGACTTAGGTCAACGTCAGCGACCAAAGTATCGACCCACTGTTCAATCTCCCAACCGGGCAGTTTCAAGTCTCCGGTTTGCGCTTTGACGGCCAAGAGCGCCCCCGCGATCGCGCGCACCTCCGGCAGAGAGTCACCGCCGTACTCATGCAGATACGCGTAAAGAGCGGCTGTTAACGACTGCTGGGTGTCTGCATCCAAGGTGGTCATGGTGACGCCCCCAGAGTTAAAAAAGGTTGATAACTCAAGGGTATCAAGCGGAAATTAGACGGGACGTTGACCGCATCATCTCGTCTAAATTGTTTGCAGTTGCTTACTCATCACACTCTGGAACAGCGCCAACCCATCCGTGCCGCCCAAGAGGGGATCGGAGACTCGCTCCGGGTGAGGCATCATGCCCAGCACGTTGCCCTGGCGGTTGCAAATGCCCGCAATGTTGTTCAGCGAGCCGTTGGGGTTGCTCTCTGGGGTGGGGGCACCCGTGGCGTCGCAGTAGCGGAAGACGACTTGGCCGTGGTCTTCGATCGCTTGCAGGGTGTCGGCGTCGGCGTAGTAGCAGCCTTCTCCGTGGGCAATGGGCACGGTAATCACGGCTTGGTCAGGATAGTGTTGCGTCCACACCAGATCGGTGCGCTCGACTCGCAGGGGCACGCGATCGCAAATAAAGTGCAGGTCGCGATTGCGCATCAGGGCACCGGGTAGCAATCCCGCTTCGGTCAAGATTTGAAAGCCGTTGCAGATGCCGATGACCAAACCGCCGCGTTGAGCGTGTTCGACCGTGGCTTGCAAGGCGGGAGAAAAGCGGGCGATCGCGCCACATCTGAGATAGTCGCCGTAGCTAAAGCCGCCGGGCACAATCACCAAATCGGCATTTTTTAAGTCACGGTCTTCATGCCAGATCATCTGGGTGGGTTGGCCGAGTAGATCGCGGGTGACGTAGGCCGCATCGCGATCGCAGTTCGCACCGGGAAAGACAATAACGCTGACGTTCATAGCAGTCGACTTCCAAAATTCGGGGAGCAAAAGGTTAAGCGACGGTGCCCGCAGGGGCTTTAATCGCTAACTCAACGCGGTAGTTTTCGATGACTGGATTGGTCAAAAGCTGATCACACATGTGATCCAACTGCTGGCGAGCCGTGGCTTCATCCTCAGCCGTCAGGGTGACTTGAATGTATTTGCCAATGCGCACTTGCTCGACCCCGGTAAAGCCCATATGGTGGAGGCCCGACTGCACCGCAGTGCCCGCCGGATCAAGGACCGAAGGTCGCAGCGTAACGTAGATCTGGGCTTGGTAGGTCGGCATGGCGATCGCGTCTTCAAAGGCTTCATCATCCTACCGTATTCCGCTCTGCACTAAGCTGGTAGAGACGCTGTTGATAAGCAGGCATGAACGGACGCACTCGCAGTCAAGAACGCATTCTCCAAGTGATGCAAGAGCTCACTAAACCGACGTCGGCTCAAGATCTATATATGGAACTGCGTAACCACCAATTCAGTATTGGCTTGGCGACGGTGTACCGCTCTCTGGATGCGCTGAAACTGTCTGGGCTGGTACAAGTGCGGACATTGCCCAGCGGCGAATCACTCTACAGCTTGCCCCAAGAAGACCGCCACCATCTCACCTGTTTGCGGTGTGGCAGCAGCATTTCCATTGATGAATGCCCGGTACACGATTTGGAGCACGAACTCCAGGCTCACCACGAGTTCCGCATTTACTATCACACACTGGAATTCTTCGGGCTTTGTCCCAATTGTCAGGCCCGCGAAGAGGTCGCTGCGGGTGCGGTTGAGTAACCCCGTGAGTCGAGCGATCGCCATTCCCCCCTCGATTTCTTAGATGACGGCAATACATTCAATTTCGACGCGCACATCTTTGGGCAGTCGGGCCACTTCGACACAAGCGCGGGCGGGGGCGCTCTCTTCGCCAAAATGCTTCGCGTAGGTGGCGTTCATGGTGGCAAAGTCGTTCATATCTTTGAGAAAGACGGAGGTTTTGACCACGTTGTCCAAGGTGGCTCCCCCGGCGGCGAGGATGGCTTTGAGGTTGGCGATCGCTTGCTCGGTCTGGGCCACAATATCGTCGCCGCCGACTAATGTCCCCGTTTGCGGATCAAGGGGAATCTGCCCTGACACAAACAGCATTGAGCCCGTCGCGGCGATCGCTTGGTTGTAAGGGCCGACGGGTGCCGGTGCCTGAGCGGTTTGCACGATTTTGCGTTCCATGAATGTTCCTTTGCAATGGTGTAACGGCCATCATTATTGCAGGGAGAAATGCCAATGCAAAATTCCGCAGGGGTGAGGCATTCTCGTCACCTCAATTATGGCTTTTGGCAACAGTCAAGGTCATGCCCTTTCGCCCCCACGATCGCGTCGGGAATACCGACAATTCGGCCTGTGAGCCTGAGCGATCACGGGCGCGGACGGACGCCATAGTGGCGATACTGCCAATAGTCTTGCAGGATGCGATCGTGGTCAAAACACAGGTTGGTCGGCACCTCCCACGGGGCAAAGAGGGCGATGTCTTGGGCGTCATCATCGGCGACGGGGGTGCCGGTGGCGTAGGCCAGAAACACGATGCTGAGGGTATGTTTGCGCGGGTCGCGGCTGGGATCAGAATAGACGTAAAACTGTTCGATGAGGGTAATGGCCAGCTGGGTTTCTTCCTGGGCTTCACGAATCGCTGCCGTTTCGACCCGTTCCCCATAATCCACAAAGCCACCGGGGATCGCCCAGCCATAAGGCTCGTTGCGCCGCTCAATCAGCACAATGGGGCGGTGGGGGCGATCGCGCATTTCGATCACGATGTCTACGGTGGGGGCGGGGTTACGGTACGTCACAGCCAGCCAGCCATTTGCCAAATAAACAGTTTTACTACCATAGGAGATTTTGGCCGGAATCCTCGCGATCGCTGAAGCCAAGCTGCGGCAGTTACGCACACGGAGCGATCGGCAAAACTCTATCCAGCGCTCAGTTATTCCTGATTATTGCCATGCTAAAGTCAGTGGGACGTTATCGAAGAACCGATGCCTTTTCAACGAGCGAGCGGCATTCTGTTACACCCCACCTCATTTCCTGGGCGGTTTGGTATGGGCGATCTGGGCCCCACTGCCTATGAGTTCGTCGATTTTCTCGACGAAACGGGACAACAACTCTGGCAAGTCTTGCCCCTGGGGCCGACCGGCCATGGCAACTCGCCGTATATGTCTTACTCGTCGATGGCGGGGAATCACCTGCTCATTAGCTTGGAAAAGCTGCGCGATCGCGGCTTGTTAGAGCAATCCGATTTAGACGACTTCCCCCACTGTCCTGAAGATGAAGTGGACTTTGGTCAAGTCTTGCCGACTAAGCTCAAACTGTTGGAAAAAGCGGCCGAAACGTTCAATGCCACCGCTGACGAAGACTCTCGCAGTGAGTACGACACCTTTTGTCAGGAGCGGGCCTTTTGGCTGGACGACTATGCCTTTTTTATGGCGTTGAAACGTGCCCATCATGGCGCTGGCTGGCATCAATGGGATGCCGCCCTGGCCCGGCGTAACCCGCAGGCAATGTCAGAATGGCACGATAAGCTGGCGACCGTAATTAGCTATCACAAGTACTTCCAATTTGAATTTACACGCCAGTGGCATGAGCTCAAGCAATACGCCAATGATCGGCACATTCAAATTGTGGGCGACATGCCGATTTATGTCGCCCACGACAGCGTGGACGTTTGGGCTTTTCCCCACAATTTCATGATTGATGAGGAAACGCTAGAGCCCTCTGAGATGGCGGGAGTGCCGCCTGACTATTTCAGCGAAACGGGGCAGCTCTGGGGCAACCCGACCTATAACTGGGAAGAAATTCAAAAGCGAGGATTTCGTTGGTGGCTCCAGCGGGTCAAATCATTGCTCGATTACGTTGACCTGACGCGGATTGACCATTTCCGCGGGTTTGAAGCTTATTGGGCCGTGCCCGAAGGCGAAACCACTGCCCTCAATGGTGAATGGGTGAAAGCGCCAGGGGAAGCCTTTTTCAACGCGGTGAAGGAAGAGTTTGGCAGTCTGCCGATTTTGGCCGAAGACTTGGGCGTCATCACGCCCGAGGTCGAAGCCCTGCGGGATCAATTTGATTTTCCCGGCATGAAGATTTTGCAGTTTGCCTTCGGTGGTGACGACACGAATCCGTATCTGCCGTTCAACTATGTGAACAACTGCTTGGTGTATACCGGCACCCACGACAACGACACGACGGTGGGCTGGTTTGATCAAGCTGGAGAATACGAGCGCGATCGCGTCCTCCGCTATCTCGGCGGTCTCCATGCCGATGGCATTCACTGGAGCTTGATTCGCTTAGCGCTGAGTTCCATTGCTAACCAGGCGATCATTCCCCTGCAAGACGTGTTGGGACTCGGCAGCTTTGCCCGCATGAACTCACCCGGCAAGCCTGACGGCAACTGGGCCTGGCGCTATCGTTCCGAAATGCTCACGGGTGAACTGCGAGAACGCCTGCGGGAAATGATTCGTCTCTATGGACGCACGCCACCCCATTGGCAATAGCCAGTTTTCTGGGGAGAGCAGCGATCGCTGACGAACAGCAGCATCCTTAATCGGCGTTACGCGATGACGCGGCTTCGTTGGCATTGGCCAGATGTGCGATATCCTGTCGCACCCGTCAGCTTTACTCTTCTGTGGCCGAGTTGTTTTCGTAAACGACTTTGGCTAAATAGGGGGTGTCGACCAGAAAGGATCCCTGCTCAAATTTGACCACCCAGGAATCCCCCGGCTTTTGCTGCACAATGATGCCCGGTGTCCCGACGGGCACCGTGTCGCTGGGGCGCAGCATGGGCATGGTGTCGGCGGTCTTGATATAAGGCGGGGTGGTGGCGAGATAAACGCGATCGCCAATGATAAAGGACTCACTCATCGTCAAATCACCGTGAAGAACTGGGGTGGAGTCCGGTGGCTCCACCCTCAACATATCGCTGTTAGGGCACTTGCCAAATGCGATCGTGATATTGCGCCGGTTCCGCATAAGGATCGGGCATTTCACTGCCATGGTCGTGAGGGTGGCCGTGACCGTGAGGGTGCCCGTGAGCCGGGTCATCGCTGTGATCATGCCCGTGACTGGAACCATGAGCATCAAAGGCGGCTAATCGGAACTTGCACATTTCACAGTTCATCGCGACCGACCCGGTTTGGGTCTCAATTTCGCGGCGGCGCATCACCCCGAGCAACTGCTGGTGAAGGCCCATTTCCGGCAAACATACGACTTCAGTTTCGGGATGGGCAACCTGCTGTTGAGCGGCGATATCTTGAATCTTTTTCATCAGTACGCCCGTGAACAAGAAGTAAGGCAACACGATGATGCGCTTGGGCTGATACAGCCGTGCCCGCCGAAAACCTTCTTCCAGCCGGGGATGGGTGATGCCGACGAAGCAAGTTTCCACGGTATCGTAGCCGCTGCCTTCCCACACCATGCGCGCCAGTTTGTAAACATCGCCATTGGCATCGGGGTCGCTGGCCCCACGCCCGACAAACAGCAGCACGGTGTCTTGCCGTTGGATCTGCCGGGGATTGTACGCCGGACTGTCGAGTTGAGTGAGGCGATCGCGCCACAAATCCAAGATCTCCGGGGTAATGCCAAAGTGTCGCCCATAGTGAAACGTGACTTGGGGATGCCGTTGCCGAGCGCGATCCAGTTCATTGGTGACATCGAACTTGTTGTGTCGCGCGGCAAACAGCAACACAGGTAGCGCTGAGATATCGGTGTAGCCGGCCTCAACACAGCGATCGACCCCAGCTTGAATAGACGGTTCGGTCAGTTCCAGAAAACAGGGAATGACCGGACGGGACGCATCTAAAGCTTGATAAGCAGCGGCAAAATCCAGCACGTTTTGCCGGCCCTGGGCATCGCGGCTGCCGTGACCAATGAGTAACAGGGGGCGCTGTTCCGGTAAAGGCGTCAGTTTTAAGGAATGATCGGCGTCAAAAACACCGGGATGAGTCAAAATTTGCGCGGTGGTCATTCGTGATTTATCTCCGAGCCTGTGCAACGCAGGCGATCAAGATACAAAGCCACAGAGGGTGTTCTGACTGAAAACCTCTTACCTCGTGCGTGGTAGAGATTGATCACAGTTGCGGCACAGTGTCGGATTGGTGAACGAGTTCACGCACCGAACTTTCCCCTCAGGTGGCGGCATCAATTTTGCTCTGTCATCTTATCTCACTGCTCTGCGGGAATGAATGCTGGGGAGGGGGATATGGGCGGGGGATATGGGTGGGGGAGTGAGGGAGTGGGGGCGCAGGGGAGTGGGGGCGCAGGGGAGTGGGGGCAGCGAAGGTGATTGGTCAGGTCTCTAATGTGGGTTGCAAATATTTAGGAGCCTCGATCACACCCACAGATGCCCCCGGTTCCCCTGTTAGGATATGGGCTTTGCCTCGCGAGGAAGTCGGCTTGAACGAATCGTCTCAATCATCGCAGTCGGCTAGCAGGGCTGGCGGCTTCTACGCGGTGCTGGCCTACGGCGCTTGGGGGTTACTCCCCATTTACTGGAAGTTTTTTCAGCAAAGTTCGCCAGTAGAAGTGCTGTGCCATCGCATGATCTGGTCGCTGGTGTTTTTGAGCGGCATTTTGCTGGTGCAGCAGCGCCAGGCGGAGGTGGGAGCCTTGCTGCGATCGCCCAAAACCTTACGGATTTTACTCGCAACGGCGACCTTACTGACCTGTAATTGGGGTCTCTACATCTACGGGGTGAACAGCGATCGCGTGGTGGAAACCAGCCTCGGCTACTTCATCAATCCCCTGGTGACGGTCTTGCTAGGTTTCGTGTTTTTGCGGGAGCGGCTACTGCGGGGCCAGCAGATGGCGGTGGGGTTGGCGGCGATCGGCGTCGGCTACTTTATTTGGCAGTTTGGGGCGGTGCCGTGGATTGCGTTGGGGCTGGCGTTTACCTTTGCGTTTTATGGCCTGTTGCGCAAGGTGGTGGCTGTCGCCCCCATGGTCGGCCTGGCAGTGGAAACGTTAATGATTACCCCGTTAGCGTTGCTGGTAGTGAGCTACTGGCAGGTCACGGGCGTGGGCAATTTCGGTTCAACGGTGCCTTTAAGCCTCTTATTTATCGGGGCGGGGGTGATGACCTCCATGCCGCTGCTGTGGTTCAACAATGCGGCCAAGCGGTTGCGGCTCTCGACCTTGGGCTTTTTTCAATATGTCGCGCCTTCGATACAGTTGGTGCTGGGCGTATTTCTGTATCGGGAGCCGTTTACCCCGACGCACCTGGTCACCTTTGGCTGCATTTGGACAGCATTGGTCATTTATTCCACCACATCACTGATGCAGCGATCGCGCCCAGGCTGATTTTGGAAAGTATGCGGGAGCCCAATCGGTGCGATCGCCAGCAAGTTCCGCCTGACGTGCAAAAAAGCTGAAGAAATCGCGGAATCGCGCTGGTCACTTTTAAGGTGAGAAGGAAACTGCAACGGAGCGATCGCCCATGGTTCTTTCCACAACATCGGTGAATTGGGCTGCCCTACAAAATGGGTCTGACATTCGCGGCGTGGCGATCGCCGGGGTGCCGGGTGAGCCTGTGAACCTGACGCCTGCGGTGGCTCACACATTGGGCCAAGCCTTTGTGAGTTGGCTCGCGGCCCAGCTGGACAAGCCCGCCACTGAGTTGACGCTAGCGATCGGTCGCGACAGTCGCCTCTCTGGCCCGACCCTAATGACTGCTGTCACAGAAGGCATGACGGCGATGGGTAGCCAGGTTTACGACGTGAGCATGGCCTCGACTCCGGCTATGTTTATGAGCACGGTGCTGCCCGAGTTTCAATGCGATGGCGCGATCATGCTCACGGCCAGCCATTTACCGTTTAATCGCAACGGGTTGAAGTTTTTTACCCGCCAAGGGGGGCTCAGCAAACCTGACATCAAGAGCATTTTGGACTTGGCGGCGACTGCCGACTTCCAGACTGCTAGAGAACCAGGCGCGATCGCCCCGCGCGACCTCATCTCCGCCTATGCCGCCGAGCTAGTGCGGCAGATTCGCGCCGCAGTGAATCATCCCGACCATTTTGATGAGCCTTTACAAGGGCTCAACATTGTGGTGGATGCGGGCAATGGGGCAGGCGGTTTCTACGCTGACCAGGTATTACAGCCGTTGGGAGCCGATACCACCGGGAGTCAGTTTCTCGACCCCGATGGCACCTTTCCCAATCACGTCCCCAACCCGGAAAATGAGGCAGCGATGGCGGCGATTTGTGAAGCTGTCACCGCTAACCAGGCCGACTTTGGCATTATTTTTGACACGGATGTCGATCGCGGGGCGGCAGTCGATCACGAGGGGCAGGAACTCAACCGCAATCGTCTCATTGCATTGATTTCAGCCGTTGTCCTGCAAGCGCATCCCGGTTCGACTATCGTGACCGACTCCATTACCTCCGATGGCCTGACCCGCTTTATCGAGCAAGATTTGGGCGGTGTTCACCATCGCTTTAAGCGCGGCTACAAAAATGTGATCAACGAGGCGATGCGGTTGAATGAAGCGGGGCAGGAATCTTGGCTGGCGATCGAAACCTCCGGTCACGGAGCCATGCGCGAAAACTATTTCTTGGACGATGGGGCTTACCTCGTCAGCAAGCTCTTGGGCGAACTCGCCAAGGCGCGACTCAGCGGCAAACGCTTGACTGACCTGATCACCAATTTGCAAGAACCGGCAGAAAGCCAGGAGTTTCGGCTCAAGATTCTGGAGCCGGACTTCCAAGTCCACGGCAGCAGCGTTATTCAGCAACTCCAAGACTTTGTCGCTGAGCAACCGGGCTGGGCAATCGTGCCCCACAACTACGAAGGGTTGCGCGTTGCTTGCACCAGTCCAGAGCAAAACGGCTGGTTTTTGCTGCGATTGTCGCTGCACGACCCGGTGTTACCCCTCAATATCGAATCTAATGTGGAGGGCGGTGTGGCCCAGATGGCGGCGCGTCTCCAAGCCTTCTTCAAGACTCAAACTGGCCTGGATTTGTCCGCTTTCAAGTCTTGATAAGTGTTCTCAACAACAGAACCCCGATTTTTCCCTTGCCAGAAGTTCACTAATACCAGGCTTGTGGGCAAAAGAACGGGGTTCTGTTGTGTCGTTACCCGATCTGTCGCTCACAGCTTGTACTGCTGATAGTTGAGACAAAAGTCGCCATTGCTTTCAACAAACTTGCGTTGGGCGGCGCGCACGACTTCAAACGCTTCGTCGCAGTTGCGCACGAGATACAGCATCTCGTAGTCTTCGGGATTGATCAGCCGCTTTTCTAGGGGCCAAGCCTTGACCCAGCGCAGAAAGTCTTCCCACATATCGCCCAGCAGCACAATGGGAATATTGCAGATGTGCTCGACCTGCATCAGTTGCCAGGTGTAGGCCAGCTCTAGCAGGGTACCGACGCCACCGGGAGCGACCACGACCGCATTCGCCAAGTGCATGAAATGATCGAGGCGTTCAGAGAAGCGATCGAAGTCGTGCTTAATATCCACATGGGGATTCGCGGCTTCTTCAAAGGGCAACTTGATATTGAGGCCATAGGATTTGCTAGACGCATCAACACTGTTGGGATCTGCACGGCCTTCGCGATGGCCCCAGTTGGCCGCTTCCATCAATCCAGGGCCGCCCCCGGTGACCACATCCATACCGTCTCGACCCAGCAACCGGGCTAATCGTCGCACCTGCTCATACACCGTATCCTCAGGCTTCAAACGCGCAGAACCAAAGATGACGACCCGGAATCTATCTGCCTCAGACATGACACTTTCCACAATTGCAATGTTGATGACGCCGTACCAGACAACCCACAGCGGGAGCACGGGGATCATCGCCCGTGGGTAGCTTTTAGCGGCTTTCCTAGCTTAGCCTCTGATACGCCAAGGCAAGGGCATTTTCATCACCCACATTGCCGGGAAATAAGACCACTGGCATGGCCGAGAACTGCGGATGATCCGCTTCGGTACGGACGACCGATACGCCGGGCAAAATTTGCCCTAGCAGCCGGGTGGTGCGGAGGGCGAGTCCCTTGCTCAAGGTGTCGTTGGAGGTGATGCCCCCTTTGCTGATCAAAAAGCCCAGGTCGCTGGGGAGCCCGCGTACAATGTCCATCAAGAGACCCGATACCTGTTCGCCAAAGGCGAGACGAGTCTGCACATCGGGAAAGGTGAGTTCTTCGCGACTGGTGTAGATGGCGGGGGTGTCGCCGCGGGCGTGAATTTGGCTGACCTGGGCCAGGGTGGAGGTTAAGAGGCGCGATCGCCCTGCTGCCCAATCGTCCAGCATCTGCGTTACATCGACTTCCACACCGACAATGCCCGGTGCTTTGAGCAACTCGGCTAATTGCTGCGTGGTCTTTTTCACGTGGGAGCCAATGAGAATCGCGCCGGGATGATGGTCTTTCACATACTGCGCCATGTCGGTGGCAGCGATCGGCTGAGGGGGCAGCGCCGCCAACGCGGTTAACAGGCTCGCTGCACTGCGAAATAAGAAGCGTTTCCCGTCAGCGGCAGCGGCCAAAACTTCTTGGGCAAAGGCGTTGAGGTCGGCTTGGGTTTCCCCATCTACCGCCACGCAAGTGTTTCCTTCTAAACCCTTCAATGCCTCTGCAATCCCCGATCGCACCCGATCCAGCGTGAAGCGCTCGACTTGGTCAGGGGCGATCGCGCCACTCGTTTTTTCCGCCACGTAATCCGGCAAGTAGGCGGTGCTATAGCCAAACACGGAATCTTTCGCGAATTCCGTTTCGTGGGCCGGGACAGGGGTGCCGTTTTGCACGACGTAGTGGGTGCTGTCGCGGGTGATGCGCCCCCCTTCAAAAAAGGCGGGCACCATGAAATGTGCGTCAAAGGGGCCAAGTTCGGCGGCGATCGCATCTGTTTCAATCGGGTAGTGCCCCCGCAGGGTCGAGTCAGAGCGGCTCACGACCAAAAACTCTTCGATCCCCGCTTGGGGAATGGCCACTTTCAGATTCTGGCAAACTTCGCGAGTCACGGCCTCGGCCTGCGCTGGCGACAGCGCCCGCGTATTCGTCAGTACAAACATCAGCGGCGAGTCGTCTTGCAGTCCCAGCACGAGGGTGTCAACATCCCACTGCAACAGCAGCAAGCAGCTATGAACCGTCTGGGATCCGGTGGGATCATCATCCAGCACAATAATCTTCGGCGTCGTGCCCATAGCTCCTCCAGCAGTTTGGTCTGTCTACTGTCCAGAGTGCCATATGGCGGGAATCGTTGAGCAGGGTGTGAGGGTGGATGGATGTGAGATTAGTGGGGTAGGTGCAGTGGGTGGAGGAGGTGCAGTGGGTGAAGGAGTCGGTTAACGCGATCGCTGGAACAGCCTTGCCATCCGTCGGGGGCCGTTAGCGCAGCGTCATGCACCATAGCTATAGCGAATGACCGGCTTTAGTTTAAGGCTTCCGATCGCTGCTTTTTGAGGTCGTCAATCAGGTCGGCGAGTTTGTTGCTGTCAGCAGTGTAAACCTCGCCGCAGAAGTGGCAGGTGGCTTCGGCACCGTCGTCTTTTTCGATCATGTCTTGCAGTTCATCCACGCCCAGCATTTTGAGGGCACCCAACATGCGATCGTAGGTGCAAGGACAATAAAAGCGAATGTCCATCGGCGCGGCGTCATCCAAGATGGTCAGATTCAGATCGCCGACTAAATCTTCAAAAATCTCGGGCAAGGTCTGGCTGTCCAGCAGTTTGGGCGTAAAGTCGGCCAGCGAACCCATGCGCGATTCCAACAGTGAAATCAATGACTCATCCCGCTCGGCTTTGGGCATCACTTGCAGCAACAAACCGCCAGCGGCCTCCACACCTCGCTCATCGACATGCACGCCGAGTGCCAGTGCCGAGGGGGTTTGCTCAGAAGTTGCCAAGTAATAGGTGAGATCTTCACCAATTTCGCCCGAAATGAGCTCCACTGTGCTGGAATACGGCTGTCCATAGCCCACGTCACGCACTACGTAGAGGTAGCCATTATGGCCGATCGCCCCGCCCACATTCAGCTTGCCAGTCGCCGTCGGCGGCAGCTCGATTTCAGGGTGATCGACATAGCCCCGCACCCGACCGTCGAGTCCGGCATCAACCATGACGCCCCCCATGGGGCCATCACCTTTGACCCGTAAATTGATGCGCGACTCCGCCCGCTTCATACTGGAAACCAACAGCAGCCCCGCCGAGATGGCGCGGCCCAAAGCGGCTGTACCCACGTAAGTCAGTTGGTGACGCTGTCGAGTTTCTTCTACCACGTCGGTGGTGATGGTACCGACAATCCGAATGCCACCATCGGCGGCGGTGGCCCGAAGGAGTTGGTCTGCCATGCAAACGTCCTGAACTGAATTCACTATTTCGCTAGTGCCATTGTAAGGACTTTTGGAACCGCTCGAAGCGACTGACAGGATGTGAGGGGGCAGGGTGTGAGGGTGTGAGGGTGTGAGGGTGTGGGTGTGGATAGATTTTGTCGCAGAATTGATAGTAGCGGGCATCTGGGCGGTATCTTGCTAAGTGGAGCAGGCGTCGGAGAGTGAGTGATGGGTGGATTAGCAGCCAAGGCGATCGCGTCAGTACAGCGATTTCAGCAGCAGGCGGCGGGGTTGTTGCTGTATCAGTCGGTGTTAGAGACGCCGATTAGTCAGGCGTGGCTCAATTTGCTGGACGCCCTCTGTCGGGAAGATTCTGCCGAGTGTTTGATGGCTTATGGTCACTGGTTTCGGGCCTTGGCAACCGCGCAACAAAGCTGGCAGGGACATTTGATTCAGCAAATTTTGCGATCCGAGAATCCCTTCTCGCACCTGGCCCAGCGACTCCCAGTACAAGAATTGCCCCCGGCGCTGTTGACGGCGGCCCAGAGTGACCTGCGGCGGCTCCAGAGTCTGTATGGCTGTCAAAGCCATCAGCTCAGTCAGTGGGTACAAACGGTATGCCAAGTGCCGGAAACGCCGGTCGTTTGGCATTTAGAGGCAGAATCGTGGCCTGAGGTTTCGTTTCCCGGTCTGCCAGACTGGCAGACCGGCCTGATTGAGCTCGCGACCTATTACCACCAGCAGGGCATTGGCCCCATGGGTCAATATCGCGTGTTTCGCTGGCAGGCTGGGACGCTGGTTGGGGTGCCGCATCCTGATCCGGTGCAGTTGCGCGACCTCGCTGCCTACGATGAGCCGCGCCAACAGTTGATTCAAAATACGGAGTTCTTGCTGGCGGGATACGCGGCGCTGCATGTGTTGCTGTATGGCAGTCGCGGGTCGGGCAAATCGTCGCTCGTCAAAGCCCTGGTGAATGAATATGGCGATCGCGGTCTGCGGCTGATTCAAGTGGATAAAGCGGGCATGACGGAATTGCCCGCGATTGTGGAGCAGGTGCGAGACTTGCCGCAAAAGTTCATCATCTTTGTCGATGATCTGTCCTTTGAAGAAGATGACGACGCCTTTAAGGCACTCAAGGTGGTGCTGGAAGGCAACGTCACGGCCCGCGCCCAAAACGTTGTAGTGTATGCCACCTCAAACCGTCGTCACTTAGTGCGGGAATACTTTAGCGATCGCCCCCGTCCCAGCGACCAAGACGAAATTCAATCGTGGGATACGCTGCAAGAAAAGCTGTCATTTAGCGATCGCTTTGGCCTCACCCTCACCTTTGGAGCGGCTGATCAAAAAACCTATCTCGCGATCGTGCGGCACCTGGCAACCCAGGCTCAACTTGCGATCGCCGACGCCCCCCTACAACAGCGAGCCCTCCAGTGGGCCACACGACATAATGGCCGTTCCGGTCGCACGGCCCGCCAGTTTATCGATTTCTTGCAGGCTGAACTCGCCTCGAATTAACCATTCGTTGCCGCAGTTGCCGCTGCTGGAGACGCTTCCCAGCAGTCATCCGAACTTGGCCGAACCGCATCGTGGCACCAAAAAGACAGATTGAGTCTGACCGAATCTGTTTTAATACCACGTAGCCTATTCGAGGCTTTTCGGGCATGCTTGAAAAATGCAGTCGCTCCTACATTTTGGATTTGTACAAGACAACTTTGTGTTCAGTAATTAAGCTGATGACCAAGTGTAATGTTACTGTTACAGAATCCAAGTGGAAAAACCATGCAGGTCTGTGGTACTACTGTTAATCCAGCGCGGTAAGGAAAAATTGTCGGGATGGCTTCAGAATCTCAGCTCAGCAACATCTTTATCGTTGAAGATAGTAAAGGCCGTCGCGAGATCATCCTAGACGGCTCCGTCTATTCCATCGGCCGCGACCCGAAATGCGATATCCGCCTCTCATCGCAGTTTGTATCCCGTCACCACGCCACTCTGGTGCAGCTGCCCAAGGACGACAACACCTTTTACTACCGCATTGTGGAGGCAATCTGAAGGGCAAGCCCAGTGCCAACGGCATGCTGATTAATGGCCGCAAAGTCCCCGCCCATGATTTAAAAAATGAAGATGAAATTGTCTTTGGGCCGCAAGCCAGAGCCATCTTCTATCAGTTGCGACGCGATTCAACGAATCCGATGCCGCCGGATGAATTTGACATCACCCTGATTAGTCCCAACATGGTGGACGAGTTGGAGGATGAAGAGGACGACGAAGATACGGTGTGATATGACGAATGATCTGTCCCTCTAGGCCAACTTGACAGCTTTTAGCATGACTTGTCGAGATCTTCAACGGCGACCTCACTCACCCAAAGGGGCTGCCTGTGCGAGTGTTTCATATCATCAGTGGTGCTCATGCCTGCTGATCCAGCCCCACCGTGCCCTAGCTTGGCAATGTGGCAGCACTTAAAACGCCTCCCCCAATGATGACAATGGACGAATTCCCAGAAATTCTTTGGGTTATTGCGGTACAACTTTCGGGAGACGCGGCGCGAACGCCTGGCTTAGCCTGAACAGTTGGGCTCGGCTCGCAGCCATGCGGCCCTCTGGAGAACTATTGGAGCCGCAAAACTGCTAGTGAACGAGGAAGATGTGAGATTTTTCCGAAACTTCTTCTTAAGGTTGTTCCGAAATTGTGCCGAGCCGTTCAAACTGTATGAAAGCCATTCTGCGCAGTCAAAATTCCATGAATCGTCTGACCCGTTCCATTAAGTTCCTGCTCCTAGGTATTGCTGGGGTGTGTTTAGCGGTGTTGCTGGCGCTGGGGGGCACTTGGGCCGCCCAGACTGCTTATGCGCAGGCCGATGACGGGGCGGCGGAAACGGATGAAGCGACCGGCCCACTATTGGATTTTGGGGAGCTAACCCAAAGTCTGGAAAAACAAGATGGCTTACTGACGATTTATGGAAATGTCGATCGCGGTGAAGCCTACTTGGCCCTGACGCCGCGACAGTTCAACCGTAATTTCTTACTATCGGCGACTCTGGAATCCGGCCTGGGAGAAGCGGGGCTGTTTCGCGGCTGGCCAATCAACGATTTCGTGATACAGTTTCGCGAAATGCCGGGCGATCGCGTGCAGGTCGCCGTGCCCAACACTTATTTGCGCAATGCTGGTGGTGCAAGTTGGCAACAGCGGCTCCAAGACACCTCGTTCAGTGATTCCATCATCTTTGTGGTGGATGTGGTCAGCATTGACCCCAGCACCCAGGCCAAGCTGATCGATTTATCGACGCTGTTAATGGATCAGGACTTAGCCAACCTGACTGAGGGCTTGGGCTGGGCCTTGAGTAATTACAGTCGCAATCCGGAGCTGTCCCAGCTCGAGTCACTTCAGATGTTTCCCGAAAACCTGGAAGTGGGCACTGTGGTTGGCTTTTCTGGTGGGGGCGCGACGGATCCGTTGGCGGCGTTGTTCAGCTTTTCCCTAGATAGCATTCCCGATAGCCGGGGGTTTGCTTTGCAGGTGCGCTATAGCTTGTCGGAGTTGCCGGTGAATAACAGCTATCAACCGCGCCCAGCCGATGAACGGGTCGGCTATTTCACGACGGCCTTCCGAGCCCCCCTACAGACCCAGCGCACCGACCCGTTTGTGCGCTACATCAATCGCTGGCATCTCGAAAAACAAAATCCCCAGGCTGAGCTGTCACCGCCCCAAGAGCCCATTGTTTTTTGGATCGAGAATACGACGCCTCCAGAATATCGCGAGGCCATTCGTCAGGGCATTTTGGCCTGGAATGAAGCCTTTGAAGCGGCCGGCTTTGAGAACGCCATTGAAGCGCGGCAGATGCCGAATAACGCGACCTGGGATCCCTCTGATGTGCGCTACAACGTGGTGCGCTGGTCAGATTCGTTGAGCAATTGGGCGATTGGTTTTGGCCCCTCGCGGGTGAATCCGCTCACCGGCCAGATCCTCGATGCGGATATCATTCTCGATGCCAATGTGATTCGCTATTTGCGGCAGCAGTACCAATCCCGAGGACTGGATGCGCCGAATGGTTCGGAGTTTTATTTGCAGCTGTGTGGGCAGCGATCGCAAACCTGGTATTTGCAGTGGCTCGCCATGCAGCAAGCAGGGGAAGCCGGACTCGAAATGACTCGAAATCTGGAAGGCTGGCCCACCGAAGGCAGTAATCACCAACTCACGGATGATCACTGTGCCGGGTATCTTAGCGCTCAACACAATGCCTTTGGGGCGTTAGCCTTGTCGACGCTATCGGGCGCTGACTTTACTAGCGCTCAACTCGACGCGTTTATTCAGCAGTATTTAGTGTCGCTCACCGCCCATGAAATTGGCCATACTTTGGGGTTGCGCCACAACTTTGCGGGCAGCTTACTCGTCGCGCCGGAAGACTTGAACAATACCGAACTCACCTCTACTCAAGGTCTGGTGAGTTCCGTGATGGATTATTTCCCCCCCAATGTGGCCCCGCCTGGCACCGAGCAGGGAGAGTACTTTCCCAGTCGCTTAGGACCATACGATAGTTGGGCGATCGAATACGGCTACCGCGAAGCACCGCCTTCTCCCCTGGCCCGGGCGGAGCAGCAGATGTTGAGCGGTATCCTGCGCCGCAGCACTGAACCCGCCTTGGCCTACGCCACTGATGAAGACATTTTTGACTTTATTGACCCGGAATCCCGCGCCTGGGATCTCAGCAGCGACCCCATGCAATATTCCCTGTGGCAACTCGACAATGCTCAGGCCGTCTGGGATCGCCTTAACCGCCTGTCAGTAAATCCGGGCGAAGGTTACGGTAGCCTCCGCCGCCGGGTCGATCTCGTCTTCAATTACTTTTTCAGCAATGCGCTGACCCTGACGGATTATGTTGGGGGCCAACGCTTTCGGCGTTTGAACCCTTGGGAAAATCGCGAGTACACGCCCTTTGAACCGATCGCGGCAGACAAACAGCGGGCCGCCCTGACCGCCCTGAGTGAAGAGGTGTTTGCCGCCGATGCCTTTGACTTTTCCTCGCAACTGATCAACCAGCTGGCACCCGATCGCTGGCGGCACTGGGGCGTGCGGCTCACCAGTTTTCCGCTGGATTACCCGATTTATGAGCAGGTGCTGGAAGTGCAAAGCGTAACGCTCAGCCAGCTATTCCTCGCCGATCGCTTGGCTCGCGTCCGCGATTTGGAATTTCGCACCGACGCCGAGGATGTGCTCACCCTGTCGGAACTGTATGGTTCCCTATACCAGAGCATTTGGTCCGAGATTACTAATCCCGATGCAGCTGCGTCAGAGATATCAAGTCTGCGGCGCGGGTTGCAGCGCCACCATCTCAATATTTTGTCCAACCTCGTGCTGCGGCGCACCTTTTGGGATGCCCTCAACGCCCAGAGCTTTAACGAGTTCATGGCGACCTTGGGGACGCTCGGCGCACCGGAGGATGCCCGCGTCTTGGCCCGCTATCAGCTACGCCAGATGCGGGATGACATTAGTGATGCGCTTTCCCGCACCGGGGACAGGATGCCCATTACCACCCAAGCTCATTTAGAGGACGTGCGCGATCGCATCGCCCGTGTCCTCGACGCCCCCCTCTTGGGACTATAGGTGGGCAGTACCACTGCGCCGTTACTCAACAGCACATCCAGTTGCTATCGAGCCCCTTGGCCGAGAGGGCAGAGTCACGCTGCGGATCCAGGATCCGCAGCGTGACTCTGCAAAATCCCTCTGCAACCGAACCTGTCAGGGGACGGTTCCCTCGAGCTGAGCCCTAACGGATGGGCTGATCCGACAGGGAACCGTCCCCTAAGCATCGATAAAGCGCACCCCGCCAGCCTGGGCCAGCGGGGTGCGCTTTAATAAAATCTGCGAGTAACGATTGGACTGAGCCACCGCCAGACTAATGCTTGCGGCCCAGCTCACCGGTGAAAGGTTGTACCCCAGTCGCTGGATAATCATCACGAGCAGGGGCAAAAAGTTCTAGAACTGCTTTGGCCAACTCCCCAAAGAAGCCCGCTTGTTCTTTGATGGCCGGAATCGCGTTTTTCATGTCGTCCTCCGAAAATTCAAAACCGTGTTGCTTCGCTAAATCAACGATCTTTGTGGTCTCATCGGCTTCTTTCACTTGCTCAGACAACGTGGAGTTATCGGTGGCCTGCTTGAGGAAGTCGAGGGCGTTTTCTTTAGACATAGATAGCTTTTGAATGGTGAATATACCTTTAGTCTGCGCGGGTTCATGCCGAACAGACTAAAACCGCAATAGACCCTTGCAAATCTTGAAACGCCGAAACATGACAAAGCGGGAGCCGCCCATTTGACGACTCCCGCTGATGCATACTTGCAGTGGCAAAACCTCGACGGCTTAGCCCACCAGCTCTTTCACCTTCTTCATGATGCCGCTTGGATCAATGCCCTGATGGGGGAACTGCTCCCACAGGCCACCCCCACCTTCTTCATGGGTGCCGATGTAAGCAAACTTCGGTGCGTAGCCCCGCTCCAACAGCCAGGAACCAAAGCGGCTACCCAAACCAGTCCGGCGGTTGAAGGCCTCAGTCACCAACACAAAGGGCGCTTGGCCGATCTTCGCCATCATGTCTTCATCGACGACGTTCAAGGTCGCTTTGTTGATCAGACCCACTTCGATACCTTCTTGCTTCAATCGCTCGACAGCGTCCAGAGCGCGATAAATGGAATCGCCAAAAGTAACGATGTAGCCTGCCGAACCTTCGCGAATTACTTCATCTTTACCAGGGGTGAAGGTGTAGTCGCCGCCAAAGATTTCCTTGCCGTTGGTATCCAGCAGATAGGGCACTTTGGAGCGGGTCGAAAAGATGAACCGCAACCCCGGATCGTTGAAGACAGCTTTGACCACTGCCTTCATTTGGTTCGCATCGGCGGGGAAGTAGAGCTTGGTATCGTAGCCGTCATCTAGCCCGTTGTCGGCAAACATGTTGTTGATGCCGAAGTGGCAGGTGTTGTCCGCCATGTCGTCAATTCCCGAGTGGGAGAAGTGACACAGCAGGTTGGAGTAGTTCAACCGGGCCATGGTGATCTCAGAAATACACATTTCTAAGAAGGCGGCAAAGGTGGCGAAAATGCCTTGTTTGCCTTTTTCCATGCCAAACCCCGCCGCTGCCGACAGGTTGCCCCGCTCTTGGATGCCGCCGCTAATGAATACTTCAGGGTGCGCCTTGCGGATTTGCGCCAGACCGCAGGAGCCTTCCAGGTCGCTATCCACCACCAGGACGCTATCTTTGCGGGTAGTTTCGTCCATGCTACCGAGAATTTCGACGACGGCATCGCCAAAGACGTTGCGGTTAGCACCAACCTTGTCAGAGGAACCGAGGAACTCATAGGTATTCTTCGGCTTCTCGGTGTTTTTCAGAATGGTGGCGGCTTCCGGGTGGCCCTTGGCTTCCAAATACTTGATGGCGGCGTCAACGGGAATCACGTCGTGGCCGTGGGTGCTGCCTTCAATCCCTTCGATGCCGACGGACATGGGTCGCTTGATGATGATGGCGACAGGGCCGGGGGTGGCGATCGCTTTGCAGATGTTGGCGTAGAGCGCATCGAGATCTTCGCCATCGCCTTCGAGCACGGTGAGGCCGTGGCCCGCGAGAGTCTGTTTGACGCTATAGCCACCCATATAGCTGGAGGGATGGCCCGCAATGGTGACGTCGTTATCGTCAATCAGCAGTTTCACATTGATGTGGTTGGCGACTGAGAGACGGGCGGCTTCCGCGTCGTTCCCTTCTTGTTGGGAACCGTCAGAACCGAGGCAGAAAACGGCTTTGCCAGGGTTGGCTAGGGCGACCCCGTTCACATAGGGCCACATGTGACCGAGACGACCGGAGCTGAACTTGACGCCGGGGGTCAGACCCAGTTCGGGGTGACCGGGCAGGGTGGAACCCGCCGCGCGGTACTGCATCAGTTGCTCGGCAGGTAGGTCACCATTGAGGGTCGCCATCAAATACTGGGTGGCTACGCGGTGCCCCGCTTCGTCAAAGAAGGTGGGAACGTACTTATCCTCATTGCCTCGGAAAATCGCATCCAAGATCATCACCTCGGGAACGGTGTCGTAGGGACCGCCCGTGTGTCCACCGACGCCGCGCGCTGCACCGGTGGCGGTAAAGAAGACGATCGCATCGCGACATAGCTCAATGTTGAACTTGAGGGCGGCGCGTTGCTCGTCGGTTAACGTGGTGACCGCCGGATCGAGGGTGATTCGCTTGTAAGCGCTGAGGTCAATGGGAAATTTCGTCATAGTGGCGAACCTGTGTGAACAACTGTGGATACGTGGATATGTGCGTGAGGCGATCCTTATCCTTTCATATTTGCGGGCAATGTTTAAGAAAACATTACTCATCCGTATCAATCTAGAGCGATCGCGCCCCGCCGTCGTCTATCAAGAGGCGGTTAAAATTTGACGCTGAATGCGGGGAATTAGGACCAGTGGCGAATCGGTTTGCCCTGAGCCAATAGCTCAGAAAGGGTGACGAAGCGATACCCCTCGGCAAGATACTTGTCCAAAATCATTTGCACGAGGGTGACGGTGTTGCTGCGATCGGCCCCTTCCGACTCGCCGTCACCGTCATGCATCAGCACGATCGCGCCGTTGCCAAACTTGGGGGCCAGCAACTCCATCATCACGTCCGGCTCTTCGGGCTGCCAGTCGTTCATCTGCACCGTCCACAAAATGTTGGCTTGATCACGCTGCTTGAGCACATGGGGCAGGGTAAACCAACTGTGGCCGTAGGGCGATCGAAAGGGAATCGGGGCGGTGTAGCCCAGGTCGCGGAGCAGTTGATCCGTCGATTCCAACTCTTGACGAATCGTGGCGGGCGACTTCGCCTTCAGGCTGGGGTGACTCCAGGTGTGGTTGCCGAGTTCATGCCCTTGCGCCATGAGGGTCTGCACCACGTCGGGATGCTGCTGGACGTGCCGCCCCATGACAAAAAAGGTGCTCGGAGCCCCCGCATCCGCCAGGATTTGCCCAATTTGCGCGGTGTAACGCGGGTCGGGGCCATCGTCAAAGGTGAGCGCCACGACTTTTTCACTGGTTTGCACTCGATAAAAGGCGTCACCAAAGACCCAGGGCGCGAGCTGGTAGCGATTGGGCCACAATGCGCGATCAAACAAGAGAATCGAGAGCGCGATCGCCCCCACAATGGCTAAAAACCGCAGCCCTTTGCGGAGGGGACGCGATCGCGGGGGCGAGATCGGTTTTGGACGGTTGATTGTGGGCTGCATCGGCTCACCGCTGATTCCATAACTTTTGTATTGAATCATCAAAGCTGTTGATTGTGAGCGGTCGCCTTAGACGTTTAGATCGCTAACGGGATGCAACTCAATAGAATGAAACCAGTAGGTTCATGACGATAGTGGGAGGTCAACGTATGGAAGCCATTTCATCAGATGTCAATATCCAACTGGTGGAATCCCTGCTTCAGGTCATCCACTCACTTTCCGCCAGTGAACAAGCTTTATTGTTGGATAAGTTGCTAGGGGATGTGCCGTATCCGTCGACGGTGGAAATGATGCACCTGGCTGAACAGGGCGGCAGCTTCAATTTTTGGCAGCATGAGCCGGAGCTCTATACAACCAATGACGGAGAGCCGGTGGCATGGTCGTAAAGGGTAGCGTCGTTCTAATAAATTTTCCTTTTACTGACCTCAGCCAGACGAAACTCAGACCGGCCATCATCTTATGGATTGATCCTGTGGGTACGGACGTTGTGGTGTGTGCCGTGACCTCGCAAAAGACTCGCCAACTAGAAGCAAGTGAGCTTTTGTTGAGTGCGGATGACTCTGACTTCGTACAGACCGGACTGCGGGTGACCTCAAAAGTCAAATCAACTCGCTTGGCGACGCTTGATCGTTAGCTCGTGATCAGAAAGTTAAGGGATCTGAGTCGTCTACAGTCAGTGCAGTTAGATGCTCGCTTAAAGCAAGCTTTTCAACTTAACTGAAGGTGTCGCCTTTCGCCGCGATCGTTCCCACAATCGCTAAAAACTGTAGCCCTTCTTCACAACTCCACCAAGATCTCCCTTCAGTCCGCATTAACAGAGTTCTTACAAACGTTTTTGCTCATACATCTTGTTATTGAACTTGAATGACATCGAAACTATCTCGATCGCTAATTCGATAAAACAGAAAATCTGAATCGAGGGTGAGAATTCGTCGATATCCAGTTTTTTCAGCCGCCACAACCAGGGTTGCATCTGCCAAGTCCATTGGCCGATCGCGGTACTTCTCCATCAGAGACAACAAGCGGGCATATTCATCTGGCGAAATTTCATAAGTGACAAGTAGCTGATCTAGAAGCAGTTGACCCAATTGTTTTTGCATTACCCAGCCGCCGCGATGGAGAGCGAGGTACATGGCTTCTGTCAGACATGGCTAGGTTGTAGTCAGAGGTTTTGCCAAACCGGTAACGGTGGTTCGATAAGCGTTGTGCTGAGGTTGAGTGCGGTCAACCAGACAAAGCAAAACCCCAGCGTCGCAGAGAATCACAGGTCGAGTCCTTGCTGTCGATATTTGATCAACAAGTGTTGCTGATATTCGCTGATTGACGCTGTTGGTGTGGTTTCTAAGCTGTCAGTAACCTGAAACCACCGTGTCCAAGCTTCGGAGCGATCGCTTTCTAGTGAGTCACTCGTTACTTTTGCTTGATGGTTGTGAGTGATGGAGTCGATAAAGTGGATGATTTCTTGAACAAGCGCGTCTGGAAGTTGCTGAATCTTCGCGATCGCGGTTTCTTGAAGCGTCATGATCATCTCCTCTAATAAACTCGCGAGTTCGATAGATGCAAACAGACTGGTGCTTTTAGCTTAGCGGATGACAATTGTGCTGACGCCATAGTGCCTATGGTAAGGCTAGCCTATACGCCCGGCAGATGATTAGGAATTATGAGGATCGCTCCCACAATGGCCAAAAACCGCAGCCCTTTGCGGAGGGGGCGCGATCGCGGTTGTGCGATCGGTTTAAGTTGTGGAGGATTGATCGTGGGCTGCATCGACTCACCGCAGATTCCATAACCTTTGTATTGAATCATCAAAGTTGATTAGCCGCCGATAACTTGTGAGCCTGTGTGGAGTGAATGTGGCTTAAACGGTTAATGAGTGGGGCGATCGCTCTCGGCTGGATAGGCACTTTTCTAGCACTGTGTTATCGAAGCGGCTAATCGGTTCGTAACTTATGCTTCACCCGTAGACAATGCTGGGACGGATAGCCGGAACCGATGCATCAGACGGGGGCTGTTGGCGGCCATGGCACTGCGACCGTGCAAGACGCGCCGATTATCCATGATCACAACCTCGCCTGCCTGCATGGCGAAGCGCACCGATCGCTGCGATCGTGCCAAGTAGCGTTCCAACTCATCGATCGCGGCCTGTGCCTCGTCCGACAACGTACACTGCTGGCTCAGCGCCGAGTTGATCTGTTGTCGGTAATAGCGAATCTGCACCTCGTCGCCCTCACCCTGGAGAATTGGGTACCGCTTTTTGGCGGTAAATGGAAAGATCGGCTGACGCAAACGACTGAGCAAGTCTGCGGGCAGGTCGTGCACCAAATCCGCCGCCGACAACATCACGCTTTCACCGCCGCCTTGGGGATCGGGGCGTTCCATCGCAAATGCTACTAGGTTGGGTGGGAGGGCTTTGTTGCTGCAGTCGGTGTGCAGCGGCAGAGCATCGGGGGTACGGCTGTAGCGGGTTACCTTGCCGTGACGAGCTGCCTGTTGCGTATCCACCCGGATCTGGGTGGTCGAAATGCGCGGCAGTTCACCCTCGGCGATCGCCTGCGGCTGCCCCACTGCCGCCAACAGGTTGATGACCCCGTCGAGATCAATGGGCTGCTGATCTGTAACCAACACCAGCCAATGCGGCGGAGTCCTGAGCGCGGTGACCAGTTCAGCCGCAAGTTTGCGGGTCGTCTCGGTGGAGAGTTGGCCCGTTGGCCCGGTGAATTGAGCAAGGTGTAATCGGGGCATCGGCTTAGGGTGGCATGGATTCAGCAAACAGGGTTGGATAAAGCCCAAGTTTTGTGGGGCAGGGGGCTTGGGTAGCCGAGGCGGCTGTCCACACGTCAATCAATTCCCATTCCTGACCATAGTGACGTCAACACCTCGGGAGAGTGGCCATGATGTTGCTGGCGATGGTATCTGGGGAAGGCGCATGGACGCTACGCGATAGGCGACGTTGTCGCGGTGACCCGCCGTTCGAGCATGGCCGCAAACGCTGCCGAGACGTTTTCTAAATAGGGGCGGGTGTAGGGGAAGTTGTCTGCGTGGTCGAAGTTGTGACGCATGGCAGCGTTGGCCTCGAACACGATGACGTTGCCCTCGGCGTCAAGGGTGAAGTCAATGCCGAAAAAATTCAGCCCAATGGTTTCATAAATGGCGTAAAGGGCATCGAAGGCTTTGGGGCCTAAGTACGCAGCGGGATCGTTCAGGAACCGCTGCTCGTCTGCCTGAGTGGAGGGCGTGGAGGACATGATGCGATAGCGATCGCCGGAATGAATCTGCCAGGTGTCGCTGGCTAAGCTGGCAACGGGAAACAACTCGCCGTCAATGAAGAATACTCGGGACTTGTGGTAATGGCCGTCCGGCCAGCGGCAATCGATAAAGGCAGTGGCATAGAATTCGGTGCCTGGGGGTTGGGCCGCTAGCCATTCGACCAGGGCCGAGCGGTGATCAACCTTTTCCACGGTCTTGCCCGTCTGCGTACCGCGATGGCGCACGATCATCGGGTAGCTCAGTCCAGTCGCTTCCATCTGATTGGTGATCGCCGCTGCTGACCCTTCGAGCTGGAACAGTTCGGCCTGCGGCAGGATGACGTGAGGGAGGACGCCCAGGCGGCGGGCGTTTTCGGCGCGGGTAGTGCGGCGCACCTGGCTGGGTGGGTTGATCACGGGCACGTTTGGGAAGTTAGCCAGGCAGGCTTCGACGTGGTTCTGCCCCACCGGATCTAAATCAGCGCAGCTGACGCCATTGACGATCAGGTCAACGTCCGGCAGTGCCTCCGGCCCAATGGGAGTGTGGCTGGATACGGTTCCCACATAGAGGTTGCAGCGGCTCCGGTCAATCAGATTTTTGCTAGAAAAGTGGCCACCCTTGAGCCAGCAGTACCGCAAGCCCGTTTTCCGATTGGTTTTGATGCCGAAGTAGCTTTTTTCCACCGAGCGCAGACGCAGAATATTGGGTCGGTCGGGATGGGGATGGCTGGGGGCGGCGATCGCGTCGAGCTGCACCCAAGCCGCAATGCAGTGTCGCGCTTTGACGGTCTCACCCACGCGGCGGTACAGCGCTGCCAGCATTTTGAGCGTTTCGCTGCCCAACGGCCCATTTTGCTCCGCCTGGGTGAGCAGACGACGTGCGGCTGAAAACCGACTCAACTGAAACAGCAGGACGCCGAGCGATTCGAGGTTGGGCCAGTCTGGCGTCGCCTGTGCGGCGGCGAGCTGGGCGTGTCGTTTGGCCGATTCCAAATCTCCTTGATCGGCATAGGCGATCGCGAGCTGCAACTGGGCATCAGCGATCGCGGGCACGCCATTAGCGTTGAACTCAGTTGATTCAGGCATCGCGATTTTAGCCCTCCTGTTAGTCGAAAATGTGCGCGGAGTCCGTTCTAAAAAATAGGCTCAGCTCATATCGACGATCAAAGTAGGTATTTTTCTCCGCAGTGCTTGAAGGCGATCGCTGTCAATTTCTGAGAGGTGATCAAATGCTAGCGGCGATCACTCCCACAATGGCTAAAAACCGCAGCCCTTTGCGGAGAGGACGCGATCGCGGCTTCACTATCGGTTTCAGTTATGGAGGATTGATCGTGGGCTGCATCGACTCACCGCAAATTCCATAACCTTGGTATTGAATCATCAAAGTTGATTAGCCGCCGGTAACTTGTCCGTCTGCGTGGAGTGAATGCGACTCAAAGGTGAACGAGTGGGGCGATCTCGGTAAGCTCTTGGCATATAACTTAGTGTTTCCAGCAATCACAATAACCCAATCGCCAACAACTAATCCGCATTAACAATAGCGATGGCCTGAAGTCTTGCCTATCCAAATCTCTAACGCCTCAGCTCAGGTGCCCGGCAAAGCAGCCCACTGGAACCGGAAAAATATACCGAACTCGCGCCGCTTTGGTGAGTCGCCTGGAGTCGCTTGTTAGTTGCTTTTTCCCCTCTTGTAACGTGCCAAACTCGGTAACGCATTTAGATGACACACCAATTGGTTTACAGCGACCTGATAAATATCTCTAATTGATGCTTCTTCTGGAGGCTCCATGAACATAGACTCAATATGCCACTGCATTTTTTTGACATTTTTCACCACAGACTCATCATCAAATGTCGCTGAAACATTATGTGCAAAGTGATTTCTAACTCTAGCCACCAATTTGATATCGTTGAATATAATTTTTGGGAAAATTCCCATGAGGTACAATATTCTAGCTCTCTGAACTAACCCTGGCAACGCTCCTTGAGCCTCGTCAAGCAATAAATTCAATTCCTTCTCATCTTGAACTAACGATTCTCGCAATATTGCTTTAATAAGACTTTCAATATAAGCACAACCAATAATCACAATCTCTCTGTCGTTATCATGTTCATAGTCAAAAGATTTACTAAAGTTAAGTAAGTTTATGAGTTCTTGCTGTTCTTTTATGCTCATATCACAACTAACTATTTATTGGTCTGACGCATTCTGCATAACTCCCCTACTGGGGGGATTAGGTGGAAATCTTGCAGCCTAACACCCCGATATGGGTTATTAGGTAGTACTCGACGGCATAAATAACCATAGCCATTATGAGGTCAAAGGCTTGCCCGAATAGTTCCATTTAAAGGGCTTA
>NZ_JACSWC010000193.1 GCF_016888165.1 Halomicronema sp. CCY15110 | reverse complement strand
GGGAAGTTGTGAGCATTGCGCTCGTGCATCACTTCCATACCCAGGTTGGCCCGGTTAATCACATCCGCCCAGGTGCCGATGACGCGACCCTGAGAGTCGAGAACGGACTGGTTGAAGTTGAAACCATTCAGGTTGAACGCCATGGTGCTGATGCCCAATGCGGTGAACCAGATGCCGATGACCGGCCAGGCACCCAAGAAGAAGTGCAAGGAACGAGAGTTGTTGAAGCTCGCATATTGGAAGATCAACCGACCGAAGTAGCCGTG
>NZ_JACSWC010000192.1 GCF_016888165.1 Halomicronema sp. CCY15110 | reverse complement strand
TTACCGATAGCGTTAGCGTCCGATCTCGAAGCTGACGTCCGTTGTCGTTGACGGTCTTGAGGTTGGCAAAGGTGCCGGGCGTGAGCCAGCCAATCAACCGCTGTTCCAGCGCCTCTGTCGGCGGGGCAGGCGGCGTCACGAACCGCCGAAAGTCAGGATTGCCTCGGCGTTGGTGAGGTTTGCTCATGGCGCTTAACCCAACACTGACGATTCAGATTAGCAGGAACAGCCCCAACCCGATTGACTTTTGACTCTATTTATTAACTTGACACCTATGGCTAGAAGCCTACTCGACCAGTCTCCGCAGGACTTAAGTCGATCGGCAATGGCCAGCGCTACCACTATCGTGGCAGCCGAAAGCTAACCTGCATTATTCATGAGGACAGCCAGAGGTGTGGAAAGAGACCTCCCCCTTCATTTAAGGGCTAATCCTGTAGGGGTTTAGAAACGGCTGCCGCGCCCTGTTTGACAAAGAAGAAGCGTTCAATGGCGGTAGCTAATACCTTGCCCCCTGGCAAGGGTTGCTTCTTAGACGGAGCAAAGCCGACCAACTTGGTTAAGGCAAGAGTGGCCTGACGCAGCGAGTCCACGGGTTTACCCGAGAGTTTCTGCAACAAGGTCAGTTCATCAGAGTCAAACAGGATTTCAGCGGGTTGTTCCGGGTCATGACGCAAAGCATAGGTGAGCCCCAACAGTTGCCAAGCGACCACGGAATAGAAGGTTAAGGCATTGGCCAAGGTATGGACATCGTCAAACTGTAGCTTTTCGACCTCCAGGGCTCCTGACTTGAGGGTGAAATGCAGACGTACCCTTCGGGAAGGCTTTGCCTACGATGCGCCAGCGGAAGGCGTAGAAGCGGACAATGCGTCGCACATCGTCGGCCTGTTCAATCGGCAGGGTAGTGAGCAAAGACCAGGACAGTACGTTATCAGCATCAAAGCAGTCCGCTTGAGATTTAACGTCGACACAAGCGACTTCGATCGCCACGACCAGCGAGAGTGCCTGTGTCTTGTGGCGAGCCGGGCTCAAGTCTTGGTTCGGGTAGATATGAACGGTTGCCGCTTGCCGGTGTAGGGTGAGCTCGACCGTGCGGCGTTTACCTTCAACCTGACGCTCAATCTGTACTGAATAATGACCATAGTCGTTGAGGTGCGCCGCTACCGCCGGCAATGGACAAACCTTCCCGGCGGCAGCCACTTCGACCCGACGCGGTTGAAACACCCGCACCAGCAGGTCAACATTCGACTCGCGCTCGGCTTTGAATTCTTCAAAGATGTCACTCTCGCGGTCACAGGTGACCACCCAACGGGGCTCGCTGCCCTGCGCTTGCTGGTTGACAGCCGCCAGCCCGTTAAACCACTTCTGAGACTCCTTCTGATGCGACGGCCAATCCATCGCACCGTCTCGAGTCCAGTACTGTTGGTGAACGATACCCAGCGGCAGCCCACCTTCATCGATGAGCAACACGTTGTGTTGCATCAGCCCACGCACCTGGCCCTGGATCACCCCAAGCCCCGACATCTGCGCCTGACCTGAGTAGTTGTAATACGTCGTATCTTGGGCGGTTATCAAATAGACTTGTTGCGAAATAACGAAGCAAATCGCTGAAATGCTTGCACGGAAAGGGCTTCAAGGATTCTTGGCGAGAATCGCTAAAATCCTTTCCATATAACGGTTATAAGGATTTTGAAGGCTAATTCACAACAGCTCTAATACTCGCTCTCGCTGGCCTGCGCCCGCTCTCGCGTCGCCGCTATGTGACCTGACAACATCGTTGAAGCGTTCATCTCGTCTCTAGCAAACAACCCAGCAACCGTTTGCCTGAAGCGATTGCCCATGCAGCTCGAAAAGGACAGGGTCGGTTGCTCGCAGGCCAGCGCGTAGGCTTTGTTTAGACTTTTTTTACTTGCGGTCGGAAGGCACTCAATTGGCTAAACTCTGACATTTGGTAATCGCTGACGCTCATTCACTTTCTGCGTCAACTTAGTCTATATAGTCGCCGCTAGCCTCTCTCGAACGAGGAATCTACGATTCTCTGATAGGCACATACAAAACCCCTACAGGATTAGCATTTAAGGGAGAAGTAAGGTGCCACGGAAGAGGAAACATCCTCAGATTGGCTAGAAAGCCCGCTAAAAATCAGGCCGAACCAGGCTTTTAAGCATCTATAGGCACACTACTCCTATGAGTAGCCAAGATTTAGCTTAAAACCCCAGGCTGAGATTGCATCAACTGGTGAGCGATGCGACGGAGCTCCGGGGCAAAGGGAACATGGCGGCCAATTCGACCAGGACTCGCCGAGTCGAGACCCGAACCCGGGCGGCCATTTTGATGACCGTCGAGCGTAATCGCTCTATCTGGGCTTGGGCCAGTCGAGTGCCGGTAGCCGCGTGACGGAGACTGAGCATTAGGATGTAGGCGGCCTGAGTGAGCAGGAGACGGAATTGATTAGCAACCCACTGATGGCAACTGAGGCGCTTGGCCTGAAGTCCTAGCTTCAGTTCCTTGATGGGATGCTCACTGGTCGCCCCCCGCTGGACATAAAACCGGTCGTAGAGGTGTTGGGGTGGCCAATCAAGATTGGTCAATACAAAGCGAGGATTCGGGCCTTTGGGCAGCCACTCAGCCTTCATCACCAGGCGTCGGGGCTCATGCCAGGTCGCCGCCGCATAGTAGACATCCTCAAACAAGCGAGCTTTGCCGTCACCATTGAGGCACGCGACGACTCGGGCTTGCTCCAGCACCGGTTGGATTTTGCGCTCCAGGACAGCATTGCGACGATAGCCCAGGACGTAAACGACCTTCGCTCGCTCACAGGTCGTCACGATTTTATGTAGCGAAAAGCCGCTATCGGCTCTCAGGATGATCCGCACGTCTGGCCAAGCCCGGCGCAGTCGCCAGAATAGCCAACGTCAGAGACCCGCTACCCCTTTGCCTGGATGAATATTGCCCGCGCGCAACTGGAGCACTAACGGATAGCCGCTGGTGGCCTCGTTAATCAGCACTGGATAGTACATGTGGTGGCCGTAGTAGCCATGGAAACAGCTCAGTTGCTGATGGCCATGGGTCGGCGCGTCCCAACCGTCAATATCCAGCACCACCTCGGCGGGTGGTGTGGCATGGCTGGCAATGAACGTATCGACAAAGAAACGACGAATTCGGCTGTTATCCCGTTTACTCACCCGATTCTCTAAGCGGGTCATCGTCGGTTGACTCGCCAGCAGGTTTTCTCCAGCCTCTGGTAATCGCCCACACGCGATCTTATAAATCGGGTCATGACGCAGGGTAGTGCTATCGTTGGCATCTTCGTAACCGCCAATGAGTTGATACACCCGCTGGCTCACCAGTTGTTCCAGACTGTGGGTCAGTTTGGCGGGGTTCCGCCACTCCTCAATACAGTCAGCTATCCCCGCTGACACCTTCAGGCGCTCATCCGCTTGGCGCACCAGCAGAATGCCCGCGTCTGAACTCAGTTCGAGGTCCGAAAATTGAACTTTAAGCCGACGAGATTGGTAAAAGTCGAAGGGCAGTTCCCTTTCACAGACTGTCATGGCACAATACAGGCACTTAATTTGTCAAAGAGCCTAATCTTAAAGCGGTTCAGGCTCTTTTTTCTGTGCCTTCTTTACCCTCCGTGAATAATCCAGGCTAAGTACCATAAGGTTTTTAGAAACCCCTACAGGATTAGCGTAAAGAGAATGGCGGCCGGTTCCCCCGGTTCCAAAAAGTCGATTTCGGCGCTGACGCTGTCGATCGCTTCCCGAC
>NZ_JACSWC010000191.1 GCF_016888165.1 Halomicronema sp. CCY15110 | reverse complement strand
CGTAAAGAGAATGGCGGCCGGTTCCCCCGGTTCCAAAAAGTCGATTTCGGCGCTGACGCTGTCGATCGCTTCCCGACTCCGCACTGCTTTCAAATCCACGTAGTAGCGATCCAGGTCGGCCCCGGTGAGCGCCCCCAAGTTGCACACGCGAAACGCCTGCTTCAAAGTCGTTGCTCGCCCGGTGGCTGCCTCGGCCATTGTCCAGTTATCCCGCTGGTGATGCCCAATTTTAGCGGCAATCGCGGTTTCCGTAAGCTT
>NZ_JACSWC010000190.1 GCF_016888165.1 Halomicronema sp. CCY15110 | reverse complement strand
GCGCGGGGACGCACCAGTGGCGCTACTGCTGCGGGGGGAGAGGGGGCGGCGCGATCGGGCCCAGGGACCGGGTGCCTGAGCCCAGCCGTGAACGTGGCGGGAAGAGCGAACTAGGCACCCGGTCCCTGGCAGTCCGAAACGTCTGTAATAAGCGGCAGCCTTCGTCAGGAGAGGAACCGGAAAGGAGGGCAGCGGTGCCGCCAAAGCCAACCTGTCCATAAACCTCTCCTTGATAAGGAGAGGTGCCGCAGGCGGTGAGGTTTTGCCCCCCCAAGCGAAGGCCAACATCTCTGGCTGGCGCGCGCGGGGACGCACGAGTGGCGCTATTGCTGCGGGGGGAGAGGGGGCGGCGCGATCGGGCCCAGGGACCGGGTGCCTAAGCCCAGCCGTGAACGTGGCGGGAA
>NZ_JACSWC010000019.1 GCF_016888165.1 Halomicronema sp. CCY15110 | reverse complement strand
GGTCAAGGGCAGCGCCGCGCCCACCACCAGGGCCGACCGCCAGCCCATGGTCAGCAGCGTCACCCCCACCACCAGCGTTGCCCCCAACAGTAGGTTCACCAGCAGCGTGCTGATGCGCGTCTCCACGTAGCCGCTCTGGTCAAAAATCACCCCTAGGGCCATGCCGTCAGAGAGGCGATCGCGAAAGTCATCCAGCACGACCTGGGCGCTGGCCCCCCACTGGTCAATGCGCTGCCCCGACTGCATCATCGCCCCCAC
>NZ_JACSWC010000189.1 GCF_016888165.1 Halomicronema sp. CCY15110 | reverse complement strand
CGCACTCCTGAAATAAACTAGGGCCTGTCGTCCTTTTGCCGCAAGGCTTTGATGACTAAATGATGACAGGCCCTAGTTAAACGGTAACCTGGTGGCTGATTTCGACTCTGCTCAATCAGCAGTACCACTGGCCAGGCAAGACGTTGAGGGTTGAGCGGGGGCGAAACCCGTTGGCGGCATTATTGCGCCTACCGACTTAGTTAATTCAGCTGCTTTCGTGGCCACAATATAAACATTTGCAACTCACTTTCTTATAAGTCCTTAAATTGGTCTTAAATAGTCGCAAGTTTTCAATGCTTGCCTTTAAGCTTTGAAGTCAAGATACCTCCTAACTGCGTCTCCAGCCCTGTCAGGTTCTGACAGGGCTGCTTTTTGTGGCGGTGACATCGCATTGGTTGGAGGAAGCCAGGCTAACGTTGACCCCGCGAAATTTTTGCCTGGTGAATCCTGACCGCACTATTCCCCTGGCCGCGCTTGCGGGTGAGCCGCCAAAAAACGCAGCAGTAGCGTGCGGTGTGGTTGGCCCAGCGGTCGGCTCTGGTGGGCCACGGGAGAATACTTTTCCCCCCGTTGAATGTCGGCCACCGTCCATAACCCCAAATCCCAACCTTCATTGAGCTGGAGCTGCTCGGGCGGCACCTCCAGCGGCCCGTAAAACACATGGCGCACAATATTTTCATGCTCCCAGCGGGTAAATAAGTTGAGGTGGGGAGGGACATAGTTGATTTCTTCTTTGAGTTCCCGCCACACTCCCTCTTCTGGAGTCTCGCCGGGTTCAATATGGCCACCAAAAAAGGCCCAGTGACCGGGATACACGATGGTGGGAATGTTGTCTCGGAGTTGTAGGAGAAACTGCCCTTCATGCATCAAGAGCGCGATCGCGACTTCAGTTTTATTAGTTGACATAGCCCTGATCGATCAATACGTCCAGACTATAAACGGAAATTCAGGGTTCAGCTTTTCAATCAGCATCACCGTTTAATTCTTAATTCCATGACGCATTCGGCCCATGGTTTTAGCCTACTATCATTGCCAAGAACTCATCTTGCCAAGAACTCATCATCACGCTCTAATTTGGTCATTAGGCATGACGAGAATCCCCGAACAATCTGGTACAGAGCTGTAATACCTCTGATTGCGAGGTCATCATGCACTCCCACTAGAATCCTGAACTCCCACTATGAGATGTGAGCCAAATTCTTCGGCCTACTTGGCGCTTCCAGTGAGAACGGGGAAGTGAACATCATGAAAGTTGCGCAACACCAGGTTAATCAATGGCTCCATCAACGTGGAGCTTGGCAGCATGTCGTTGGCAATACGGTCATCATGCTGGCGATTTGGGGCGTTGACCACACTATTCGGATGAATTTGGGATTCTCCATTTTTTATACGCTACCGATTTTGACCCTCGCTTGGTACTTCAACATTAAAGCGGGCTATCTGGCCAGTGGGATGGCGGCAGTGCTGTGGGCGATCGCGGAAGCTAGTCGAGCGACCCCCGACACCACTATCGTGTTCTTAACCTGGAATACCGGAGTCAGACTCGGCTTCTGGCTGTTGCTGGTCTTTTTGCTGGCGGAGCTCAAAGCCAGTTACCGCCAAGAGCAACAGCTAGCGCGCACCGACTTTTTGACTGGACTCCTCAATCGGCGGGCGTTTGCCGAGGCGTTAGCGCAAGAAATTTTCCGCGCTAGCCGCTACAGTTTGCCCTTTACGTTGGTCTATTTAGATGTCGATAACTTTAAGGCAGTCAACGATCGCTGCGGTCATGCGGCGGGCGATGATCTGCTGCAAGCGATCGCGATCGTCCTGCAACAGACATTGCGCAGCAGCGACCCCGCCTCCCGTTTAGGCGGGGATGAGTTTGCTTGCTTCCTACCGCAAACCAATCAAGGGCAGGCAAGTCATTTGTTGTCGCGATTGTTTGATGCCCTCACCCATCTCACCAACACGCAAGCCGTGCCGATTGGTTTTAGCATTGGGGCCGTCACCTTTATGCAGGCTCCAGAGTCAGCCGATGCCGCTCTGGCCGCCGCCGACAAACTGATGTACAACGTCAAAACCCACGGCAAGAACCAACTCGTACAATCCATCTACGGCTAGTCGGCGGCAATGGCCTCTTGAGAATAGCGTCCCAAAGCCCATCGACCTGTCTGGGAAAAGGGTTGGGGGCGATCGCACTTACAACCGCCGCCACAATATTAATCCTCTCGTCGTCAACCTAGTTCAGTCCTCGTACATTTGCGGATGACTTGGGTAAACTCTTGGTTGGCAAGCAAATAAATTCAAATTCATTCATTGGGAAACTTTTATGGCGATCGCACTATCTCCAACTGCTTTTATTGATAAACCGATTAAATTTGGCACCGATGGCTGGCGGGGCATGATCGCCGCTGACTTCACCATGGGGCGGGTGGTGCACGTGGCTCAAGTTGCGGCCCAAGTCTTGCAGCAATGCTATGGCAAACAAACCGACAGCAATACCGTGATTGTGGGACACGATCGCCGCTTTCTGTCACCGCAATTTGCCCAAGCCGCTGCCGAAGCCATTACCCAAATCGGGTTTGACGTGCTGTTGTCAGAAGATTTTGCCCCCACACCCGCTTTCAGTTGGGCCGCTAAAGATACAGGCGCTCTGGGCGCGATCGTCATCACCGCCAGCCACAACCCCGCCGCCTACAACGGTCTAAAAATTAAGAGTGCCTTTGGGGGCTCGGTGCCCCCCGACGTGACCCAAAAAGTAGAAGCGCAACTCGACACCCCAGTGCCCACCGCCGCACAACCGGGCCAGCTAGAGCGCTTTGATCCCTGGCCGAGCTACTGCCAAGAGTTGCAGTCCAAAGTGGACTTGGCGGGCATTCAAGCGGCGATCGCCAATGGTAAGCTCACGGTCTTTGCCGATGTGATGCATGGTTCTGCCGCCACGGGACTAGAGCGCCTCTTGGGCCGCCCGATTCATGAATTGAATAGTGAGGCAGACCCCCTATTTGAGGGAGGTGCCCCGGAACCATTGCCGAAATATTTGCAGCGCATGTTGAAGACCGTGGCCGACTATGAGCCGACGGTCGCCGGGGGCCTGGTTACCGGCCTAGTGTTTGATGGCGACAGCGATCGCATTGGTGCAGTGGATGGCAAAGGCAACTTCCTCAGCTCGCAGATTTTGATTCCCATCTTGATTGATCACCTGACCCAGGTTCACGGCTACAGCGGCGAAGTGATCAAGACCATTAGCGGTTCCAACCTGATTCCTAAGGTGGCCAAACTGCACGAGCGAGAGGTTTATGAGACGCCGGTGGGCTACAAATACATTGCTGATCGCATGATGGAGTCCAACGCGCTGATCGGGGGCGAAGAGTCCGGCGGCGTCGGTTACGGCCATCATATTCCCGAGCGGGATGCGCTGCTGTCGGCGCTGTATGTGCTGGAAGCGGTGGTGACATCGGGCATGGATTTGAGCGATCGCTATCGCAGCTTGCAAGACCTCACGGGCTACCACTCCGACTACGATCGCATCGACCTGCCCCTTGCCAGCATGGAGGTGCGCGACAAACTGCTGCACGAGCTTAAAACTAACTGCCCCCAAACCGTGGCGGGCAAGGCCGTCACCCATTGTTTGGATATCGACGGCTATAAGCTGACCCTGGCGGATGAAAGCTGGCTGCTGATCCGCTTTAGCGGGACTGAACCCGTGCTGCGCTTGTACAGCGAAGCCAAAGATCTGGCGGAAGTTCACAAACACCTGAGCTGGGCCAAAGACTGGGCCACCGCGATTGGCTAGCCAACCCTTGCACTAACCATCCGCTCCCCGACTACGAGCTAATCCGTTGAGAGCTGTGCACTTCCTAGTTTGACGGTCATCCTGACCGTTCAAGACGACTGGGTCATGCCGCTCCGGTGTCGTTTTCGCCCCAACGGGTGAGGGTGGCAGGTTAGCAGCCTACCCACCAGGTGGTCTACGGAACTTTTGCCAACCGCAAAGCGCCACCGCCAATGATCATCAGGATCACTGAAGGGGGGGGACAAAGGGATCGGCGGGAAAATAACATCCCGGTAATGGCAGTGCTTGGGTGGCTGGGTAGCTGGGTGCCTGGGTCAGTTA
>NZ_JACSWC010000188.1 GCF_016888165.1 Halomicronema sp. CCY15110 | reverse complement strand
TGCTTGGGTGGCTGGGTAGCTGGGTGCCTGGGTCAGTTACGTGTCTGGAGTCGGTACTTTAGTTGCACGCGCATCCCCTAGAGCATGATAATTGCCTGTCTCCAGCATTCCAGAACCTGCGGATCGTCCAGCATCCTCGGGACGCGATCGCTTTCCCAGCCGCGATCGCTCACGCAGCTTGCAGCGCCAGCGCCATAAGAAATAACCCAGTTTCTGGTCACATCCTCAAGATGACCCCGCATTGTCCAGCAATTACCACAGCAACAGAGCAAACTGGGCTGTGATAACGCTTTGACTGCAACCAGCCTACCGTTAGCCTTAAGAGCACTAAGGCAACTGTTTAAGCGTCGCCCTCAGTTTCTTCAGCGTCAGTTGCGTCAGTTGCGTCAGTTGGTACATCGACAGCCGCCACGTCTCCGTCAGGGGCGACGACATCCTCAACCGCGACTTGCTCTTCGCCGTCTTCATCACCTTCTGCAAGCTCAGAGGGGACTACGGCGACCGCCGCGATCGCATCATCCTCGTCGAGGCGCTGCAGACGAACCCCCTGGGCAGAACGCGATTGAATGGAAATAGCGTTCACTCGTTGACGAATAATGATGCCGCGATTGGTGACCAGCATCAACTCTTCATCTTCATTCACCACCAACACCGCTACGAGCGAATCCTCTTCCAGGCGGAACTTCAGGGCTCTGAGGCCCATCCCGGCACGGTTTTGCAAGCGGAAGAGCGACACGGGCACCCGCTTACCCATGCCTCCGGCGGTAATTAGCAGCACCCAAGGCCCCTGGCTATTGACTGCCGCTTCGTCAGAATCTTCCGTCGCGCCCGCCGCTTCGGCTTCTTCCACGGCATGGGTTACCAGGGCTGGCAAAATATCCATGCTGATCAGCTCATCACCATCCCGCAGATTCATGGCTCTGACGCCCCGGGTGGGTCGTCCCAACGGCCGCAACTGATCGTCATCCGCCTTAAAGTGAATCGTCATGCCTTTGTGAGAGCCGATCAAGATACTGTCGCTGGTGCGCGCGAGTCTGACCCAGCGCAACTGATCCCCTTCTTCGAGGGAAATCGCAATCAGGCCATTGGCTCGAATGTTGCTAAAGGCCGACAGGGCGGTTTTTTTGACGTAGCCGTTTTGGGTGAGCATCACCAGATACTCATCATCGGTGAACTCTTCGACCGAGATCACAGAAGTAATTTTTTCTTCTTTGGGAATGGGCAACATCTGCACAATCGGAATGCCCTGAGAGGTGCGCGAGCCCTCGGGGACTTGATAGGCCCGCAGCGAATAGGCCACGCCGCGATCGCTAAAGAACACGATGTGATCGTGACAGCCACAAGTCATCAAGTGCTTAATGCCATCATCTTCTTTGATGCGGGCTCCGGCTTTACCGCGAGTAGCCCGACTTTGAGCCTCGAAGGTATCAACGGGCATGCGCTTGATGTAGCCGTACTCAGTGACCAGGATGACGACTTGCTCATTGGCAATCAGAGAAATGTCTGACAGGTCGCTGGTGTCAGGTTCGATGACGGTGCGGCGATCGTTGCTAAAGCGATCGCGGATTTCCTCAACCTCGTCGATGATGATGTCGAGAATCCGCTCACGCCGCGCCAAAATGTCCTGAAAGTTAGTGATTTTGGCCTGCAGATCTTCGTGCTCTTGCTGAATTTTGTCGGTTTCTAGAGCCGTCAAACGGCGCAGCTGCATTTGCAAAATCGCATCGGCTTGCACTTCAGTCAGACCGTACCCCTCCATCAGACCTTGCTTAGCGGTGGGGGTATCCGCCGCATGGCGAATGAGGGTAATGATTGCATCCATGTTCTCCATGGCAATCAGGTAGCCCTGCAACACATGGTCGCGCTCTTCTGCCTTGCGCAGCAAATACTGAGTGCGTCGGGTAATGGTCTCCACGCGGAAATCCACAAAGACTTCCAGCATTTGCTTCAGGCCGAGGAGCTGGGGTTCGCCGTTTACCAGGGCCAGCATGTTGACGCCAAAGTTGTTTTGCAGGGGCGTCTGTTTGTAGAGATTGTTCAACACCACGCGGGCGTAGGCGTCGCGCTTGAGTTCAATGACGATGCGCATGCCGTCGCGATCACTCTCGTCCCGAATATCAGAAATCCCGTCTAACCGCCGCTCATTGACCATTTCGGCAATGCGCTCAATCATGGCCGCTTTGTTGGTCTGGTACGGCAACTCGGTGATGATGATGGCATCGCGATCGGGCCGTCCCCGGTGTTCGATGGTTTCAATCGCCGCGACCCCGCGCATGGTGATGGAGCCCCGACCGGTGGTGTAAGCATCACGAATGCCACGGGCCCCAAGAATTTGTGCCCCAGTGGGAAAATCTGGCCCTGGAATCAACGCCATCAGCTCATCGAGGGTGATTTCAGGATTGCGAATCAGCGCGACGACGCCATCCAGCAGTTCGCTCAAATTGTGGGGCGGAATGTTGGTGGCCATGCCCACCGCAATCCCCGAGGAACCGTTCAACAGCAGCTGCGGCACCCGCGAGGGCAGCACAATCGGCTCTTGTTGGGAACCGTCAAAGTTATCGGCAAAATCGACCGTGTCGGCTTCGATATCCTGCAGCAGCGACGCCCCGGTCAGAGCTTGGAGCCGACATTCGGTATATCGCATGGCGGCGGGAGGATCGTTGTCGATCGACCCAAAGTTACCGTGACCGTTGATCAACGGAGCCCGCATGGAAAAGTCCTGGGCCATGCGCACCAGCGCGTCGTACACAGCCGTATCGCCGTGGGGGTGATATTTACCCAACACTTCCCCGACGACACGGGCACATTTTCGGAAGGGGCGGTCAGCGGTGAGACCCAATTCGTGCATGGCGTAGAGAATACGGCGATGCACCGGCTTCAAACCGTCTCTCGCATCTGGCAGCGCTCTCCCCACAATTACGCTCATGGCGTATTCCAAATAAGACCGGGACATTTCGTTCCGTAGGTCGGTGGGGATAATCGTCATAGGATTGAAAACTCCAAAATCACCAGTATTTGGGCGGCCAACAACTGAATTGAGTCGTTAATCTGTCACAGTCGCCAAATTGGTCAAAAAGTACGCGAAAGTACCAACTATTTTACCATGCTTTCCAGGGTTCACGGAGATGACGGTATGCTGGGAGAACAGACGTTCAAAACCGCTACAGCGAAGTTTTTCAGCCTATGGCTTCTCAGCTCACTGTTGTTTACTCCGATGCGTTTTTAGCGCACGATACGGGGCGTCTGCATCCGGAAAACGCCGGGCGCTTGGCGGCCGTTACTCAGGCGCTAAAAACGGCTCCCTGGACGAACCAGTTGAATTGGCAACAGCCTACTGCGGTGGGCGATCGCGATCCCCTCCCAGCGATCCGCCGACTGCACAACTTGCACTACCTCAACGATTTGGAACATTTAGCCGAAGTAGGCGGGGGGCGACTGGATCCCGACACGGCGCTATCGCCGCAGAGCTATGACGTGGCTTTGCTGGCGGTCAATGCCTGGTTAGATGGTGTGGACTGTGTCTTGCAACAACGCCAATCCGCCTTTGTGCTGTCGCGGCCGCCGGGACACCATGCGGTGAGCGATCGCGGCATGGGGTTTTGTCTGTTAGGTAATGCGGCGATCGCGGCCACCTACGCCCTGCAACAACCGGGGGTGAATCGGGTCGCCATTCTTGACTGGGATGTGCATCACGGCAACGGCACCCAAGCCCTGGTGGAAAACAATCCGCACATTGCTTATTGCTCGCTGCATCAGTGGCCGGCTTATCCAGGCACGGGGCGAGCGAGTGAAACGGGCTTCCACCACAATGTGCTGAATATTCCCATGGCTCCTGGCGGCACCTTAGCCGATTACCAACCGCAGTTTGAGAACGCTGTGATCCCATTTCTCAAAAGCTTTCAACCTGATTTGCTAATCATCAGTGCGGGTTACGATGCCAACCAGGCCGATCCCCTGGCTGGCATGTCGCTGCAACCCTCAGACTATGCTGTGTTCACCCGTTACTGCTTGGAAATTCAACCTCACCTCCTGTTCGGGCTAGAAGGGGGGTATGACTACGATGCCCTCGCCGAATCGGTGATCGCTACCATCGCCGCCTGCCTTGATCCTCAAGTATCAAGCGTCAGCGTTTAACGGCTTAGATCACCCCTTGAATGGCGGCTTGATAGACTCCTTGATAACGATTTTTGGCCTGTAGCTTAGGCAAGCTGTTATTGATGTGAAATTTGACGGTGCTTTCGCTGATGTAGAGCTTTTGGGCGATGTCGCGATCGCGCAGTCCCTGAGCCAGCAACGTCATCACTTCGACCTCTCGATCCGATAGCAGAGAGGGTGCTTTCACCCGGTCGCCTTGAGGGGGCAGGGCGGGTAAGGCCAGGCGTAATTGCACGGTGCGGCGATCGCTCATGAGCTGTAGATCTAAGGTGCCGCGTAGCCATGTCGCAATGGTGCGTAGTGAAGCAAACTGCGATCGCAGCCACGTTTTTCCACCGGTTCCGGCAGTGGGGGGCAACGCGAGGACGGCATCTAACCCAATGACAGTGGGTTCATAGCTGAGGCGGCAGTAGTTGCAGTCAAATTGTTTTAACTGCTCAGCCGCTTGCAAAAACGCATAGGTAACGGTGATGGCGGTGGGGTGCTCGGTGCCGACCAGCATGAGCCGGATCGGTCTCAGCACTGCCGCCAATTGGTCGGACAGGGGGAGTAACGGCGCGGTGCTGGTGGGGGTGATCTGTAACTGTGACATTTGCAATGCGGCATCAAGCGCGATGGTGGCAGTCATACAAAGCACCTGCAACACTTCTAAAAACTCGGGAGCCATGGGCCGCGTGCTGAAGGCCGCCAAGACGCCAATCACGCGATCATTCGCCACTAAGGGATAGCCCGCAAAGCCCTGAATCTGATTAGCGATCGCCCAGTCCCGATCTTTGACCCAGGCCTCTGCTGCCAATTGATTGCTGAGAAACGGAATACGATTTTGAGCGATTTTGCCGACTTTGTAAGCCCCCATGGGTACCCGCGAAAAGGAACCATCCGTGTGAGTGTGTAACCCAGAAGAGGCGATCAGCCGTAAAGCGCTCTGATCCGGTTCAACAATCCAGAGGCGAGCGAACACACAGTCAAATTGGGTAATCAGCGCATCCGTCAGATGATGAGCAATTTTGCGCGGTTCCAGACAACCAGAAATTGACTGCACAATCTGGCTGACATGCTGCAAGTCGAATAATAAGCGGGCAGAATCTAGCACAGCGGAGAGCCTGAGGGGCGATCGCCATTCTCGGGTGACGAGTTACCCCCTATAGTTCAACCAGCGCTACATCGGGTTTGTATCTTGCAGTACCGCCCAGGTGAAGATCGCCGGTTTTCTAGGAGCGATCTTGAATGAAGAGGGTGTAATCCGGGGTTTGTTCGGGGCGATAAGCCCCCACCCAAACCCGATAGGTGCCCGGTAACCAAGCTCCGGCGATCGCGGGATTTTTGCTGCCGCTATCGTCATTGCACCACACGCCCCCTGGCCCAGAGATGACCAAGGTAGTGTCGAGAGCCGATTCCACCCGCATTTCCAAATTGGCAAAATTCGCCTCTAACACCACCTCTTCGTGGGGCGTGGTCGAAATGTAGCCCAGGCAAGGCCCGGTGGGACTGCTGGCCGTATTGACCACAGCCGCCGCGGGGCGATCGCCCCCACCGGTGCCTGCCAGCGTCGTAGGATTCGGGGAAAACCCAGTGCCCAAAGTCAGCGATTGCGCGATCGCGGCTTGCCCCTGCCAGCCGTCACCAACCGCCAAAATCGCGCCACTCAGCGTCCCCATCACAGCCAGTCGAAAGGAAATTCGCATCGCGTTCATCGGATCACTGTTTGCCTCTGGTCAAGTCTGCATCTTTAGACGCCATCAACTTTGCGCCAGTTCCAGCGCCGCTTTAAGACGCGGCACATCAAACTGCCGCTGATGCAGAATTAGCCACGACTCCATCAAATCTGGCCCTTGCATATCGCCCATGAGCGCTGCCCGCATTGATTTCATCATCAGCCCTTTTTTGATGCCCTGAGCTTTCACAATGTCATTCACCAGGGCCTTGCCGCTGTCCAAACTATCGAGTGCCGCCCCAGACTGGAGTTGATCCAAAGTGGCTTGCAGCAGGGCCGCCACCCCTTCTTGGTGCAGTTGCTTGATGGCTGCTTCTGAATAGTCCATCAGCTCCGAGAAAAAGAAGCGCCCCTGCTCAACGGCCTCAGGGAAACGAGCCAGCCCTGGCCCCAGCAATCCCGCCAGGGTCGTCAACCAGTCTTTGTCCGTTGCAGGATCGAAGGGATACCCGGCAGCTTGCCAGTAGGGCATGAGCTGATCCACCAGTGTCGCCGCCGGAATTTCATGGAGATATTGACCGTTGAGCCAATCCAGCTTATCCCAGTCGAATTTGGCCCCAGCCTTATTGACGCGATCGAAGCTAAATTGTGCTGCTGCTGCGGGCAACGTAAACACCTCTTCCCCATCGGGAGCCGACCAGCCCAAAAGAGTCATGTAGTTCGCCAAAGCTTCAGCGGTAAAGCCCAGCTGTTGAAAGTCAGAAATAGACGTGACGCCATCTCGCTTCGAGAGTTTGGCCCCCTTTTCGTTCAGAATCAACGGCGTATGGGCAAACTCAGGCACCTTGCCACCCAGCGCTTCGTACAACAAAATTTGCTTGGCGGTGTTGGCAATGTGATCTTCACCACGAATGACGTGGGTGATCTGCATATCCAGGTCGTCAACCACCACGGCCAGGTTGTACAGGGGCTGACCAATGCTATCCACCGAAGAGGCGCGGGCAATCACCATGTCGCCGCCCAGGTCACTCCCCTGCCAGGTCATGGCCCCACGCACCAAGTCTTGCCACTGAATGGTGCGAGCATCATCAATTTTGAAGCGAATCACCGCTTGCCGCCCCTCCGCTTCAAAGGCTCGCTGCTGCGCTTCCGTCAGGTCGCGGTGGCGGTTGTCGTAGCGGGGCGCTTGATTCTTGGCTTTTTGCGCCGTCCGCATGGCATCTAGTTCTGCCGGAGTGTCGTAAGCCCGATAAGCCAAACCTTTATCTAACAGGGCTTGAATGGCTTGGCGATACAAATCAAGCCGTTCGGACTGAAAGAAGGGGCCTTCGTCCCAGGTGAGCCCCAGCCACTGCAAGCCTTCGGTGATATTTTGGGTGAATTCTGGGCGCGATCGCTCGGTATCGGTATCTTCCACCCGCAGAATAAATTGACCGCCGTGATGGCGAGCAAACAGCCAGTTAAAGACAGCGGTGCGGGCGGTGCCAATGTGTAGGTTGCCCGTGGGGCTGGGCGCGATGCGAACGCGGACAGTCATGAATGGGTGAGTAAAAAACGACAGTCTCTTATTTTAGGGCGTTGAGTTTGTCATTGGGGGGCGATCGCCGGGGAAAAATCGCCACTGCGGCTTGATCACCATGCGGTCAAGATCACCGTTGCAATTGCTGAGAGGATCTAATCGCAGTTGACTTACGGCGGCAGCGCGCTCGATGCTGAACTCTACAGAGTTAGTTATGAGTTCTGCCCAACTGTGCAATTATTCCAGCGCCGCTTGATGCCTCTGCTCAAGCTACTCCGCCGCCGCTTGTGGCTAGCAGCCACGTCGTGGCCCACCCGCCAAGATGGCATTTTGATGGTTCAGTTATTGGGACTCTACGCGCTGGTATCTGTGCCAGTGGCATTAGTCAGCGACTTAACCACGCTGGAGCTGGCTAATTTAACCGGGTTACAGCAGGGGCTCGTGATGTTGCGGGTGCTGCTGTTTCCGGCCTTTATTGAAGAGGGCTTTTGGCGAGTACTGTTGCTGCCTCACAAGACGGAAGGGGTGAGCGATCGCCGCCGCTGGCTCATCGGTCTACCCACGCTGGTGCTATTCGTCGCGATACATCCCCTAAACGGCATGACCCTCTACACCGACGCAGAAAGTACGTTCACTAATCCGTTCTTTCTGGGTTTAACTACGCTGCTAGGTCTGGTCTGCATGGTGGCTTATTGGCGATCCGGATCTTGGTGGCTGCCCACCATCATTCACTGGGCGATTGTGGTGGCTTGGCTACTGTTTTTCGGCGGCTATGGACAACTTCATAACGCGTAATCAGCAGGCATCTGAAACATAAAATTCGCACAATAAAAAAGAGGCTCAAGACGAGCCTCTTTTTCAGTAATCTCAGGAACCCAAAGCTAGACCAGACGGGCCATCTTTACGGCATTAGTGGTAAGCAGTTCCTGCAATTCTTCCGAATCCACAGTCTCTTTTTCCACCAACATGGCAGCCAGCTTGTCGAGAATGGCGCGGTTTTCAACGAGCACCTGTTTAGCGCGATCGTACGCTTGGTCAACCAACGCCCGTACTTCGGCATCGATAATGGCCGCAGTTTCTTCAGAGAAGTCACGCTCAGCGGTGATATCACGACCGAGGAACATATTGCCTTGCTGACGGCCCAGGGCCACAGGGCCGAGTTCGCCGCTCATGCCAAAGCGAGTAATCATTTGCCGAGCCACGCGAGCGACTTGTTGCAAGTCGTTAGACGCACCCGTGGTAACTTCTTCATTGCCGTAGACGATCTCTTCGGCAATGCGACCACCGAGGGCGACTGCCATTTGGTTCTGCAAGTAAGCACGGGAGTACAGGCCCGACTCCAAGCGCTCTTCACTGGGGGTAAACCAGGTGAGACCACCAGCACGACCGCGAGGAATAATGCTGATTTTTTGCACCGGATCATAATCAGGCATCAAGGCACCCACGAGGGCGTGACCCGATTCGTGATAAGCCACCAGCTCTTTGCGACGCTCGCTCATGACCCGATCTTTCTTTTCGGGGCCGGCCAGCACTCGATCAATGGCGTCGTTCACCTCATCCATCGAAATTTCGGTGAGATTGCGACGGGCGGCGAGAATTGCGGCTTCGTTCAGCAGGTTCGACAGGTCAGCACCGGTGAAACCAGGTGTGCGGCGAGCAATCTTATCGAGATCGACATCTTTGGCAAAGGTTTTGCCGCGAGCGTGAACTTGCAGAATCTCCGAGCGACCAGCAAAGTCGGGGCGATCAACCACGACCTGACGGTCAAACCGGCCGGGGCGCAGTAGAGCCGAATCAAGCACATCAGGGCGGTTAGTCGCCGCAATGATAATGATGCCAGTGTTGCCTTCAAAACCATCCATCTCGGTCAGCAGCTGGTTCAACGTTTGCTCACGCTCATCGTTACCGCCACCGAGTCCGGCCCCCCGCTGACGTCCCACAGCATCGATCTCATCGATAAAGACGATGCAAGGAGCGTTGCTCTTAGCTTGCTCGAACAGATCGCGAACGCGGGATGCACCGACGCCAACAAACATTTCCACAAACTCGGAACCGGAGATAGAGAAGAACGGAACCCCCGCTTCGCCAGCAACGGCTTTTGCTAGGAGGGTTTTACCTGTTCCAGGAGGGCCGACCAATAAGACGCCTTTGGGAATCTTGGCCCCGATCGCGGTGAAGCGATCGGCATTTTTAAGGAAGTCTACAACCTCAGTCAGCTCCAGCTTGGCCTGCTCAATGCCAGCCACATCGCCAAACGTCACCTGGGTTTGGGGCTCCATTTGCACCCGCGCTTTGGATTTTCCAAAGTTCATCGCTTGGTTACCAGGGCCGCTCTGCGCCCGTCGTAGCACAAAGAAGAGAACGACCAGCAAAAGTACTGGAATCAAGAGTGTGCTGAAGAGCCGGACAATGACGCTGTCATCGTTTTGAGGAAAAACTGCGATGTCAACATTATTCGTTTCTAGGGTGCTGATCAACTCGGGGTCATTGGGCAGATTCACGGTAATCTGGCCGCCACCGGCTGGATCTGTAAAGCGAGCCTGACTGCGATCAGCGCTGATGCTGACGCGCTCAACCTGATTATTCTCAACCGCATCCAAAAACTGGCTGTAGCGCCAAGTCTGCGATTCTTGACCAGGATTATCGAAAATTGCGGTTGCCAGGGCAATCACGACTACGACCAGTAGCGCATATAGCCCTGCGTTTCTCCACCGTTTGTTCACGGGGTTATGCCTCCAAACACTTCAGAAAGGTGATTCTTATTATTGAAAGTCTGACCCCTGCCGGGCTCTCTTTCAGCGCAAAGTAAAGAAATAATCCTTATAACTGATCCAATTGTTAACTTATATTAACGCATCTTCAGGTTTCCTGGGCTCCTGCTTGCCAAGCTTTCGTTAGCTGCTGGGTTTTGCCCTGATCAGGATTGTAGTTCACAGACGCGTTGCCTTGCAGCACGGTATGAATCGGGACGACTGCCATGACGCTATTGGTATAGGCAAGATAGGTGAATTGGCTCACCTGGGTGGCATCCCAGGGGCACGTTTGTACAACCTGATGCTGGACCTGTAAGCCTTGCATTAAGCGCGATCGCAGCACCCCCGGCAAAATGGCTCCGGCTAGCGGTGGCGTGTACCATTGCCCCGCCACCCACCCCCAGAGATTGCCCGTACTCGTCTCTAGCCAGTGTCCTTGAGCATCTATCAAAATGGCTGCTTGAGCTTGCGCTCGTTGGGCTGCCTGCAACGCTAACCAGCAGGCTAAGTAGTTGCCTGTTTTATGGTCTGGGAGCGATCGCTGAAAGTCAGGACTATCCGCTACCCAGGCGGTTACCCCTTGGGTCTGCCACGTCTGTAAATGGGGCGGGAGCGATCGCCCCACGATCAACTCCCGGCCGTCCGGAAAAATGGTGACCCGCAATACCGGATACGCTGACGCGAGCTGTGCCGCCCCTTGCCGCACCCGGGTCCAGTCAGGTGCAGACCAGTGAAACGCCTGGAGCGATCGCGCGACTCGTTGGCAGTGGCTAGGCCAAGCCGTCCAAGGATGATCGAGATCGTTCTCATAAATGCGCAGGGTCGTGAACACCGTGGCCCCGAATAACAGACCAGGGTCGTGCATTGACAGCATCAGCGTGTCACCGGTCACCAGTTGCCCCGCATACCAATGGCAGCGGTTGGTTGACTGGGCTTCAGACATTGGCATGATCCCCCTCATCTCCCGTCCGCGCCCCCTGATTACATTGACGGCTATGATGGCAGAACAGTAAAAACTGCACCTCTTTTTTCTGGCTCATCTGGCTCATTTAACGGCGCTGCACGGCAGTGGCTACCTGCACTCATCAATTTCGGGGGCGGATTTCATGCTATCGGATCATCTGAAGTCGGCAAACGGGCTGCTGCTCGACTTGAATGGCGTGTTTTACGTGGGCAATCGCGCTTTGCCGGGGGCACAAGCGGCGATCGCAGCCTTGCAAAAAAGTGGTTTGCCGTACCGTTTTGTCACCAACAATACGACTCAGTCCACCCAGTCGATGAGCCAGAGCTTGGCCGCCATGGGGTTAGCGATCGCGCCAACGGAAATCATCACAACAGCATACGCGGCCGTCATGCACCTGCGACAAATGGGTAGTCCCAAGATCTATCCCCTAGTGGCGACTGATGCGCAGCAGGAATTTGCGGAATTCACCTGGTCGGACACGGATGCTGACGTTATTGTCGTCGGCGATATTGGCGACGACTGGAACTATCGCGTCATGAATCGGGCGTTTCGCCTGCTGATGAAGGGTGCCCAACTCATTGCCCTCCATCGGGGCAAATACTGGCAGTGGGAAGCCGGACTGCAATTGGATATCGGAGCCTTTATCGCCGGGTTGGAGTACGCCACCGACCAGACCGCGATCGTTTGCGGCAAGCCAGATGCTTTCTTTTACACCATCGCGCTGGAAGACTTGGGCCTGCCCCCAGCCGAGGTGGTGATGCTGGGCGATGACCTGGAAGCCGATGTGCAAGGGGCTCAAGCGATGGGCATGCAGGGCGTAGTTGTGCGGACGGGCAAGTATCGACCCCATTTAGCGGCCAAAATGAACGTGACGCCAGATAGCGAAGTAGCCAGCATTGGGGCGATCGCCGATTGGTTAGCGTAAGCCATGGCTAGCGATGCTTCAACCTTGGATTGAATATCTTTTCCCATACTCTCTTAAGTCATTATCGGTGGCGTGGGGCGATAGGCTGCCCCTGCCTGCATTTCGATGATGCCCATCATGCCTTGATCTTCGTGATCCAAAATGTGGCAGTGATAAACCGTTTTGCCCACAAAGTCGGCAAACGGCACTAACAAATCAACCGACTCGTAAGCCGGAATGTTGACCACATCCTGCCACAGGGGCGTCGGCACGGGGGCACCATTGCGGCCCACGATTTGAAAGGCATTGGTATGCAGATGGAAGGGATGATCCATGCCCGCCTTGTTAACGATATGCCAAGCTTCAACTGTTCCTAGCTGCACCGTCGTATCCACGCGATCGTGGGCAAAGCCGCGACCGTTGATCAAAAACGCTTGCTCACCATCAATGCCGTGATCCAGCACAAATTCACGGCGACGGCTGGGCGCTGCCAGCACTGGCGAGGGCAACAGAGTAGGGGGGAGGGACACTTCGGCAGTCGCGTCGCCATACTGTAATTGCGCGATCGCTCCAGTGGCAGCCTCAACCCTCGGCACCGCATCACCTTCCATGGCCGCCATCATGTCACTAATGCCGCGATCGTAGGGCAAGCTCATGAGGGTATAGGCACCAGGGTCGCGATCGCCCGCCACCAGCACATCCGCTCGATTGCCCGGAGCGAGGATGAGATCGTCTAACGCCAGCGGCGCGGCCAGGGTACTGCCATCCATGCCGATCAAATGCCACGGGTGATTTTCGAGCCGCAGTCGATAAATGCGAGAGGTCGAGGCATTCAGCAGTCGCAGTCGCAGCAACCCCCGTTGGGGAATCGTGACCGCCGGAGCGCGATCGCCATTTACCGCAATCAAGTCCCCTTGACGCCCCCAGCGGCGAAAGATCGGCGTCGGCTCCCGCCGCCGACCACGCCAGGTTAGGTCAAAATCTTGCAGTACCAACACCGTCTCTGATGCGGCCCGAATTTCTGGAATTTCGTCCACGGCACCGCGCACAATCAGCGGCCCCGCCAAACCACCCGCCAGTTGCTCTGCGACCAAACCGTGATGATGGGGGTGATACCAAAATAAGCCGCCGGGATGGGTCGGGGTGATCGCAAACTCATACCGAAATTGCTCCCCCGACGGTACGGACACAAAAACATTGTCAGCATTACCCGTAGGCGGAATGTGCAGTCCGTGAAAATGCAGATTCGTCGGCTGGGCCAAGCCATTCGTAAAGTTGACGACCACCGTATTCCCCGCCTGCACTTCCCACAGTGGCCCAGGCACTTGACCGTTGTAGGCGAGCAGCTGCGCTGATTGCCCCGCCAAGTTCACCTTCTGTTCAGTCGCCGTCAGGCCAACGGTCAAACTGCCATCTGCACTCACTAAGGGCAGCTGAGGGCGCTGCTGATTGGCCGATCGCGTGCATTGCGCCAGGGCGATCGCGGCGACTGAACTACCCGCATATTGTAGAAATTGACGACGTTCCATGATGTGCCGGGTGCAAGCCCGATCAGAGATGACTACTACCTCTTCTTAGCCTATAAGCTCCAGTCTGCTGGAGAGACAACTCTGGTTCTCCCCTCTTCAGACCTCGTCCAAAGTTGGCCGAAACGTTAAATAAGCCGTCAGCCCCACCAGTGGCACGGCACTGACCAGCGTAAAGACCAGGCCATTTTTGAACCCACGACGGGCCATATCGTCGCCCAACAAGCTTGGCACTAGCAGCCACAGCAGACAAAAGTCGAGACTCATGACGTGAATAAACCGGCTGGTCTGCCACTGCCTCACAAAATCAGCCCAGTCCCCGGCATAGGCGGCATAGCCCATCAGTACGACCGCTGCCATCAGCAGGCTCAGCCCCAACCAGCGCGAATCAGCCAGGCTAATGATGCGTGACTTTGGGCCAGTGAAAGTCGGGTTGGGCTGCCTCAGCACTAGATATGGCAACAATAAAAAGGCTCCCAAACCAAAAGAGCCCACCACAAAGGGCCATGCGGGCACCTTCTGGCCTTGCCCATCAATCAGGGCGAGGCAGGCATAGGCCATGGGCCAGATGCCCATCAGGTTAAACAACGCTACGATCGCTGGGTTAATTTCGTCCCATTGGCTAGTAGAGAGCTGGGTAATCAGCTCCCACGTATCAGGCTGATCAGGCGGCGCAAAGCCAAAGGCATAAACCACAAACGCCAGCCAAAGGGTTGCCAACCAGAACCGACGCATCATTTCAAACCACCCATCCGTGACTACTAAGTTTTTCTCTGAATTATCAATCAACTTAACGAAATCTTCCAGTCCCGGCACTGGCCTCTTACCTTGAAGATGAGCAGTCTATATTTATGCTCTCGGTCAGGCGATCGTAAATTTGCCCCCATCGGCATGGCCGCTAGCCAGCGCTCTCCTGACCGTCGTCAATTTCGTTCTGTAACTCGCTTTACTGTCCTACCACCCAAATCGCCGCGTCGCTCATAAAAGCCCTTATTCAATTACGCCTACCTTTAGTAACTGTCTTTAGTTAACAATATCCGCCATTCCCCCACGGGAGTCGGATGTGTCACTCAACCATTTAGATTGCACAACCGATTACTGGCAAAGGGGCCATTCACTATGAATGCCAATTACTTATTTGAATTGTATGAATCGGGGTACCGCGACTTTGCGGGCATCCATCTCAGCGGTGTCGATTTCAGGCAGCGGATTTTAGTAGGCATTAACCTCCAGCAGGCGAGTTTAGTGCAGGCCAACCTCAGCCGCGCGTTTTTGACCAAAGCCAATCTCGCCAACAGCAACTTATACCGAGTCAACGCCAGTTTTGCCAAGCTGAGTGAAGTTAATTTGCAGCGGGCTCAGCTCAAAAAAGCTGACCTCAGGGGCACCTTTCTGGTGAAGTCGGACTTATCGGATACGCAATTGAGTGGGGCCAATCTGAGTGGGGCCAACCTGCGCGGGGCCAGCCTCCGAGGCGCTAACCTCTGCGGAGCGAATCTTTGCGGAGCCAATTTACGCGGGGCCGATCTGCGCCATGCCAACCTTGCATGGGCCAATTTAAGCGGGGTGCGGCTGAGTGGAGCCGCGTTGGGTCGCACCTTCTTGGACGATGTCAATTTAGAAGGCGCTTACCTCAATGGGCTCAACCTGACGGGGATGAACCTGAGCGGCTTGAATTTACAAGAGGCTAAGCTTAACGGTGCTCAATTGGACTATGCCAACCTCACCGCCACCAACTTGAGTTTTGCCACTCTCAGAGAAGCCAGTCTCAATCAGGCGAATCTCACCAGCGCCAATATGACCGGCAGTATTTTGTGGCGGGCAAAAATGCTCGGGGTCAATCTGGATCGAGCCGATCTCTCTTGGGCCAACTTAGCTGGAGCCAAGCTGGATGCCTGTTCGATTGAAGGGACTGAGTTTACTGATGCAATTTTGCCGCGTGGCTCACAGGCCGATCTCTATCAAAAAGCCTGCGGTGATACTCGCTGGAGTCACCGACCGACCCGCGAAACCTTGAGTGCGTCGCAGTTTGTCGAATAAGCGCCAGTCTAGTTTCACAACTCAGGCGCTGATCAGGGACGGCTAACCGCGATCGCCTCGCCCGTCATCCCCTGATTGGCCCTGGAGCGGAATATCTCAAGTTATGGATGGAGAGCGGAACTCTTGGCAGAATACGGCATCGTTTTAGTCACAGTCGACACCCAAGAATCGGCCCAGGAGATTGCCCAAGCACTCGTGAGCGATGGCTTGGCGGCTTGCGTCAATCTTTATCCCATTCACTCGGTTTACACCTGGGAAGGCAAAGTCGAACAAGCTGCGGAATGGCAACTCATCATCAAAACGGATCTGGCTTTATTTGCCAAAATTGAGACGGCCTTAGGAATGCTGCACTCATATGACGTGCCGGAGATTCTGGCCATCCCCATTCAACAAGGCAGTGAACCGTATATGACCTGGCTCGCGCAAAGTACGCGATCGCCTTAGCTCTTCAATTGTTCACGCCTAAATCAGCTTCAGCATCTTCAGTAGCTTGCATTCGTTCGGCTTTAGCAAGGGCCTGATCGCTGTTTTGTTGATAGCTGATAACGCGATCTTGGGCAATGGCGTAATTTTCATTATCCGGCGGCACTTCCGCCATGAGGTCAGCGGCTCGCTGCCAACGCGCCGCCAAATCTAACCAAGCCGCTGACGTTTCAGCAGCTTGGCCATCATCAACCGCTTGTTGGGCTAACCGTACTGCCTGGGCAAACGAGGCCTGAGTGGGGGCAGCTGCGTCTGGCGAGGTTGTCTCTTCAGCCACCGGGACCGAGGCGCTGTCTATCTGCGCCCAAGAAATACCGAGGCGATGTTTGAGTACCCAGCCCAGCAGCAGCAGCAATAAACACAAGCTAGCGCCCCCCACGAGGCCCCGCACAAAATACTTCTGATTCACCTGCTGGTTTTTCGCATTGGTCACAACAATCTCTTGACGACCTTTGGAGCTGTGGCGATCGCGCCAATACCGACTAACCGGATTAGGTTGCTTCAACTTAATCAGCTCAGACCAGAGCAATTGATTCTCGGGATCACGGGTAATTTCTTCAAACCAGAGAAGTTGCTGCTCGCGGACGATGCGACTGTTAATGTTGGCCTTGCGAATGCCTCGGGGCGACAAATCTTCGAGAATGCTGCGGACGCGCTCCACCACAGTCGCTTGGTCTAACTGCTCAGGTTTGGGCGCTTCGCACAACAGCTGCAAAACCCCGTCGGCCAAAATTGCCCGGGTCCTAATTTGCGCATCAGCCAGACGCTCATTGAGAATCTGGATAATGGCAGCCACGCTACCTTGGCGCGCCTGCCCCAAAATGTCGTTCACGGCGGAATTCGGTTGAGCAGTTTGCATAGCTGGTAGGCAGACACTACGAAGTAAAGAACAGTCTAGCTCTATTTTTAGGGATCTTTATAATCTGCTCACAACAGTTCAGCTTGCCGCGAACCTGGATGTGCCGTTGTGGGATCATGACAATGCTCGCCAGACTCCCCCCTACCGGGTCATCCAATCCTCGGGCGCTTGTGCGTCAAGCAGTACACCAATGGATCACGAGGTGGATACCCAATGTCTATCCCCCAGCGTGGGCAACGTTGGCACACACGCCGCCACAGTTCACTGTGACCATGAAACCGCATCGTGCTGGACAACAATCGCTCCGATGCCGTCACCGCCCCGGACAGTCGTCAGGGAACTAATCTTGCTGATGTGAAAATTGATACGCCCCGGCATAGGCCAGCGCGATCGCCACGACTAAGAGAATCGGAAAGCTGTACCAGGGAAATTCCGATAGGGGCTGATATGCCGCCGCCCGCAAGCCACTCGTGGTATACGTCAGCGGCAGTAAATAAACAATTCCCTTCAACACCGGGGGCAGGGTAGCCGGGTCAAAAAACGTGCCGCCCAAAAACGACATCGGCACAATCAAAAAGTTATTGAATAGGCCAACGCTTTCTAGCGATTTAACATTTAAGCCCACAATTACGCCTAAACCCGCAAACACTGAGCAGTTCAGCACCAAGAGTCCGAGAAACAGCGGGTTGATAAAACTCCAAAGCTGGCCCGTAAACAGCACTGCCACCAAAATCACCGACGCGGCGGTCATCATGCCCCGGACGATCCCGGCCATCATCTTACCGAGATGGAGCGCCAGAGGATGCACCGGATACAGCAGCATTTCTTCAAAGTTTTTAGTAAAGAGGCGATCGCCACAAATGGAGAAAGTCGTCCCCCCAAAGCTTATGACCATCGAAGACAGCGCCGCCATTCCCGGCAAAATAAATTCGAGATAGGTATCGCCGACGGTGGGTTGCGTCACGCGATCGAGGGAGCTACCCAGCCCCAGACCAAACGCCAAAATGTAAATCAGCGGCGATACCAAGCCGGACGCCGCCACCTGCGGAATCCGCACCCTTAAATCCAGCCAGTCACCCCAAAAGACCGTCAGGCTATCGTCAATGAGCGCCTTCACAAAGGGTAACGGAGCGGGGCGATGAATTTTGACCGAGGCGTCAGCGTCCATACCAAATCAGCTTTACAGTTATTTGCAAGACAATTCCACTCTACCCCGAGAGTTGGTGATTTTCCGCAGTGATCCGGCCAGGGTGCGATCGGCTACGACACTGCCGCAAACCGGATTTTCAAGTAATCTTCTTCCATCTTGGCCCCAGCCGGATTCAGCGCCGCCAGCGCTTGCGGCAAGACTAAGTTACGACGATGATTGCCAATGCGAATATTGAGTTCATCCGCCGACTTGCTCAGTTCCACCTGATCTTTAGGAATCCCGGGCAAATATACCTCAAGGCTGTAGTCATTCCCCTCTTGCACCACCCGCAGCGTGTTCTCCTTGTAGAACACCTGAGCAGGATCATCGTCACCATAAAGGGTTTCCTTCAACCGCTCTAACGCTGCGATGCCACACATTTCTTCTGAATAAAGCGGAATTTCGCGCACCGGTAGCGGATGGAAGTTCTCATGGATTTCGTGACGGTATTGCTGCTGCTGATCCTTCCACCGCTGAAAGAACGGATCTTGCACAGACTCAGGAATAATGCGATTGGCAATCACCAAATCGGTGCCTACGTTGTAAAGACTCAGATAAGCATGCGCCCGCAGAGACTCTTTGATCACCATCTTTTCGGGATTAGTGACCAGCCGCACTGAGGTCGTCGTCGTGTCAGTGAGAACCTTCTCTAACTCAACCAATTGTTCGTAAAACTCATAAGGCGCATCCATCACCTCTTTAGTCGGCAAGGAAAATCCGGCGACGGGTCGAAACAGCGGCTCCACCAGGGGACGGAGGGCCGCCGACACCGCCTCAAATGGCTTGTAAAAGCGACGCATGTACCAGCCCGCCACCTCTGGCAAGCTGAGCAAACGCAACGCAGTGCCTGTCGGAGCGGAATCAATAATGAGCACGTCGTACTCACCCTCGTCGTAGTGACGCTTCATGCGCACCAGGCTAAAAATCTCGTCCATCCCGGGTAAAATAGCGAGTTCTTCAGCTTCCACACCTTCCAGTCCACGCGCTTGCAGCACCTCAGTAATGTAGCGTTTGACCGCTCCCCAATTCCCTTCCAGTTCCATCAGGGCATCGAGTTCTGCACCCCACAGGTTCGGACGCACAGGCTTGGGATTGTGCTCTAGCTCCATATCAAAGCTATCAGCTAGGGAATGGGCCGGATCGGTGCTGAGCACTAGCGTTTTGTAGCCCAGTTCGGCGCAACGCAAACCGGTCGCCGCAGCCACAGAGGTCTTACCGACTCCGCCTTTCCCGGTCATCAAAATTACGCGCATAATCTCGGTGCCTCTGCCTCAGTCCAAAAATGTAACGGTTCTTTAATACTGTATCGGTTTTGACGGCTTTTCGCCGCTACGGGTCAGATCTCGATGAGGCCAGAGTGAGCCCCGATGAAGCTCTCTGAGCAGCGGCACACAAAGGGCTCGTGATCATCGCGGCAAACCTCAACCGACAAGACCTGAGTTCGGGATCACGATGCAGAGGAACTTGCCGCGTCATCCGCAGCCTAAATTCCCCTCACTTGGAGAGGAGCGGAACCGATTTTGGCTCCATCCGAACTGACGTCCAAAAGAATTACGTTGAGGCTTCATCAGTTTGCCGCCTAAGCTCATGGAGCCAAGGGCCAGGCAACATTGTCCTAAGCTGGCGGGGATCAAAACGATGCGACGGCTGAAAAATATGAACCCAATGCCGAACCCGATCGCAGTAATGCAGCCAAAGACGCGGGCCTCGCATCGGCGCAAGACCGCCATAAAAATGCCCCCACAGAGGAACTGCAGCGATAAGGGACTTGCGCGCAAAAAAGATCCCCATGAACTGAGTTTCGACTCCGCTCAACTCTCGATACTGGTAGGTTGAGCGAAGTCGAAACCGGATTGAACGGGT
>NZ_JACSWC010000187.1 GCF_016888165.1 Halomicronema sp. CCY15110 | reverse complement strand
CTTAGCGCTGCTGTCGAAGGCGATGGACGGGAATTTAGTGCTCGATTTTAGATACGGAAAGTTAAGTTGACAATGCCCCTCAGCCCCCGATCGAGCGTCATTCTGCTAGTCCGCTGTCCCGCCGATCGATCTGTCCCTCAAGGAGACCTGCCATGACGGTATCTGCCACGCCCGAAAACGGCATCGTCATCCGCCGCGACCCCGGCGACGTGCTGAAGTACCTGCAGCGCGACAAACAGTTCGACTAAACCCTCACCCCAGAACCCAGCGAAGCAGAATTTGCTGGGTTTACTCACATCTATTCAAGTGACCTCTGAAGCTTGAAGCAGCCCTAAATCAATACCCGCTGCTAGAATGGCGGGGCGATTATCCTGAATCATTCCACCTATTCACCCCAGTCCAGGTGTTTAGGCTGACACAATTCCACCTATTCACCCCCAAAAGGATCTTAGGCTGAAATATTTCCACCTAAGATCCTGATACGGGATCTTAGGTGGAAACTTTCCCTCTAATCAGGAGTTAGCTGTACATTGCTCAAATAGAAAGAACTGTTTTCAAATGACAAAATCTTTTGAATTTGAGATTGCTCTTTCCTTCGCTGGCGAGGATCGCGAGTATGTAGATCAAGTTGCAAATCTGCTTCAGGATGCGGGTGTCAAAATTTTCTACGATAAGTTTGAAGAGGCAAATCTCTGGGGAAAGAATCTCTATGACTATTTAACGGAGGTTTATAAAGACAAGGCTCTATATACAATTATGTTTATTTCGGAACATTATGCTCGAAAAATGTGGACTAACCACGAACGGCAAGTGATGCAGTCACGCGCATTTCAAGAGAACCAAGAATATATATTGCCTGTACGCTTTGACGAGACTCCAATTCCTGGGATTTTGTCAACCACTGCATACATATCTCTGAAGGATAAAAAGCCTCATGAATTTGTTGAGATCATTCAAAAGAAGCTCATAAATAGTGGTCAAACGATCCCCTCGGAGTCATTGCGTAGGGCTTTATTTTCGGTGGATAGTGCTCCACGAGTCAATCCAATACATGCACAGATAAATGTTATTTCATCTGAAGGTCTACCAATTGATTGTGCATCAATAACGGCTATTGCTGACAATAGTACGACAAAAATTACTATGACCTCTTCTGATGGAAAAGCTGTAATTGAAATTCCCACTAGACGTTTGTATCGTCTGCTAGTAGCTCATCCCAAGTATCCTGGAGCCTTAATTTCCTCATGGGATCCAAACGATGACTTAAAGGTAACTTTGTTTGAGTCGGAGAATACAGGTTCTGTAATCTGCCACAGCACCTGCCACATTCCTAATCTTCAAGGACGTCTCAACCCAATTCTAGACACCTCAAGGCGAACTTATCTTTACGCAGATAATGTTGCGATTAATGGTGGAGTTCAACAACCAGGGAGGTTTATTGTTAATGAGCCGTTTGAGCTTGAGGATTGCAATGGTATGGTGATGCAAGTAAAGGTAATGTTTATTCAAGGACGAACCTCACTACTTCAGTATGTACATCCACGCCTGCATGACAGCTAACAATTCTGGTGCAGCGGATTGACCGAAGCCGCTTATGTTTTGCAAAGGAAACGGCAACCGCTGACCAGAACCGTTAGACTGCTGAGTTATCGGTGAGGATGTAGCTGAGATGCTGATAGTGCGATCGCTGCGTCCAGCCCCATTGTCACGTTTTGTCTCATAGTTCATCAACTCATTCAAGAACTCAAACACGGCTTTGACATCCTTGAGGAGATATCGGTTGTCGGGATGAATTGCAGTCGGTTCACGAGCCGAGTTGCAATCAAACAAAGGTAGAGACAACCACAAGCCAGGGGAAGAACCAGTGGCAACACGATATAAAGTGATCAGCGACTGGCTATGCCTGACGACCAAACAAAAAGCCAGAAAAATTGAGCACCACCTGAATCGACTCTCTGCGGAAGGATGGGAGTTTGTCGCCCTTGATGCTGTGATGTTTTTTGGCAACGATGTTGGGTTTTACCTGATTCTCAAGCAAACATTTTCAGAAAATTCTGACAGTCAATAGGGTGAGCGGTGTAGCGGGTGAACTATAAAATTGTATTTCTAGGATTGTCGCTTTTTCTATATGGCATAGCCCTCGCGCTACCTTGCCTTTTGTTTAATGTCTTTCCCATAGACTCTATTAGTGGAAATCCCTCTGACCCTAGTAATGTTTATGCCATGAAGGGGATCGAGCTGACTTTCTTCGGCATGATTGGACTGCTTTTTTTACAAATTCCCGCGATTGGTTGGTTGGCTAATCCCATCTATTGGTTGGGCTGCATCACGTTTATGATGGGACGCTATAGGTTTTCAGCTATAGCTGGGATAGCCGCCATTTTGATTGGTTTTGGCGGCACATTTTCAGGCTTTTGGTTTAACTTACCTGCGGATAGTGGTGGCGTTTCTGAACTTGCCCTGAGCCAATTCCTGTTGGGTTTCTGGCTATGGCTGGCGGCTCCTGGCGTAATCGCCTTAGGTTCTGTGATTAGCTTGCTAAAACAGCCCGCTCGATTAACGGCTAGCAGCAATTAAGAGAGGAGCGATAGATCAGAGCCATGAAAACTAAACCGCTTTCCCTCGATGCTCTATGGCAGTCGGCAACACCTCAAGAGCAAACCTTTAGCCCCGATGACTTTGCCCATTTGCCAGAGGCGGCAAGACGGTATCTCGACCATGCAATGGCACCCGGAACCAAGCTGGCTGCTGCAGTTCGTTTGAAGATGCACGGCGAAATCAAGCTCAAAAACTGGATTCCCTTTCAAGCCGAGCAAGTGGTCTGCTGGCAGCGCGGCTTTATCTGGAGTGCCACCGCCTGGATGAATCGCTTACCCATCGTGGGATCAGACCGCATCATCGATGGCGTCGGGGCGATGCAGTGGAAGCTGTTGGGGCTATTTCCGGTGATGACTGGCACTGGGGCAGATATTACGCGATCGGCGGCGGGACGCTTCCACACCGAGTTAATGCTGTTGCCATCGGCGCTTTGTCTGGGTGACGTGATCTGGAGCAGCACTGAAGCATCGCACCTCCATGCCAGTTTTATGGCCCAGGGTGAACAGGCAGAACTCGACCTAACCATTGACCAGACAGGGCAGCTAAAAGCTGCGAAACTGCCGCGCTGGGGCAATCCAGACGGTGCGGCACACCACTATGTAGATTTCGGGGCCATTGTCGAAGCAGAAGGCACGTTCTGCGGCTACACGATTCCCACGCGTTTGCGAGTGGGGTGGTATTTCGGCAGTGAGCGGTTTGAGTCAGAGGGCGAGTTCTTCCGAGCCACCATTGATCAGGCCATCTATCGGTAATGGTTAGCCGTGGTCAAAATCACCGTACCTCAACCAGGTTTATTCGCAATGAAGAAACATCCCATAACTTGGTTCTATATTTTAGCCTTTGGGATCTCATGGTTGGGCATGGTGTCAGCCGCCTTAGGATCGCATGGTATTGCCCCCTTTGACAGCCCCTATGTTCAGCTTCTTTCCATTTTTTATGCTGTCGGTCCTGCTCTTGCGGCGGTCATTGTGACACGCACAGCAGATGGTAAGACAGGGGTTCAAAATTTGCTCAAGGGACTTCTCCGATGGCGGGTTGGCCTAGTCTGGTACATCGTAGTCCTGCTGGGTGCTTTAATGCTGCTGATTACGGCAAAAAGCATTACCGAATTACTCGGCCTTTCAGCAACCGTTCCAACCCAACCTGTCGATCTATCTCCCTATGTTGTCCTCGGCTTCGCAGTGAATTTTTTTGCTACTACCTGCGAAGAAATCGGGTGGCGAGGTTTCGCCTTGCCACAATTGCAAAAGCGTCATAGTGCTTTTATCGCGACTCTGATTGTGGGCACATTGTGGGCTTTTTGGCATTTGCCGATTGTCTTTTTGGTCGGCAATCCCATGGCTGAATATCCTTTCCTATGGTTCATCCTGATCGTCACCAATGCTTTTATCTACACCTGGATTTACAACAGCACTCAAGGCAGTATTTTGCTGGTGGCGTTGTTTCATGGTTCTCTGAATATATTTGGAGCTTTTATCTCTGGAGTGTCTCCTATCGCGGATGTCCTTCTGAATTGTGGGGTAGCCATCATTCTGATCACCGTGTTGGGAAAAGCAAATCTTTCCCGCCGAAAACGGGTTTGTGCGGGCTGATAATCGGTCGATGAACTATCACGGTAAATCTATGGCCAAAAAGCATCAAGAACGACACCGCACCGGACGCATCGGCTGGCTCCGGGCCGCTGTGTTGGGCGCAAATGACGGCATCGTCTCCACCGCCGGGAGCAGGTCACTTTCTGAAGAGGAAAATTAGAGTAAGGCTGTAGCGATATTTGGATGGGTACCCTCATGACGCCAGCAGAACGCCAAGAACTTTTACAGTGCA
>NZ_JACSWC010000186.1 GCF_016888165.1 Halomicronema sp. CCY15110 | reverse complement strand
ATTAGCGGCGGCTTTGCCGCGCCAGCGCCAGCAAACGCCCTCCCGTCAACCAATCTGTGATGGCGAATCAGAGGCAAAACTGATTGCCCTTCGCTGCGGGGAACCGCCCGACGGCTACGCCCGTTGGACGCTGCGGTTGCTGGCGGACAAAGTTGTGGAGCAGGAGATTGTCCCCGCCATTTGCCACGAAACCGTGCGCCAAGTTCTAAAAAAAATGAATTAAAACCGCATCTGTGCCGTC
>NZ_JACSWC010000185.1 GCF_016888165.1 Halomicronema sp. CCY15110 | reverse complement strand
TTTGGATCCAGATGACGAAATCAATAAATCCGCCTCTCTAGTTGTCGTCAGCCGACAGGCTCATTGTCGTCTAATATGCTTTACAGGTTTGGGTGATTGTTTGTTGCCTGCCAGGTCTGCAAAATGCCGTTGTCAACCGTTTCCGTCGTCGTTCGGATGCAGAAGAATGCCTGCGTCTTCTCAGGCGGTCAAAGCCAAACAGAAGCTATACGATTTTGTATGCCCCACCCGGGATAGATTTAAGAGCACTTATGGACGCAATTCCCCAAGATTGGGCGATGTATAACTCAGAGGGCAATGCCGAAGTTGCCAAAACGATGCAAGAAATTCGTAAAGCTTTGAGTCGGCAATCCTTGCCAAAAGTTCGATCCTTGTTGAAGACTAAACTTGCTGAAGTCGCTAAAGTTTATCCAGAAATTTACGACACTGATGTCCGAGATACAATCGCGATTCGGTTAACGAAATGGGCTTGTCAGGTGCATGAACTGCCAGCTTCTACGGCTTTATCGGCAGACTACTGGAACCTTTGAAACTACCTGTTGCAATCTGGAAGAAGCGCAAAATGTCGAAGTGTCAAAAATACCCTTTAATTCCCAGCCTTGAAAACCCCGAATCACAGATCAAGGTCTTTACTGCATTAGAGCAGAGGAATGAGGCTGACTACAGATGCTACCAGTTGTTAGAAAAGCTTTTGCTAGGCGTTTCAACAAAAGCTCTTTCAGAGCTTTATGCCTCGCACAGTTTAGAAACTATCGAAGAAGCTACGGAGTTCTTTGAAGAATGTCACGATGCTATCAAAGCTAGACAAGACGCCAATATTGCTTTTTTAAGGGCAGTTGCAGGTGCTTAATCAAGCAGCCACTTGATCGGCTCGTTCGAGCATGGCTTCGATCAGTTCTCGTCGGGCCTTTGCGCCTTGGGAGGTTAGTACCCGACGATTAATAAGTTCATTATCCAGAATCGGGGTCTGAGGATAAGTGCGATCGCAGACCTCCGATAACGCCGATTGAAAAGTCCGAGCATTCGGCATGCGCCGGAGCGTGCCCTCAATCCAGCATCGGTTTTGGCTATTGGCCCAATCAAAGGTTTGACGCACGGTTTCATCCAGCAACCGTTCCGCATCGGTTAACCGCTGCTTGACCTCGCGCCGAGCCACCCCGTCATTTTGCAGTTCAGGGGCGGTTTTCCAGATTTTTTTGAGAACCTGAAACTCTTGAGCCCTGGTTGCCAGTACGTCTAGTTTTGCGACCTCGACGATCACCAACGGTTTGCCATCGAGCGTCTTATCTGGAACCGATTTTAGCTCTGTCCGATCAAGCCAGTACAGAATGAGCCCGTCATACTCCCCAGAGCTACAGGTCAACTTATCGAGGTCTAAACGGCTGTCGCCATAGCGCTGCTCGAAGTAACGCAGAGTACCAGTTGTGGTGTAGTGCCGTTGGGGTACCACCTGCTGAAGCGGATACGCTTGGGATAGGAGGTCAGCAATGGGTGCACGTTCTTGCTCAATTAATTCATAAATTGCTGCTTCAATACTAAAGTCCGAGCCTTGCCAAATGCGTAGCTCCTGGAGCTGACTTCGATAGGTAATCAAGCTACGGTGCTGTAGCTCTTGAATTGCTTTCAGCCAGTTCTCCAGATCATCATCATCCGGGGAGTCGCACAAAGCAAAAGCAACCAATTGAGGTGTTGCTCGAAGAGAGCCCGTTGTCGTAATCAGATTTAGAATACCGATGGTTTTGAGGATCTGAATCGTTTCGGGAGCGCGATCGCGGGCATCCTCGATTAATCCTTGAATCTCTACCCAGCGCTGTAGGTTGATGCGAGACGATAGCCCCGTCACCGACTCTACAAAGTAGTCATAGAGCTGGTAGAGCTTAAGTGTAGGAACCTTTTCGCCCTCCACCTGGGCCGTGGCCATAAATTCTTGTAGGCCATAGGGCTCCTCGCTGGTGAGGAACGTAAACAAGGAGCGATCGTTCTGGGCATACCGAGTACAGAGCAATGGCAGCACCAGTGCAGTGATGGGATGCAAAGGGTAGGCTTTCGCCAGCACATCATCAGCGATGTCATTTTCCGTTAAGACAGGGGCTAACGCCTCGAACCAGCGAGTTGCGCCCTGATGAACGGCATAGAGAATTGGGTCGGCCTGAGAGGAGTCAATGGCCCGACCAATCAACCGCGTCATCTGGCTTGGGGATTCCGCAAAGGGAATGTCCTCAAACCGTCCTTGAATCTTGGTCCACTCGCTCTGCTCAACGGCAGCTAGGCGCTCGCTGTACCCCGCAAAGGATTGGTGCAGCAAGCCCAAGAAATAGACCTGATGGTCCCCTTTAATATCCAGTTCAGCAATTTGCTGCAGCAGATACAAATCCTGCACCCCCTGGTTATGAGCGGCGTACTCCAACGCCTTACCCAACTCATCCACCACCAGCAACATAGGAGTTTGAGCCGCAGTCACCATCGCTTTCAGGAGGTTAAGTAACTCTTGATGGCTAATCTGGGGGTGCCGTGTATCCAGCTCAACTTCCCAATCGGTCAATAATGGCCAAAAGTCCGGCTTTTTCTTTTTATGCCAAAACCTTTCTGCCGCAGTGATCAGAGCCCTGGCGATGCTCCAACTCAACGGCTCTCTTTGTCCTGTCGTAGCAGCCCGCAGCAGCCCTTTTGCCGGAATGTGGACGTTGATCGCCTCCAACTCGGCACTCTCGACAGGAAACGAGCCTTGGGCAATCTCATACGCCTCAGCTCTGACCGAGTTCTTTTCATCAGCGCAAAGCGATAGCAAATAATGGGAAAAGGCTGATTTACCCGTTCCGTAAACCCCAGTAATCGTCCAAGCTCGATGGGCATTGGGATTTCCCAGCGCCCCCAGGATGCGGCGCAGGGCATCAACAGACCGCTCAGTGGGCACATAACCTTGAACGGAGTCAGGTTTGTCTAAATCCCGCACCAGGTTGACCGAGCGGTAGTAGCGACGATTCAGGCTGAAATAGGTCGAAAGTGCTCTCTCAGTCATCTCGCTTCCCCTTGCTGGTCATCGTAGTAGCTGGCCAAAACCTGCTTTGCTAGCTCACTCGGGTGCTCTGTCCTAAATGTGAACTGGAGTTTGCCCGCAGCATCGTCAATGCTCAGCTCCTTGAAAGGATGTTTAACCCGCTCAATCGCATCACAAAGGGCTGACTCATTCAGCTTGAAAATCAGTCCAGGGCTGCCGATGTCATACAACAAATTCGCGATAGAAATGGTTCGGGCTGTCTTAGATGCACCTTCAGCAAAAATCAGTGCAGCATAAACAATGATTTCAGCCGGCAGGTTCTGTTTGGGGCCGATACGAAAAGCGTAGTGGCGCTTATCTCCAGCGGTCTGAATGAGCCGCAAATCAGTGAAAGGACACTCTAAGGCATCTTCACTTAAAGATGCTTTAGCATTTTGCCCGGCATACATCCTCAGAATGCAGCTCACGTCTTTTTTGATCGAGGAATCAGCAATGCGAGTGGCTTCGCGATCGCGGTACTCGCAGAGTGCGTAGTACAGGTCTTCGTAAGTAAACTCGACCTTGTGGAAGTGATTGAAGGTAAAGTGCCAAGCCGTCGCGTGGCAAGGCTGCTGGAGCAGTTGCCAGTGCAACAGCCACAGGGAAGCCGGATCTTCCAAATAGGAATCCCATCCTGCATTGCTCAGCAGCGCTTCTCCAAATTGGGTCGGCCCATCGCCTTCCAGCAGCTCAAAGGCGTTGCACCAATATCGGATCGAACGCACCATATTCTTGCCGACTCCCAGACGGACAGGTGCATTATCTTCGAGGAAAACCTTAGGGTTCTCGGCGGCACGATCGAAGCCTTTCTTCAACCAACCAAAGCGCGGATGAAAGGTTTCATGACGAGCAAACACCGTCAACTTAGACGTTGTCACCTCATCGATATCGAGTGTTGTCTGTCTTGCCATAGTGCCGACTATAGAACCCGTGTACTAAATTATCTGAGTATAAGCTCTCAATGCAATCGGTCATGTAACTAACTGTTGAGAAACCCAGCCCAAGGAGTGACCGATGTAGCCGCCATATTACAAGGTTCAACACTATATGTGGAGTGGCTGAGGTTAAATCAACTTAAATTAGACCCTATACTTGGAATTGATCTTGGCTACCAATCTACAGAACATTTTTGGGAGTTCTCGGTAAGATGGCTCTCATAAATTTGTTTAAGCAGCTTTGCCCTCAGAATGCCTGGGATTTCAATAACTGAGATCAGTACTATCCAGCTTTGCAAACGTAGCCGGGTTGGTAAGCTCCTGCCGGATGCCCTGTATGTTCATGCCTCGGCACTATCTCAGCTAGAGTCTGACCTCCAAGAGCTAGAGCAGCTAGCTAGAAAGGTATCCTCTCAAGTTGAAACCGCAACGATTGTTAAGTTCAGCTTCAACAAACCTCAGATTGTTTATCTGTTTTATCCCGACTTCGACACAGAGGCACACCCTGCCCTGCAAAGTAGCATTCAGGTCAATCTCAAGACGCTGAAAGCTGGAGAACGGGACTACAGCACGACCGATAATCCTCCGGTGTTACATCGCAAGGAAACCTTTGTCACTCGCGACTATCCCCACTACAACACCTTTGCGTGGCTGACGAAGCAAGAGGAAGTTCTGGGGCTACTAGAAGACTCGCGGGGCATTGGTCTCCGTAATGCCTGGGAACAGCGGCTGCGCGATCGCACCCTCGTCATCCACGACCACGCCCTCGCCTGCCCCATTCAAACCGGGGCAAAGCCCACTCAAGCGAAACCCAAGATTCAGCGCCACAAAGCCGCGATCGCCCGCGTCACTGCCTCCAAACCCGTCCGCCTCGCCGTCGAAGCGGATCTCTTTCCGCCCGACACCACCTACTTCGACTACGGTTGTGGTCACGGGGCCGACATCGAGTACATCAAGCGACTGGGGCTAAACAGTTCTGGCTGGGATCCGCACTTTCAGCCCGATGTGCTCCAGACCCCAGCCGACGTGGTCAACCTGGGTTACATCATCAACGTCATCGAAGATACTGCCGAGCGTCGGGAAGCGCTGATTAATGCCTGGGGATTGGCTCAGAAGGTGCTGATTGTCGCGGCTCAAGTTTTAATTGATGACCGTACCCGTGGTGTCATTGCCTACGGCGACGGCATCATCACCAGCCGCAACACCTTCCAGAAATACTACGAGCAGGAAGAACTGAAGTCCTACATCGACCAAGTTTTAGGCGTTGACTCGATTCCGGTTGCCTTGGGGATCTATTTCGTCTTCCGTGATGAAGCCCAGGCCGAAGGCTTCCGCGCCTCTCGCTTCCGCTCCCGCGCCACCGCGCCCCGCATTCGCCTCAAGGTCAACAAATTTGAGGAATACCGCGAACTGCTGCAACCGCTGATGGACTTCTACACCGATCGCGGTCGCCTTCCTACCCCCGAAGAAATCACCACCGATGTAGGGGCGCATGGCTGTGCGCCCTTACCGAAGACGTTTGGCAGCATCAAGCGAGCCTTCAAAGTCATCCTGCAAGCCACCGATGCCGGGGAATGGGACGCCATCGCCGACAAACGCCGCCATGATCTGCTGGTATACCTCGCCCTCAGCCACTTCGGCAAACGACCCAAGTTCAAAGATCTCTCCCCCACCATTCGCACCGATATCAAAGCCCTCTTCGGCAGCTATCAGCAAGCCTGCACCGCTGCTGACCTGATGCTGATGAGCTTAGGGCGCACAGAGCTGATGGCAGAACGATGTCGCCAGAGTGCGATTGGGCAGCAGCGACCCAATTCCCTGTGGGTGCATGTCTCCGCCCTGGATCAACTCGACCCCCTGCTGCGCCTCTACGAAGGCTGCGCCTCCCGCACCATTGGCCGCCCGGAAACAGCGACGGCGGTGAAGTTCCACGTCCAGAAGCCGCAGATCACCTATCTGTTCTATCCCGGCTTTGACCAGGAGCCGCACCCGGCACTGCACACCAGCATGACGATTGGCCTCCGTGATCTCCACGTTCGCTACCGCGACTACGACCTGGACAACCCGCCCCTGCTGCATCAAAAAAATCAGCTCATCACCGAGGATTATCCGGGCTATGCCAAGTTCGCTAAGCTCAGCCAACAAGAGCGCAAGTGGGGTTTACTGGAAGACCCGAAAGCCATCTTTGACCGTCAAGGTTGGGAGCAGTGTTTAGCCGAGCATGGCGCAGAGTTGCGGGGGCATCGTCTGGTGCGGCGGCGAAAACCTTAAACCGAGACTGACTTAGCCAATTGTTAGTTAATGGGTATGGCTCGGCTTATTGATGCCAATCTCCACAAACCTGGATGTCCGGGTACACCGTATGCGAAATCGAGGTTTTGGGCACTGTAGAAGCAAGGCATTGGCCGCATAAGCAACGATATGTCTTCTTGCCGTGGGCCAACGCTCCTCTACCAGTCGTAAAGTTGAGTATCGTAATGGGGTATTCCTACGCCGAGTCGGTCTCTTTAAGCTGCCCAAGCTGCCGAACAGAGTTTGCGGCGCAGTGCTGGCAAATTGTGGACGGGGTAGAACGTCCCGACCTGCTAAAGCGAATTCAGCGGGGTAAACTGCACCGGATGGTTTGCCCCGACTGTGGGCGGGTCGCCGCCACTTTGGATCGGCCCCTATTAATTTACCGACCAGGGCAAACGCCGTCGTTGCTCTTTTCCCCAGCGGAGCAGACGAGCCGAGAGGAAGACCAGGCTCAGGCCCAGGCATTGATCCTGCGGCTGCGGCAGGGGTTGGGGGCAGCGTGGCAAGACGATTGGCTGGAGCCAGGTCTGACGGGAGTGCCCCGGCCGCAGTTGATCCAGGTGCTGGAATCGGGGTTGCCGGTGGCCGCGACCACAACAGCACCCCAGCCGACACCTCCCACCAACCCTTTAGAGGAGCTGCCAGCCCCCCTAAAAGAACTGCTGATGGAACTCGCTCAGAGTGGGGTAGACCTAAACTCGCCAGAGGACTTAGAAAAGCTATTGCAGAGTCGGCCAGAGTTGCGGGCGGCAATAATGGCAGCCATGGGGTCCAGGGTCAGTGAAAGTGCTCCAAGTTCTGGAAATACCGGCGATTTGCAGCAGATTTTGCAAGAACTGTCGCAGCCTGTGCAAGATATCCGGCAGATGGGGCGGCGGGTGGAACTGTGCCGTCAGGCACTAACCCTAGTGTCTCACCAGGGCAACAAGGAGCTTTGGGCGGCACTTCAGGGAAATCTGGGCAATAGTTTGGCCCAAAATCCCCTGGGTAATCGCGCCCAGAATATCGAGCAGGCGATCACCGCCTACCAGCAGGCCCTCACGGTGAGGACGCAAACGGCGATGCCCGTCGAGTGGGCCACTACCATGATGAATCTGGCAAACGCCTACCGTAACCGCATCCGGGGGGACAAAGCGGCGAATATCGAGCAGGCGATCACCGCCTACCAGCAGGCCCTCACGGTGATGACG
>NZ_JACSWC010000184.1 GCF_016888165.1 Halomicronema sp. CCY15110 | reverse complement strand
CAACCTGCCAGTATCGAGAGTTGAGCGAAGTCGAAACTCGGTTCATGGGGATCTTTTTTTCGCGCAAGTCCCTTATTGCCCATCAGCGCCTGCCCGGTGGCGGACCTGGAAGCGCCATTGCCGGATTGTTCACAATCTACTGCGACACTTCGGAATTCTTTGGCGTCTGTGAATCCTGTGCTCATCAACCTGGTTAAATGCCCTAGCGCGATCGCAGCACTTGGGTGAGGGCAAAGCCTTTTAAGCTACTGCCGATCAGTCCCGTTAGCGTGGCGAGGGCCAGCCACTCCCCCATGCCGCGACTGTTGCCGTAGATGGCAGCGTTGATGACGTTGGGCATAAACCAGAAAAGGCTGAGGGTGAGAATGGCGGCATTGATCCAAGGCCACCAGCGCCAGGGCTGGCGATAGTGGCGCAACACCAGCATGTGGGGCAGGGCGGCGATCGCCCCACAGACAAACACCATGACAAACACCGGCCACCGCGACCACAGCACCAGCGCCACCAGGGTGAAAATGGCGCAATAGCTGCCAATGATGGTCGCGAGGCCCCACCACCGATAGTGCGGCCAGTGGGGATGCATGGCCCAGCTCTGGGCGATCGCTAATATTACCGGCCCGCTAAACAAGCCGATAGCGCCGAGGGGATTGCAAAGGGCGATCGCGACAGTCGTCGCCACCGTCCAGCGCAGGCAAAACTGCCAGTCCGAAGACGTTAAATGGAGCACGTCAAGTCGCGAGTTTGCTGACTGAACAAGAGATTTTCGCGATAATCGACGGGGCAATCAATCACCGCTGGCACATCTTGCTCTAACGCTTCTTTGAGCGTCGGCACCAGGTCTTCGGTCGAGGTCACGCGATAGCCCTTGAGACCCATGGATTCTGCGAACTTCACAAAATCGGGATTATTGAAATGGACGAAGTTGGACTCGCCATACTGATTGTGCTGCTTCCACTCAATCAGGCCATAGCCGCCATCATTAAAGATGATCGTCACGAACGCCGTGCCCAACCGTAGCGCGGTTTCCAGTTCCTGACAATTCATCATAAAACCACCGTCTCCCGTCGCCGCAATCACCTTGCGAGCGGGATGCACCAGTTTGGCAGCGATGCCGCCGGGGATGGCGATGCCCATCGAGGCAAAGCCGTTGGAAATGAGGCACGTGTTGGGGCGATCGCAGTGATAGTTGCGGGCAATCCACATTTTGTGAGCCCCCACATCAGAGATCAGAATGTCTTCTGGCCCCAGCACCTGGCGCAGGTCATAAATCAACTTTTGGGGCTTCACCGGAAAGCCGTAGTCATCGGCATAGCGCTGATAGTCGGCCCGAATTTCGTCCCGCAGTTGCACATTAATCGGGTCGGGACGACCTTCGCGGTTGACTCGCTTCGCGATTTCCTCTAACGAGTCAGCGATATCGCCCACCACTTCCGTACGGGGAATGTAGCTGCTGTCAATTTCCGCTGGAGTCGAGTTGATGTGCAAAATGGGCAGGTCGCCTTCCGGGTTCCACTTTTTGGGGGAATATTCCACCAAGTCGTAACCCACGGCGATAATCAGATCCGCCCGTTCGATACCGCAGGAAATGAAATCGCGCTGCTGCAGGCCAAAAGTCCACAGCGCTAGGGGATGGGTATAGGGCAACACGCCCTTGCCCATAAACGTGTTGACCACCGGTAGGTTTAACTCGGTGGCGAACTTGATCAGGGCATCGCTGGCGTTGGCCCGAATGGCCCCGTTGCCGACCAAAATCAGCGGGTTGGTGGCCTGGGAAATGGCGACTGATGCCTGCTGAATGCTTTGGAAAGAAGCGAAGGACTTTTCGCGATTGTCGCGCCGCAGGGGCGAACCTTCCACGGGCATGTCAGCAATGTTTTCCGGCAGGTCAATATGTACCGCGCCGGGTTTTTCGGTCTGGGCGAGCTTAAAGGCTTTGCGGACAATTTCGGGGGTGATGCTGGGGCGCACGATTTGCGCATTCCATTTGGTGACGGGGGAAAACATCGCCACCAGATCGAGATACTGGTGCGATTCGATATGCATGCGATCGGTGCCGACTTGACCCGTAATGGCCACGAGGGGGGCGCGATCGAGGTTGGCATCGGCGACCCCGGTCATCAAGTTGGTGGCCCCTGGCCCCAAGGTCGACAGGCACACGCCCGCCTTGCCCGTCAGCCGACCATACACATCGGCCATAAAGGCGGCTCCCTGTTCATGGCGGGTGGTGATGAACTGAATGGAGGACTTTTTCAGGGCTTGCAAAACGGCGAGGTTTTCCTCTCCGGGGACGCCAAAAATATAGTCGACGCCTTCATTTTCGAGACATTGCACCAGCAGCTCGGCGGTATTCATTTCCTGTCAGTCCTCGCGTTATTTAATCCACACAGTCTTTTGATTGACGAAAGCCAGAATGCCCTCGCGCCCCAGTTCGCGGCCATAGCCCGATCGCTTGATGCCGCCAAAGGGCAAGCGCGGGTCCGATTTCACCAGACCATTGATAAAGACGGCCCCCGCTTCCAACTCGTTGACCAAGCGATCGCACTCGTCAGCGTCTTGCGTCCAGGCACTAGCACCCAACCCGAGGGGCGTGCTATTCGCTAGGGCGATCGCTGCCGCCAGGTCGGGCACCCGGAACGTCAGCGCCACGGGACCAAAGAACTCCTCTTGATCCGCCGGGGTGCCGGGGGGAATATCCGCCAAAATCGTGGGTGGATAAAAGTTGCCCTCGCGGAGTTCGGGCGGCAAAGTTGCCACCAGGGCCGCGACATCACCGCCGATCAGGACGTTGGCTCCTTGCTCACGACAGGTCTCGACTTGCGCTGCCAATTCGTCTCGAATGCCGGGAGTCGCCAGGGGACCAATGTCGGTGTTGATCGCAGTTGGATCACCCACTTTCAGCGCTTGGAATTTAGCGGTTAATCCCTGGATGAACTGATCAGCGATCGCTTCATGCACAATAAATCGCTTGGCGGCAATACAGGATTGGCCGTTATTTAACATGCGCGCCGTTACCGCTGTGGCGATCGCGTCATCCAGATTGGCGCTCGGCATAACGATGAATGGATCCGTCCCACCCAATTCCAACAGCGTGGGCTTGATGTGTTTACCCGCTAGTGAGGCCAGCGCCGCCCCTGCCGGTTCACTCCCGGTCAGGGTGGCCGCTTTCACGCGATCGTCCGTCACCACTGCCGCCACGGCATCGGCCCCAATCAGCAGCGTTTGAAAGACATGCTCCGGAAATCCCGCTTTACGGAAGATTTCCTCGATCAATAAGGCACTCTGGGGCACGTTGGAAGCATGTTTCAGCAGGGCCACATTGCCCGCCATCAGCGTCGGTGCGGCAAATCGAAAGACCTGCCAGAACGGAAAATTCCACGGCATCACGGCGAGCACAATGCCCAATGGCTGATAGCGCACAAAGCTCTGGCTGGCGTCGGTAATGGCGGGAATATCCTTCAAAAAATCCGCCGCATGTTCGGCATAAAAGCGACAAACCCAGGCACATTTAGACACTTCCGCGATCGCACTTTTAATCGGTTTCCCCATTTCCTGGGTCATGATTGCGCCGTAGGCTTGCTTATTGTTGTCTAAAAGATCGGCGGCAAACTGCAACCAAGTTGCCCGCTGTTGAAACGAAGTGTGGCGATACTGCTCAAACGCCCCTTGGGCGCGGTCAATGCGGTCAGAGATCGCCGCTGAGCTGAGAGCGTCAAATGTCTTCAGGCATTTACCATTGGTCGGATTAGTAGTGGCAATCGCCATAATGACCTCCCGATCTCGATCAGAAAAACGTATATTTCTACTCTGACAAGAGAAACCAGAGTTGCCTGCTAAATCGTATTGATTGTTCACTGATAACAGTTTTTTGCAAACTAAAACCCTCATCAATGCTCAACGTTGGCAAACCTGAACGTTAGCAATCAATTAATTAATCTGGTTGAGGCGTGGGGCCTAGGGTGCGTCATCAATTAATTCCAGAGACCTGGTGGGATCAGCATTACTGCGCCCGCACTCCTGAAATAAACTAGGGCCTGTCGTCCTTTTGCCGCAAGGCTTTGATGACTAAATGATGACAGGCC
>NZ_JACSWC010000183.1 GCF_016888165.1 Halomicronema sp. CCY15110 | reverse complement strand
AATTGCGCTAGGAATCCTTGAAGACCTTGCTGTACAAGCATTTCAGCGATTTCTTTCGTTATTTCGCAACAAGCCTATTAATCTGCGGCCTGCTTGATCCAAAAGCGGGTCAACACAAAGGGTGCCCGCGAGTCGATTCGCACTGTCTTAGTGCCGCGAGTATCGAGAGAGACGCCTTGGGCCATTGGTCGCCCAGCGGTTTTGGTTAGCGTTGTGGGCTGGGCGTCTAGGTCCGCTTGCCAGAGGGCAACGCAATGGCCTTGGGCATCTAGGCAAGAGATGGTGAGGGGAGCGCTGCTGATGAAGCCGAAATCGATTTCGGTAATGGCCTCCCCCAAGGTCACTTTCAGCCCGGTGTCGCGGGCCTGAGACATCAAGGTCAGCGTGGATTCACGGGCTTGAAAGGCCGGATTAGAGGGGCGCAAGGCAATTGCCGATTCAAACCAAACTTGATGTCCTGAAAATTGATGATCAATCCGCTCATAATTAGTCAACTGCTGCAGCGGGAGCCGCTGCCAAGGGGATACCTCGGGGATGACGGAGCGATGAATCGTTGCGGTAGTGCCGATCGCAGGAGTATGCATAGTGCTTCTCGGGGGTAGACATCCCTGTAACTCACTTGTCTCTACAGACGGGCTCCGAGAGATTGCGCAGAAAGCTGCTGCTGGCTGTGACAGTTTGAGGGCTGGCATGAGGTCAGTTCCAAGCGTGTGCACAGATGGAGAATCGCTACTCCCAAGGGGGTAGGATCTGGCCTAACTTCACATGAGATTTATGACTCATGAAATAGCTTTATGTTTCTTTTACGAAGCTAGTGCGATCGCTCCGGATGATTCGTCAGAAATTCCAGTCACGTCTGAACCTCGCCCCCGACGTGGGACTGGGACAGTTGCCTGGGGTGTCTCTCCATCAATTTCCAGCAGTCCAGCCGTGCATGGATACAACGCGCACTACGACATCAACCGTCGACTAAGAGACTTGTGCGCAAAAAAGATCCCCATGAACCGAGTTTCGACTTCGCTCAACCTACCAGTATCGAGAGTTGAGCGGAGTCGAAACCGGCTTGATCAGGTACTTAATTTAGTTGCAGATCCCTACGCTGACTGGGTGTAGCGGCTGCTAGGGGATCGTAGCCTGGGCGGCCACGGCGATGGTGTCATAGCTGCCAAATAGTTTGATTTTTTCAGTACAGGTGGCGAGGGCGCGCAGGGTGTCTTGCGTGTGCGCGGCGGCCAGACTCGCCTCCAGATCAAGGAAAAAGAGATATTCCCCTAGCGATCGCTTCGTGGGTCGCGACTCAATCCGGCTCAAGTTGATCTGGGCGCGGGCAAAAATCTCCAAGGGCTTGAGCAAGGCACCCGGCGCATTAATCGGCAGGCTAAAGGCCAATGAGGTGTGATTGCCCTGGGCAGCCGTCGTGGTGCTTAACACCCAAAATTTGGTGCAGTTATCCGGTTGGTCATTAATGGTGGGAGCCAACACTGGCAGGTTGTAGAGGGCCGCCGCCCAGGTGGAGGCGATCGCGGCGGTCGTCACATGGTCGTTCAAATGCTGCAGGGATTCAGTGGTGGAGCGGGTCGGTACCAGAGTGGCTTGCGGACAGTGCTGCGTCAGCCACTGCTGGCACTGGCCGAGCGCTTGCGGATGGGAATAAATGGTCTCGATGGCCTGAGTCGTGCTGGCATGGGTAATGAGATTGTGGCGAATTGGCAACACCAAAGCCTGCTGAATTTGCAAAGACTCCAACTGCCAGAGGGTATCGAGGGTCACGGCCACGCTTCCCTCAATCGAGTTTTCGACCGGCACGATGGCTAACGACACTGCCCCCTCAGCCACCGCTTGAATGGCCTGCAAGATGCTGGGATAGGCGATCAAAGCGCTCTCTTGACCCTCGTTTTCCTGGAGCCAGGCTTGAAACGCCAACGCTGCTTGTTCAGAAAACGTGCCCCGTGGCCCCAAATGAGCAATGCTTACAGCCATAAAAGTCGCTTCAAAGATGTCATGTACACAATCTCTACACCACATTAGAAGAAAACCTGCCCAGCGGCGGGACCACCGGGTTCCTGCGATCGTCGGGGGCTCCCCCGTTGGGCACAAAGCGTACCAGCATCTGGACCTGATCTGCGGCAACGCGGCCCAGGTCGCCACCACGCGCCCAATGGTTGATGCCAAGCGCGATATCCGCACTGTTACAAGCCCACACAAAGATATGAAGAGGTGTTAACAATATGAGTAAGGGGTCAGTATTTACACGGCATAATGATTTCACCTCTAAGTCGACATTCAGCCTGTAGACGGCTGCTGCACCCATTCAGAACTTGTCACCCACCAACTTCATGCTTCGCCTTACTGCCCAACAAACTGCAAACATGCAGATCGCCCGTCATGCGGTACCGCTGAGTCACTATCTCAAGCAACCTCGGCGCTTGGTACACGCCTTGATGAACCCCGATCAAGTTGAGGAGCTGAGTGACGATACTTTTCGATTTCATCTGCGCGGCTTTCAATTTTTAATGCTGAATATCCGCCCCGTGGTGGATTTGCAAATTGATGCGAGCCATGATCATGTGCTGACGGTGCGATCGCTCGACTGCTGGATTAAGGGCAATCAATTTATTAACGAGCAGTTTGCGCTCAATTTGCAGGGGCAGTTGCAGCTGACGGAACAAGCTACCGTGACTGACCTGACGGGGGACGTGGATCTGGCGATCGCCATTGGGTTGCCGCCGATTTTGGCGCTGACCCCGCACGCCATCCTGGAAACCACGGGCAACCAGATTTTGCGCGGGGTGCTGAATACCATTAAGCATCGGCTCATGCATCAGTTGGCCAGCGATTATCAACGCTGGAGCCGTCAGCAAGCGCAGCAGCAAGCCGCGCCGAGCTTGGCCTTCAGTGCGTCTCGGGTCGCTGCTTCTGGTGTGGATCATTAGAGCTCGCAGGAGGGATTTAAGGCATCCTTAAATCCGCTGCCTCATTTCTTAACCCAAAAACCCCGGCCTATTAGCGAAAAAAGCGACCGGCTTCTGCATAATGTTTGCTTAGATAAGTAGGGCTGGCTTGGCAGGAGTAGAACGGTAGCTTGTATGGATAAATCAGTGGACAACTCGGCAGCAGCAGATGCAACGCCTCAGCCCGAAGCGTGCCTACCCGAAAGTGAGCCTACCGAGCCCGGTAATGCTGATGACCTCACGCAGCCGGATGTCGCCGCTGCGAGTGAGGCCGCTGTGCCGGCTATTCCCTCCAAAGCGTGGCTGTTAGCGAAAGTCGGGATTTTTTGCTTTGTCGTGGGGGCTACGACCTCGGCGGTGATTACGTTGCGGCCACAACTCTCGCTCACCTCTGGTCAAATCGCCCTAGAGGTTCCTGCGGATATTAATTTCCGCACCCTCACCCAAAAGCTCTCTCTCAGCCGCAATGAAGCTGCCGCTGCGATGCCTAAAATGACGACGCTGGGGGCGATCGCGCACAACGTTAGTACTCAAGGCTTAGGGGCTTTCCCGGGCGAAATTTCTGCTAGCTATCTCTGTGTTGCCCCGCCCCAGTCAGGCACGACAAATAGTGGCGAGCCCGGGGCGATCGCTCCCGGCCCGGCCAGTCTCGCCCTTGGCGCGCTCACCCAGGCCGTCAACCCCAGCTTTGTGGGCCAGTTTCGTGCCGCCCCCTGGCCCAACATCCACGAAGCCGCCCGTACCGCTCGCGTCCCCGTATTGATGTATCACGACATCCTGGCAGAAAAAGAAGTCTTCTTTGATGTCACCGTCGAAGAGTTTGCCGCCCACCTGGCGCGTATTGACGAGGAAGGACTCACGCCGATTTCCTTTGACCAGCTTTACGATCATCTCCGGATGGGGGCACCATTGCCGCCCAAACCCGTACTGCTGACCTTTGATGATGGCTATGTCGGCCACTACACCCACGTCTACCCACTGCTGAAGCAGTACCAGTATCCGGCGGTCTTCTCCCTCTTTACGGGCAAGCTGGATGGTGAGGTGGTGGGGCGATCGACCGTCACCTGGGAGCACGCCCAAGAGATGGCCGCCGACCCGCTAATCACCATTGCTGCCCACAGTGTCATGCACCCCAGCGATCTGCGGGAACTCAGCGACGCCGAACTCCAGCGTGAAGTAGTCGAGTCGAAGCAGCGGTTAGAAGCGCAACTGGGCATTCCCATCCGCTACTTCACCTATCCCGAAGGCAACTACGATGAGCGCGTGGCGGCGGCAGTCGCCGCTGCCGGGTACGATGCCGCCCTCACCATGAGCAATGACGCCGAGTGGTTCGCGGGCGAATCTGATGATCTCCTCAGCATCGGCCGCTTTGGTCAGTCTCAGCTAGAGAGTGTCATTCCCGATGCTTGGGAAGGCTTGGGCATGGCGGTCGTGAGCCCCAGCACCTTTGACTTTTATTCTCCGATTCGTGTCATCGAGCAGTTGGAGACGGAGGCCGTGCCCCTCGCGCTGATTACCGGCGGGCGGCCTGGCACCGTTCATGCCGACAGTCGTTATCAACTCCCCGAAATCCTCGCCCGGACTAACGCCACTGCTGCCGTCGATGGTGCGTTCTTTAACCTGCGGTATCTCGATTCCAACGTGATGATTGGGCCGGTGCTGAGTCAAGCGACGCAAACCTTTGTGCCGGGCAATCCCAGCGAAAATCCCCTGCTCGATAGCCGTCCCCTAGCGCTCATCAGTGCTGATGAAGTGAAATTTGTGCCCTTTGAGGCGGCCAAGCACAACACCCTGCGCGGCATCCAGTCCGAAATGTCTGACGTGACCGATGCCTTTGTGGGGGCGGCTTGGCTCGTGCGTGATGGCGAACCCCAACCCGCATCTTCCTTTGGCACCTTGTTTGACTATGATGCCCTACGCCACCGCGCCTTTTGGGGGATTAACAATGCCGGACAACCCGTCATCGGCGTTACCAAAGACCGCATTGACTCCGTCGGTCTAGGGGCGCTGCTCCATCAATTAGGACTCCGCGATGCCATGATGGTCGATTCTGGCGCGAGTACCTCCCTCACTTATAAAGGCGAATCCTTGGTGGAATACGTGCCGCGTCCTGTGCCTCACATGATTGCCTTACTATCCGAAGCCGAAGCCCAAGGCCCCTGCCCCCTTACCTTCGCCGACGCTCCCAGCGCTGGAGACGCCTGGGCGGAAGCGTTTTAACGACATTGGCGATGCTTTGACGTCAGTTCGACAGCCCGGTCTGGCTGTCTCTCCCAACGGGCTAGCCATGACATCAAATCCTAAACTCCTGCCGGTACGGAGCTTTCTCCCCATCGGGTGGGCAACTTCGCCGACTTTGCCAAAGTTGGGATGCCCCAGACGGTGAGTCTGGTGGCACAGCATATTTCTTAGTAATTGCCTGCGACCCTCGTGATTCATCATTCTGGGCTCGCAATATCACTATACCTAGCGTCAATAGAGCATTTGTATCTAGGAGATTCTGGGATATCTAGCGTAAAGTGAGCAAAAGCTTGACAGATTTCTCTGTGGTTGATCGCTTGGCTGTTTCTTTGCAGTGAGGTTCACTGATGCAGCGTTTTACTCGCCGCGAGACCGTTGTTCTAACCCGCACCAGTCCCGCCCGACTAACCTACCTAGCGAAGACAGGTCTGGTTGTACCGATCGCCCGCGCGGGCGATACCGTGCCGCAACCCTACTACACTTGGGAACAAATTTTAGAACTGCGGGCCATTCGCCAGTTGCGACGACAGGTATCACTACAAATGATCCGCAAGATTTTGGCGTTTTTTGAGGGGGCAGAATGCAGTGCCCTGCACAATAAACATTTGGTCATCGAAGATGGCGCTGTCCACTGGGTACAATCCGGTGAGAATACTGCGCCGCAAGTGGTGCAAGTGGCGGCCAAGGCCGATCGCCATGTGGGCCAACTCAAGCTAATAACGCTACCGTCCTTCATCCACTTTGCCGATGAGGTGTGGGCAACGACCCGCAGTGCCAAAGTGATTGATTTTGAAAGCTTTCGGCAGCGAGGGATACCCTTACGCCCCAGATGATCGCGATGGCCGATGATGCTGATCACAGATATCGGCCAAGCTCATCACGCCGGGGCTCATGCCGTCGTCACGGACGGATCTGTTGTGCATCACTGAATCGGCCCACAATTATCACGCAGCAATCACCCGTGTAATCACGGAAAAGTTGCAGCGCATCATGAAGAATTGAAGAAGATGAGACTTCAGTGAAAATCATGACCGTGATGACAGCCCCTGCTCCGACCATTGGTATCGCGAATGACTATCGCAGCCTCAGCATTATTTATTGGCAAAAGCTAGTGCGTGAAGGTGTCCCTAAAATTGAAGCCCAGACGATTGCCAAGGTGATCGTCAAGTTAGAGCTGTTTGCCCAATCGCCTTCTCAAGAACACAAGCAGCTAATCTCCCGCTTTAGCGCCCTCCTTTGTCGTGCCCAGTTATGGCGCAGCGACTTGCTGACCTCTTGAACCCTGGCTATGAAAGTTCCCCGAAACTAGGGATGCCCTGTGGTCTGGGGGGAGATTGAGCGCCCGACAAGGCTGCACCTAAGCGGTGAGGCGGCGATCGCGATCGATTGCTACAGGCCGCTCAGCCGACATTTGCCGCTGAATCGAGGCGTCAGCATGTTGCAACTGCGCCTGAGTAAAATCACAGTCAATCAAACGGACATCGGCCAAAATGGCTCCGGTCAAATCCACGGTTCTAAAATCGATGCCGCGCAAGGTGGCCCCAGTCAAATCGGCATAGCAGAGTTGTGCCCCCCGTAGCGCTACGTGGCTCAAGTTAGCGTTACGGAGATCAGCCAAGCGCAAATCAGCTTCCGCGAAGCAACTACCTTGCAAATTGCTGCCTACCATCTGGCACCGAATTAGCGTTGCCCGCTCAAACGAGCTGTCGCAGAGCGTGGCATGGCTCAAATTTGCCCGCCACAGCATTGCCCTAGAAAAATTGACTTCTGACAGCAGGCTATGGCTTAAGTTACTGCCCGTTAAATCAACCCCTTGGAGAATGGCCTGTCTGAGTTGTAAACCAGGCATCCAAGCTTCACGAAAATCGACGCCGCTAAAATCGCGACGACCAGCGGAATAACTTTTGAGGAGTTGCACAATTTCCATGAATTTGAGGGTTGATATGGCAGCGATATTAAAATGAGGCGCAAGCATCGAAACAATGAGACTGATGATTGCGAATGTAAACAAATGTAACGATTTTTGCGGGGATTTGCAATCTTTTTCTGTTTGGCTGTCGATCGCTCACATGGCAATGTGCTAATCCCTGTCCTGACTGCGGCGCTGCCTGAATGCGGCGATGATCAGGCGGTGCGATCGGTTATCGCCGCGTCGGCAACTGCGTTGGCAAAGATGGCAGCCGCTGTGAAAGGCTGGCTTCACAAAATTTTTTGCCGGAAAAACCCTACCCCCAGCGGGGGGATCCTACGACGCCAGCGTTTCAGTGAATTCACTAAGATCGGGTCGTTGTCTTTAGGAATGACAGTTATGGCGTCCTCTGCCAGCCATCAACGATTGACCCTGTCTTATCTGCTCTGGTTAGGTGGCTTTTTCGGATTTTCGGGCTTGCACCGACTCTATAACGGCAAAATTACCAGTGGGTTGATCTGGTTCTTTACGTTAGGGCTGTTTGGCATCGGGCAATTTATCGACGTTTTTTTGGTGCCAGGCATGACTGAAGAGCATGACCTCCGGCGGTTGCGGGCTGTCTACGGCAACGACCTCTACGACGTGCTGAACCAGCCCATAACGACGGCACAAACCCAGCGATCGCCAACACGAGAACAGAAAATGGTGAAGCTGCTGCAGGCTGCTAAGCAAAACGCGGGACAGCTATCCGTCACGCAGGCAGTGCTAGATACCGGGCTTAGCTTTGAGGAAGCGGAAGCATTGCTCAGTGATATGGCCCGGTCTGGCTATGTCGCGATTGATAATCATCCCCAATCGGGCGTCGTCATCTACCGCTTTGATGAAATTGCGGTTTAGCGCCTGCTGACGCCGATCGCGGCAGCGCTGCCGGGCGCTGCCATCCGCCTTACGCTGCTGCCCCGTGCGTCGTATGCTAGTCAAGGCGTTTGTGGATTGATCGGCGAACGAATTGATGAAAATTTTGCTGGTTGACGACGAAGCTGAATTGGCTGAACCGTTGAGTCGAGTCTTGACACGCGAAGGCTATGACGTGGACTTGGCGTTTAACGGTCAAGCTGGGCTGCAACTGGCAACGACACAAAGCTATGACTTGCTGATCTTGGACTGGATGTTGCCGCACCACAGCGGCTTAGACATTTGTCGGCAGGTGCGATCGCAGGGCAATGCCACCCCCGTACTTTTTCTCACGGCCAAAGATACGCTGGACGATCGCGTGTCTGGATTAGATGCGGGGGCTGACGACTACATCGTCAAACCCTTTGAGCTGCGGGAACTGCTGGCGCGGGTGCGGGCTCTGCTGCGGCGTCTCCCAACGCTAGAAAGTGCCGAGCGATCGCCCCGGCTCCAGTACGAAGATTTGGCCTTAGACGAAGCCAATCAGCTCGCCTATCGCCAAGGCGAAACCATCGAATTATCCGAAAAAGAGACGCAGTTGCTGGGCTACTTTTTGCGGCATCCCGATCAAGTACTGACCCGCAGCCAGATTCACCAAGCGGTGTGGGCCGATCTGGAAGAACCGGCTAGCAACGTATTAGCCGCCCAAATGCGCTTGCTGCGCCGCAAAATTGAGCCGAAGGGCATGTTGCCGCTGATTCACACGGTGTACGGCAAAGGCTATCGGCTCGGGCGCTAAAGGACTTCTCGGTATACTAAAGGTTTAAGTTGGGTACGCAAGTCATGACTGCCGAAACGCCTACAGTCGAGTTTTACGACGGCATTGCCGAAGAAATTAGTGGTGTCAGTCTGCGCCAGGATCAGGCGACTGGCGATCGCATTGTGCTGCTGTTGTTTGAGCAACTGAAGGCGATCGAGCAGTTCCAAAGTTTTCGTAGCCGCTTTGCCAAAGCCTTAAAGCTCACCGATAGTGAGGGCGTCATCACCATTGAGCCATCCGGGGTGAAATTTATCTTTGCGGGGCCAGAGGGCGACGACCTCAAACAGGTGGAATGTACCCTCACCATCGATCGCGAAGATTATTGGGAGCGCTTTATGCGCTTTATGCATCGCTACGCTGAGGCCAATGGCATGGCCTATGGCGAACCGGGGCAGAGCTAGGCTAGTAGGCAATCGTGCCGCGATTAGCTGGCCCGCACCGCTCATTGATATCTATCCCTGCCAATCCGGACAGCCGCTTCAGGCCATCGCCGCGATTGTCATTCTCCACCAGTTCCGAGTTTGCGAAAACTGGGCAGGTTGCCGCCGAGTATCACCAATGAGCGGTTATTTGTTCACTTTTCCAGCGATCGCAGCTGCACTTTTTCTCGTCAATTACATATTTCCTTGGAGATGTTCAAAATCTCATGGTGAAGCAGCAGCCGATGTCTAAGCCGAACGACAGAATGGCGGCCCTGGAACAAGAAAGGAACGACCTGATTGCCGAAAATCAGCAGCTGCGGCAGGCGCTGGCCGGTTTACAGAAAGCGCACAAACGCGTCCGCAGCCAATTATCACGGGAACGACTCATTGACGAAATTGCGCAACAAATCCGGCAGTCCCTGAAGTTCGATGACATTCTCAGCACCGCCGTAGCCGAAGTCCGTCAGTTTCTAGACGTCGATCGCGCCCTCATTTATCGTTTCCAGCCTGACTGGAGCGGCATCATCACCTTCGAATCAACCGCTCCAGAGATCTCATCCATTCTCTATACCAAATTTGAGGAGCCGTGCTTTCGCCATAGCTATGTCGAACGTTACCAAGCGGGCCGAGTCAGGGCGATCGCGGACATTGACGCCGCTGATGTCCAAGCCTGTCATCGGCAACTGTTAGCCACTTACCAAGTCCGTGCCAATTTGGTGGTGCCGATTTTGCAAGGGGACGATACTTTGTGGGGGCTGTTGATTGCCCATCATTGTCGGGCGACTCGGCAGTGGGATGAGTTCGACATTGGCCTGCTGCAACGGTTGGCTACGCAACTCGGAGTGGCCATTCAGCAATCGGAACTTCATGCTCAGTTAGCCGAGCGAGCGACTACGGACGCCCTGACTCAATTAGCCAACCGGCGACGGTTTGACCAGTATTTAGGCGAGGTGTGGCAGCAACATCACCGACGGCAATCCGCGATCGCCCTGCTGATGTTGGACATCGACTTTTTTAAGCGATATAACGATCACTATGGTCACCCCCAAGGAGACGAGTGCCTGCGTCAAGTGAGCCAAGCCCTGAGCCAAGCGGTCAAGCGGACGATTGATTTGGTCGCGCGGTATGGCGGCGAAGAGTTCGCGGTGGTGTTGCCCGATACTGAAATCGCCGGGGCATTAGAAGTCGCAGCCGCTATCCAGGCCGGGGTGGCGCAGCTCAACATTGAGCATCGCGAGTCGCCCTTCGGGCTGATCACATTGAGCTGCGGCGTTGCGGCAGATCTGCCGCAAAATCAGGATAGTCCTGACTATCTGATCAAGGCGGCCGACCAGGCTTTGTACCAAGCTAAGACCAGTGGCCGCAATCGTGTGGTTTGTGCTAACCCCCGCTAAGTCTCTCTAAACCAGGGAATGTCATGCATCGCCTGCTGGCTAAGACACCGCTAAAGTTAGTCTTAATCGTGCCCTTTGTGGCCCAGATGTCAGTGGCAATTGGCTTGGTCGCCTGGCTATCCGTTCGCAACAGCCAGCAAACCGTCGAGGCCTTAGCCGATGAGCTGTGGGATGAAATCACCACGCTGACAGAACTGCACGTCGCTGAATATTTGCAGATCCCCCAGGACGTCATTACTAACACCCTGGCGCATTATTCGTTCAATCTGACTGACTTGCGGGATCCAGAAACCCTGACGCGGTACCTCTGGTCCGAAATGACGCAACACGATGAGCTATTTATTACCGCGATCGGGTATGAAACGGGAGTGGTCGTTGGTGTGGGGGTGGAAGCTGACGACCAGTTAGTGGCCCGCGTCATGGAGCCTGGAGAAACTCAGTTGCGGACTTATGCCCTGACCGACCAGGGCGATCGCGGCCCCTGGCTCAAAGCGGATGATTTTAATCTTAAAAGTCGCCCCTGGTATCGCGATGCCGTTGCCGCCCAGCAACTGACCTGGACGGAAATTTATCCTAACTATGCCGACCCGTATAACCTCATTAGTGCGGTCAGTCCCATTTACGACCCGGCGACCCAACAACTCGTCGGTGTGACCAACGCGACCCTATCACTGGGGCAAATCAGTGAGTTTTTAGCCGATTTAGATATTGGGGAAACGGGGGAAATTTTCATCATTGAACGGAACGGTGATTTGGTCGCGAGCTCCAGTGGGGAACCGTTATCACCAGCGACTGCGACCCCCGATCAGGACTTGCCAGACCGCCTCCGGGCTACCGACAGTCGGAATCCGCTGATTCGTCAAACGGCGGCGCATTTGCAGACCACAGCGGTTAACCTCGGCCAGCTCCAACAAGCTAAACAGACCGAGTTTTGGCGGGATGGCGAGCGTCACATTGTCCTGATCACCCCCTATAGCGACGAATTAGGGCTGGACTGGCTGATCGTCATTACGGTGCCCGAGTCGGATTTCATGGCCCCGCTTTTTGCCAACACTCGCCATACCCTGTGGCTCGGCTTGGTGGCGTTGGCCATGGTCACTGGGTCTGGCCTCATCACCGCTCGGTGGATTGCGACTCCCCTATTGAAACTCAATCAGGCGGCCAAAGATCTGCCCCACCAGGCCCTAGAACCCAGTGAACTCCTACCAGTGGTTAACGCCCAGGGCACTCGCGAGATCAGTGAGCTCAGCGATTCGTTTCAATCCATGATGGAGCAGATGCAGGTCTCATGGCGGGCACTGCAAGCTAGTGAGGCCAATTTCCGGAATGTCGCCGATAATTTGCCTGGGGCGGTCTTTCGCTATGTCATGCAACCAGATGGCACCGATGCGGTGTTGTATATGAGTCCTGGCTGCTATCAGCTCTGGGAGGTCGCCGCTGCTGCGGTGGAGCAGGATGCCACTATTCTTTGGAAGATGGTCGATCCCCAAGATCTGCCTGTGATGCAGGCGTCGGTGATGGCTTCGGCGGAGACGCTCGATATTTGGCACTTTGAGTGGCGCATTACGACGCCTTCCGGAGTCCGCAAATGGTTGGAGGCGCGGGGCCGTCCTGTCCGCCAGGCCAATGGCTCGACGCTATGGCACACGGTGATTTTGGATGTGAGCGATCGCAAGCAGGTCGAAATGCAGTTACAAGAGCTCTCGACCCGCTTGGGACTGGCCGCTCGCTCGGCGGAACTCGGCATCTGGGAGTGGGATGTGGCGAACGATCGCCTGCTGTGGGATGACCGGATGTACGAACTCTACGGCATCAGCCCACAAACGTTTGGCCAGGCACTTGAGGCTTGGCAACGGGGCGTCCATCCGGAAGATTTGCCGGGGTCGCAACGCGCTGTCGAGCGGGCGATCGCCGGTGAACAAGACTTTGATACGGAATTTCGCGTTATTTGGCCCGATGGCACTATTCGCCATATTGAAGCCCACGCCCTGGTGATGCGAGATGCGGCGGGGCAGCCTTTGCGCATGATTGGGGCCAATTTTGACATTACCGAGCGGAAGGCAGCGGCTCAAAAACTGCGAGACTTGACCGAGCGGTTGGGGTTGGCGGTGCAAGCGGCAGACATGGGCATTTGGGAATGGGATGTGGTGAGCGATCGCCTCCTGTGGGATGACAAAATGTTTACGCTGTACCAAATCGCCCCCCAAACGCCTGAGGATACGGAGCCGGCCTGGCAAGCCGTGGTTCACCCCGAAGATTTGCCCAGTGTGCAGTTGATCGAGCAGTTGGCTTTGGCGGGTGAAGTAGACTACGCGACGGAGTTTCGGATCATTTGGCCCGACGGTTCTATCCGCCACATCGCCGCCTATGCCATCATTCAACGCGACGAGGCGGGTCAGCCCCGGCGGGTGGTGGGGGCGAACCTCGACATCAGCGATCGCAAGCAGGCTGAAGAACAGCTAATTTATCGCGCCCTGCATGATACGTTGACCGACTTGCCCAATCGGGCGCTGTTAATAGATCGCCTAGAACTTGCCATGCAGCGATCGCGGCGGTTGGCAAACTATGGCTTCGCCATGCTGTTTCTCGATTTAGATCAGTTCAAAGTGATTAACGACAGCTTGGGGCATCTCGTGGGCGACCAACTGTTGGTCAGGGTTGCTCACAAGCTGCAAACGCTCATTCGTCCCACCGATCTTGCGGCCCGATTGGGCGGCGATGAATTTGTCATCCTCTTAGAGCACTTACCCAATGTCCAAGCGGCGATGCAGATGGCGGAACGCATTCTCGCGGCGTTTAATGGGGCCATGCCGGTGGCTGGGCTCGATGTCTTCGTCACCACTAGCATCGGCATTGTCTGGGGCCACCCAGGCTACACCGATGCCTCTGACCTGCTCCGTGATGCGGATATCGCGCTCTACCGCGCCAAGGCCCGAGGGCGGCGAACCTATGAGATTTTTGATACCGAGATGCATGTGCTGGCGGTCAAACGTATGACCTTAGAACATGACCTGCGGATGGCGATCGCGCAACACCAGTTCATTCCCCATTACCAGCCCATTATCGATCTCAATACCCAACGGCTGACCGGCTTTGAAGCGTTAGTGCGCTGGCAGCATCCGACTCAGGGCCTGGTGCCGCCGGATGACTTCATCCCCATTGCCGAAGAAACGGGGCTGATTTTAGCCATTAGCCAAGCGGTGCTCAAAGCGGGCTGTCAGCAACTGGCAACCTGGCAGCAGCAGTTTACCGGGTTGGATGATTTGCGCATGAGTATCAATCTGTCGGGCAAAGACCTGCTGCAAAGTAATTTGGTCGAGTTGATTGCCCACACCTTAGCCCAGGTCAACCTCCCCGCCACGAACCTCGTTCTTGAAATGACGGAAAGCTTGCTAATTGATAATGTTGACGGCACCATTCGCCTACTCCAGCGCTTGCACGACTTGGGCATCCGCATCAGTATTGACGATTTCGGCACGGGGTATTCGTCGCTGAGTTACCTCTACAGCCTGCCAGCCGACTATCTCAAAATTGATAAGTCCTTTGTCGGCAAGATGCGCCCCGGCGGCAAAAATTACAAGATTGTGGAAGCGGTGGTGAAGCTCAGCGACCAACTCGGGCTAGCCGCGATCGCCGAAGGCATTGAAACCAATCAGCAACTGGACTGGCTCAAAGCTATGGGGTGCGAATTTGGGCAGGGGTATCTGCTTGCCCATCCTTTGGCTCCCGAAGCCGCGACGGCCCTGCTGGCTGCCGGACGAACGCTGAAAATTTAGGGGGCGATCGCGAAGACTGGGTGATTTCTCCCCATGACTGTCGCTGCTGTTGGCCAGTCGCTGACACGACGGCAGCAGTCGGTTGCCGCTGATTTGTCCTACTCTTGCCTGAATACGGTCCCGGACTATCTCCCCCCAGCGATCGCCTGCCGCCTGCGGATAACGGGAGCAGTGGCAACGATGGAAATGATCCAGAACCTGGATGTTCAGGGCGATCGCGACCGACCTACTGATGGCGGATGTAGTCGTACATCTTGATATACTCTTCCCCCGATTTCTTCCACGAGTGGTCATATTGCATCCCTTGCCGTGCCAACTGTTGGAAGATTTCAGGCTCGTCGTAGTAGAGATCCAGCGCCCGATTCATGCCTGACTCCAGGGCATAGTTATCGGACTCATAAAAGACGAAGCCCGTTCTCTCTGCTAAGGGATGATACGTATCGTAGTCCCAATCAAACACAGTGCTGACCAGCCCCCCCACACCGCGCACAATCGGGATCGTGCCGTAGCGCATCGAAATCAACTGAGTCAGACCACAGGGTTCAAACTTGCTGGGCACCACCATCATGTCAGCGCCCGCGTAAATCAGGTGAGCCAGTTCTTCGTTAAAGCTGAGTTCCAGATGGATGTCGGGATTGTTGGTGAGGTGTCGCTTTTCGTGCCAAAACCAGTCATTAATTGTGCTGTCCGTCGCTGACCCCAACAAGACAAATTGTGCGCCCCGGTTGAGGGCGTAGTACATCGCGTGGTGGACTAAATGTACTCCTTTCTGATCATCTAACCGACCCACAAAGGCCATCATCGGCTTATCACAGGGGCGCAAGTCGAGCTTTTCTCGCAGGGCTTTCTTGTTCAGTACCTTGTCTTCCAACGTGCTGAGGCTGTAGGGGTGAGCGATATGGGCGTCTTTCTCCGGGTTCCAAATGGTGTAGTCAACCCCGTTGAGAATGCCCGAAAACTTGAAGCTCTTGGCATGTAGCGTGCTTCCCAAGCCAAAACCACAGTCGCCGTACATCGCTTCCCAGGCGTGGTGTGGGGCCACGGTGTTGACATGGTTGGCGTAGACAATGCCGCCCTTCATAAAGTTGAGCGAAAACGGGTTGAAGTTGTCGCGCAGTTGCTCGTACTGGAAGTAATAGGCTTCCCGATTGAGCCCGGTGGCCCAGAGCACTTCTGGCCCCGCAAAGCCTTGGTGCTTAAAGTTGTGAATGGTGTACAGCACCCGCTGGGTGTCCAGGCCCTGGTACTGAAACATTTCGTACAGCATCACGGGCACCAGGCCAGTTTGCCAGTCGTGACAGTGAATCACATCCGGTCGCTTATTGCTTTGCAGCAAAAACTCCAGCGCCGCCTTGCTGAAAAAGGCAAACCGCATGGGGTCGTCGTCGCAGCCGTAGTAGACCCCGCGATCGAAAAAGAAGTCCTCGGAGTGCGGCTCAATAAAAAAACAGACCTGACCATGTACCCAACCGCAGAACACCGAGCAGTGAACGCGGCCACCATACCAGGGCACCCATAAGTCGCGATAGGCATCATGCAGACCCCAAATGTGGTCGTAACGCATGTTGTTGTATTTGGGCAAAATCAGCTCAACACAATTTCCCTGGGCCGCCACCTCACGACTCAGGCCATACACCACGTCTCCCAGTCCCCCCGCTTTAATGACTGGGGCACATTCCGAGGCAATCTGCACGATGTACATGGGGAAACCCTCGTTTCACAAAAATTTATTTTGAATTGAACTTATTCAATCAGGAAGCCTTTAGTCAGGCAAGAGGACTTTGGACAGATTGCGATCGCTTCCCATTCGGCGGTAATAACTTTTGAGAGACAACGCTCCCCCTGCCTGCCTTTCCCCGAATCGGGGCGTTACCATGCTAAAAGGCTTAATTGCATTCCACAGACAATATTAAGGAGTAACGCATGGTAGGCACCCAAGTCTCCGCTCGCGATTTCTTTCGCGCGGCCTACGAAAACCGCTACACCTGGGATCAGAATTTCCCCGGCTACACCACTGATGTGACGATGATCGCAGACGATAAGACTGTCACGGCGAAGGCGACAGTCAACGCTGACTTCAAAGCTGAGGTGTCAGACATTGAGGATGAGGCAGCGAAAAAAGCCATCCACGGACAGCTTTGGGAAATCGCGATTCACCGCGTTCGCCGCCCGTTTGAAGCGTCCCACGGTGAGAATACCTTTTCTTATGGCAAAACGTTGGAAGACGGTTCCGTCGAAATTTCGATGGGCGGCAAGGCTGAGGGCGATCGCTATCAAGTCCGCGATAACGAAGTCAGCATGGTACATCGCCATATCCACGGCACCGTCGTCACGATTCACACCTTTAGCAGCCACGACACGGGCGCGGGGTATCTGTCTCACAAGTATGATTCGGTGTACCGCGACCCCGCCACGGGCGAGCAAAAGGGCGGTCGCAGCGTCTTTGAAGACAACTACGAAAAAGTGGGCGACTATGTCATCTTGACGGAGCGCAAGATTCAAACCGAGACCGATCGCGGCCCGGTTGAGCAAGTCTTCCGCTTTTCTAACATTCAATTGTTGGATGCTTAGGCATTGCTAGAACGGAGCAGTGAGCCTTCGGTTTAGGCTTCGGACTCTGGCGTCAGGGGCGCGCCCACCGCGCGATCGCGCCCCTGACATTTGGCCTCATACAGCGCCGTATCGGCGGCTTTAATCAACGTTGCGGGGGTTTTGGCTTGTGAAGGGGCGATCGCAAACCCCGCCGACATCGTGATTTGCAGCGTCGTTTCCCCTACCTTCAGATTCAAATAATGCAAGCCCCGGCACAGTTGCTGGGCTCGACGCTCCAGGATGGGCCACGTCACGCCGGGCAAAATCAGCACAAACTCTTCCCCCCCAAACCGACAGACCACATCGTTGGGACGGGCATGACCTTTGAGAAATATCCCCACCATGCTCAACACCTGGTCGCCCGCGTCATGTCCGTAAGTATCATTCAGACGCTTAAAGTGGTCGAGATCAAGGATGATCAGGCCCACCTCGTACTGACCGTAGCTGACGCGCTTGAGCAACTTGCTCAACACGCCCATCATGTGGCGGCGGTTAAACAGTTTGGTCAAGGGATCTTGCAGATTTTCGGCTTGGAGCTTGCGCAACAGCACCAAGCGACGTAACGTCACGCTAATTTGGTCAGCCACGTAGTCGAGAATGCTGTTTTCGACCGGAAAATGCTTAGCGGTTTCGGGTTTGAGACACAGCTTGAGGGTGCCCAGACTCCGGTTATGCACTGCCAGTTGGTAGCACCGCCAGTAATAGTAAGGCGGCAGCTGTGTTGTGGAGTCGCTGGTATCCCTGGGGGCGACGGGCATTCGGGCGGTGGGCATTCGGCGTTCGGGTTTCAACGTATAAACGTCGAACTTGTCAGGAATTTGGCACACCAATTCATCACTATGCGGAATGTTCACGGTCTCATCTGACCAAAAACATAACCGCTGGCTCTTATGGTGCTCAAAATTGAGCGCGACTTCAAAGGCGTGAATGGGTAAATTGACGGGCAACAATGCGACCAGTTGATTGGTCAAATCTTCGAAGGTCAGACAACTTTGCAGAGCCATGCTCAGTCGCATGACGTTGTGATAATTCGGGCTGACTGAAGGCGGGGCGGCTTGGGCCGCGATCGCTGCAGCCTCTGGCAGGGGAAGGGTTGGCCCCGAACCGGGAGAAACCGCAGTCAGGGTGACCGTATCGAGCAAGCTGCCCATTTCAGTTGCCAGGGTGACGATCGCCTGCTGTTGCTCGGGCGTGAGGCTGCCCTGGGTGCGAGTGAATACCATCAAGCTCCCCAGCGTCCGTAGCGTCGTCCCCACGGGAAATCCGGCAAAAAACTGGAGGGGGGCGATCGCCTGTCCGACGGCTTCTGGGCGATTCGCTTGTCGAGAGTTGGGTAGATCTTGCACATTGTCAATCAGGATGACTTCGCCCGTGGCCATCACTTGCTCGGCCAACCACTCGACTTGGCGACGTTCATCGTGCGATAGGTCAGAGTCTTTCGTTATCCAACCAGTCTGGGGCGCATACGCTTCTACCATCGCCGACTGTACCAGTTGTCTGACGACGGCTAGCAGTCCAGATAGTCGCTGTTGTACAGCGGCCCGAGTTGCTACGCTGACTGCCAAGGTGTGTACGCTAAGCCTCCCCCGATCTTCTCTCTGGGAGCGTGTCGCTCGCCGTGATGAAGCTTTCAGACATTCCCAAACTAAGGCTGTTCCTTTATTGTAAGTTCCACAATTGGATATCCATTCAAACATAAAGGGTCGGGTAAGCGTGTGTCTTACCCCCGCGCCACCTTACATGACGCCTCATTCATACGCACCACGGGCAGTGTCCATCCGGAATGAGTAACAAAAAATATCAGGGCTCACTCTCCGCTGGGTCATTGGGTACTTTAGAACCATAGACACTTAGAACCATAGACACACAGATTGCCTAAGCCGAGCGATCGTCCGCTCAAGAGGTTGGTATGACCAGTTCAGCCCCCCAGAAACCCATTGCGCTGGCTGTTGATGACAGCCTGATTATTCAGCAAATGGTGCAGCGTGCGCTAGATTGCGATTTCAAAGTCGTCGTCGCCGATAATGCGGTCGAGGCGCTGTCAGTGATTTATCACCAGCCGATCGCGGCTCTTTTGCTCGACATCACCATGCCCGGCATTGATGGCTTTGAACTCTGTCGTACCGTGCGGAGTGTTCCTCGCTTTCACCGGCTACCCATTATGATGCTCACGTCTCACCGCTCAGCGGCCGATCGCGCGGAGGCCAAGTCAGCTGGGGCCTCTGGCTACATGACCAAGCCCTTTGATGCCAGCGAGTTACGACAAGCCTTGAGCCGATTGCTCGCCCGCGCCGCCTAAACCTGTTGGCAGAAGCCATAACAGTGAGTCAAATTAGGGAACTGCAACTCAATAAAGTACCCGTTCAATCCGGTTTCGACTTCGCTCAGCCTTCCAGTATCGAGAGTTGAGCGAAGTCGAAACTCGGTTCATGGGGATCTTTTTTTCGCGCAAGTCCCTTAAGGCAGATCATCATCATACGGACGTTTGAAGCGCCGCCAAAATATCATCATCTGACTAGTCAGATAGCTGCTTCAGCTGGCAACCACACTTAACACTTCTCAGCGAGCCATACATTGGGTCAGAGGACGACGCATACCTGGTCTCGGCACTAGCTCATCACTTTCTGGCGGCGGAAAACGCACTGCCTAACGTTGCTACAGTCAACGTTCAGGTAGAACGGCGATCAATGGTCTCTATCCTCATCGTCAGCTCTCAGAGCATGTAAAGAAGACTACGGCATTCCAGGACTCAGGATCATCAAGGTTACCGCTAAGTAGCTGGGCCTAGTTAAACGGTAACCAGGTGGCTGATTTCGACTCCGCTCAATCAGCGATATTGCTGTCCA
>NZ_JACSWC010000182.1 GCF_016888165.1 Halomicronema sp. CCY15110 | reverse complement strand
TCAACTTTCGATACTGGTAGGTTGAGCGAAGTCGAAACCGGATTGAACGGGTACTTTATTTAGTTGCAGATCCCTAAGTAGGTAGGCACAATTATTTCACAGACGGGTTTCGACTCCGCTCAACCCTCAACTACTGACCTACCAAACCATATCGCTGATGGAGCGGAGTCGAAATCAGCCAGCAGGTTACCGTTTAATTAGGCCCAGCGACTTAGCGCTCATGGCCCATACTGATGGTCAGCGATCGCCACTTTCTGGCCTGATCAAGCGATTGCGGTTTAACCTGAGTGGACCTTGCGCCAGGCAGTAAGGTGCCAGGAAAGCTGGTAACTCTAGCGATTCCGAAGCCCAGCCATGCGCTATGGGATGACGCATGGCCATAGCCGTCACCTGAAAAGCTGGCGCTGACTGACTGTACGAAGTTGGTCAAGCCCGCTCTCGATATAATGCACTCAACTATATTTGAGTCCCGAGTCCTCGCTCCCAACTATGTTCTCCCTGTCCAGTCTTGCCATCGCCGCCTTGATCAAGCGTCGGTGACAGCGAGAGACCTATCAATCACGTCTCACGCTTAACTCGAATTACTAGAGAATGAATGCCGCGCCCCCCATCATCAATGTCAGCCGACTGTCTCAATCTTTTCAGGGGCAGCCAGCCCTTCAGGAGGTCAGCTTGCAAGTGCAGGATGGCGAGCGGGTGGCTTTGGTCGGGGCTTCTGGTGCCGGTAAATCAACGCTGTTGCGTAATCTCAACGGGTTGCAAGTGGCGGATCAGGGGGTGGTCGAAATTTTGGGGTGTCCTCTACAGATTGACGGCAAGTTGCAGGCCCAAGCACGACGGCGGCGGGGACGCATTGGGTTCATTTTTCAGCAGTTCAATCTGGTGAATCGGCTGACGGTGCTGGAAAATGTGTTGGTGGGCAATCTCGCTCAGGTGTCATGGGGGCGATCGCTCGTCCAATCCTTTTCCCAGGCAGAGAAGTTGCAAGCCCTCGCGGCGTTAGAGCGAGTCGGTATTTTAGAGCAGGCGCATAAACGGGCAGGGGTGCTGTCAGGGGGACAGCAACAGCGAGTTGCGATCGCCCGTTGCCTGATGCAAGGCGCGCAAATTATTCTGGCAGATGAGCCCATTGCTTCCCTCGATCCGGCCTCGGCCTGCCAAGTCATGGAATTACTCATGGGCCTGAATCAAGACGAAGGGATTACCCTGATGATGTCTTTGCACCAGGTACAGGTGGTGCGTCGTTACTGCGATCGCGCGATCGCTTTGAGCGCCGGAATGGTGCAATTTGACGGCCCGACCGCTGCCCTTGATCTCCCAATGTTAGGGGAAATTTATGGCGCTGCGGCCCCAGAGTTGGTGCTGCGGGACATGCCGAGGACTTGATAGGGACTCAGGGGTCGCCCCAAGTTGGCTAAGCTACCCAGGCGGCCCGGATTCTCAGGAGCGCAGTCTAGACAACGTTGCCATTGCAGCTGAGAGGGGGCCATGAACACTTCAGGATTGGCGAACGGCACGGCGCGACTGGGGTTGGCCGCAGTCAGCATGGCGTTGCTGACCAGTTGTGTGCCCCCGCCCCTGACCAACCCAGCCGCTGATGGTGAAACGGCGGCAGCAGCGAGCTGTGCGCCCGAACTCGCAGAAATTGATTTTGGGATCATTTCGACGGAGTCTCAGAGCAACTTGCAAACCCTGTGGGAGCCCTTTTTGGCCGACTTATCAGTCGCGCTCGGGCGTCCGGTCAACGGGTTTTATGCCATTGACTATGCGGGCGTGATCGAGGCGATGGGAGCGGGCAAAATTCAACTTGCCTGGTATGGCGGCAAAGCCTATATCGAAGCCGCTAAACGGGCTGACGCGGAAGCCTTTGTCCAGACGGTGGCCCGTGACGGCAGCCGAGGGTACCACGCCTATCTGATTACCCATAAAGCGAACCCGATCCTGGCGGCGATCGATATTGAAGCTGGCAACGGTGACGCATATGTCATCCAACATGCCGCCGATTTGACCTTGGCGTTTAATGATCCCAACTCCACCTCGGGCTTCCTCGTGCCCAACTATTATGTGTTTGCTCAACAGGGTGTCATTCCGGAGATGGCTTTTCGGGAAGTGATTTTTGCCGGTAGCCACGAAGCGACGGCCCAGGCCGTGGCGCACGACCAAGTTGATGTGGCAACGAACAACAGTGAAGCCCTGGCTCGGCTGCAAGCCTCTGACCCCGAAGCCTTTGAGCAGATCCAGATTATCTGGACTTCCCCCCTGATTCCCCGTGACCCGATCGCTTACCAGGCGGCGCTACCCGACTGCTTAAAAGCACAGTTGCGCGCCTTCTTTTATAACTACGAGGATGAGGCGACTCTGGCCGCCCTGGGCTGGGCGAGGTTTGACCCGGCTGATGACGCTGACTGGCACCCCATTCGCGTCCTCGATATTGCGCAGCAAAAAGCTGCAATCAAGCACGCGACGGCGCTGAGCACTGCGGCGAAAACTGCCAAACTGGAAGCGTTGGATCAACAACTTGAAGCCCTGAAGTCAGCAACTAATTGAATTGCTCTCACTCCCTGAGCCGCCATTGCTCAGTCTCGGGTGGCACTTTGCTGGTTGTTGTTGTCTCTTGTGAAATCGTTATGCCAGTCCCCCGCATTGTTCCTACTACCTCACATTCTGCCGCCGTTCACGCGGCTCTCGCCCAAGCCCGATCTCGTTGGACGGTGGGGCGAATTGGGGCGATCGTTGGGGCGATCGCCATTCTCATTTATACCGGTCGGCTCAGCGACTTGAGTTTCATCGAGTTGTGCAACGGTCTAGGGGCGATGGCGGCGCTCGTCGGCAAGTTTTTTCCGCCCGACTTTACCCACGGGTGGCACTACTTGCAGGCCACGTTGGAAACGATTGCCATGGGCCTGTGGGGCACACTGCTGGCGGTGATTGTGGCTATTCCCTTATCCATCTTGGCGTCGCATAATATTTGCCCGCTGTGGGTGGTGTTCCCGGTGCGACGACTGCTAGACGCTATGCGCGCCATCAACGAGCTGGTCTTTGCGCTGGTATTTATTGTGGCGGTGGGCTTGGGGCCGTTTGCGGGGGTGCTGGCGCTATTTGTCCACACGGCGGGCACCCTTGGCAAGCTCTTTTCCGAAGCGGTCGAGGCGATCGACCTCGGCCCGGTGGAAGGGATTCGGGCCACGGGAGCCAGTAAACTGCAAGAGGTGATTTTTGGGGTGCTGCCCCAGGTGCTGCCCCTGTGGACTTCGTTCACGCTGTATCGCTTTGAGGCCAATGTGCGATCGGCCTCCGTGCTCGGCATTGTGGGGGCTGGGGGCATCGGTATTGCCCTTTACCAAAACTTCCGCGCCTTTAATTATCCAGAGGTGTGTGCCATTCTTATTATCCTGGTCGTGACGGTCAGCATCATTGATCTGATTTCCGCTCGCATTCGCAATTCCCTCATATAAACCTCATCCGGAGGACTCCAGCCATGGGTCTAGAGTTGTTGCTGTTTCTGCTGTTGGGCCTGGGCGCCGGCACGCTTAGCGGTCTCATCGGCATCGGCGGGGGCGTCTTGATCACGCCCGCGTTGGTTTATTTATTTGGGTTTTCGCAACATTATGCCCAAGGCACGACACTGGCTCTGTTAGTGCCCCCCATTGGCTTACTCGGGGCGTGGACTTACTTTCAACAAGGCTATGTGGATGTGCGAGCCGCCAGCCTGATTTGTCTCGGGTTTGTGTTTGGCGGATTAATTGGGGCAAAATTTGCTGTTGATTTGCCAGAGCAATTATTGCGACAGGTATTTGGCGTCGCCATGATTTTGCTGGGCCTCAAGATGGTGACTCCACAATAGGGTCGGTTTGGAAGGTGATGGGAGCAAGGGGGCTAAGGGGCAGGACTGCCGTCGAAGCTTGGAGAATGGGAACAGCTACGGGGAATACGCTTGAGATGGCAGAGCAGGTATACACCAATTATTGGTTGCAGCTGCGCGATCGCGAATTGCTGGGCACCTTGACCGTGAGTAATGGTCGGATTGCCGACATTCAACCGGGGGTGGTTGCCCAGGGACAGGATGGTGCAGGGCAATATCTGCTGCCAGGGTTGGTGGAGTTGCACACGGATAATTTTGAGCAACGGCTGTCGCCGCGTCCCCAAGTGCAGTGGCCGATTGAGATGGCCGTGGTACATCACGATCGCGACCTTGCGGCGGCGGGTATCACCACGGTTTGCGATGCGATCGCGGTGGGGGACTTCAACCCCGCATCGCTGCGCATGACCCAGTTCGACCCGATGATTCAGGCCATCGATCAGGGGCGCACAGCGGGCAGACTGATGGTGGATCACTATCTGCACCTGCGTTGCGAGTTGGGCTACGAGCAAGTGCATGAGGTAATGGCTAACTATGTCACCCATCCCCGGTTGCGACTGATTTCCCTCATGGATCACACGCCCGGACAGCGGCAGTTCGCCCAACTCCACAAATACAAAGAGTATTACCAGGGCAAGCACGGCGTCACCGATGTGGAAATGGAGCAGTTCATTCGCGATCGCTGCGACGACCAACAGCGCTACGCCGTCGATAACCACCAAAAATTGGTAGAGCTAGCGCGATCGCACCAGGTTTGTCTCGCTAGCCACGACGACACTACTGTGGAGCATGTGCAAATGGCAGCAGCAGCAGGAGCCCGCATGGCTGAATTTCCTACCACGCTAGATGCGGCTCAGGCGGCTCAGGCCCATGGTTTGCGAGTGTTAATGGGAGCCCCGAACTTGATTTTGGAGGGGTCCCATTCTGGCAACGTGTCGGCAATGGAGTTGATCGATCAGGGTCTGGTGGATGTCATTTCCTCGGACTACGTCCCCCAAAGCTTGGTGCAGGCCATGTTTTTGGTAGCGGCACAGCAGCATCAGCCCTTGTCCAAAGTGGCGCGGTTGTTCACCCTGAATCCCGCCGAGGTCATTGGTTTAGCGGGCGATCGCGGCAGTCTGGAAATCGGCAAACGAGCGGACTTTATCACCGTTCACCACGATGGCGTCACCCCCCGCCTTACCGCTGTCTTCAGCCAGGGCCAACGAATTGCCTGATTCCTTTCTGGGCTTCTGCGTTACCAGCCAACAATCTTTGGAGGACTGAAAGATGACGCGTCAAGCTACCGCATTGAGGTTTTGAAGTGGCATATAGGGCAACGAAAGCGTGAATACACTGCCGCGCCCAATTTCACTTGCAAGAGCAAGTTGCCCGTGATGCCGCTGGGTGATCGCTTGAGCAATGGCGAGCCCTAAGCCCGTTCCCCCCGTCTTGCGGGAGCGATCGCTGTTGACCCGATAGAAGCGCTCAAAAATGCGACTTTGCTCCTCGATCGGAATGCCGATCCCGGTATCTTTCACAGTCATGGTGGCGATGCGATCGTGGGCTGCCAGACTCACGACGACTGCACCGCCCGAAGGCGTGTATTGAATCGCATTGGCGATCAGGTTTAACACCAGACGATAAAGCTGAGATTCGTTCCCCATCACAGAGATTTCAGCATCGGGAATGTGGTGGCTGAGATGGATATCCGTTGCAGCAGCTAGCTCCGCCAATTCCTCGGTTAAGTCGGCCACAATATCGTTTAAGCAACAGGGGTGAGTCGGTTTGACGGTGGTGTTTTGTTCCAGGCTGGTGAGCAGTAGCAGGTCGGCCACCAGTTGGCTGAGGCGACGCCCCTGACGTTCCACGGTATTCAGCAACACGGGTACTTGTGCCGTTTGTTCTGGGGGCAGGCGGAGAATCGCTTCCACTGTGGCGAGTAAGCTAGCGAGGGGAGATCGCAATTCATGGGCCACATCAGCGGTAAATTGCTGCTGGCGCTGGTAGGACTGATAGATCGGCTGCATAGCCAGACCCGATAGTCCCCAACTCGCGATCGCAATCAATCCTAATGCCAGGGGCAAGCTACCGAAGAGAATCCACCGCAACCGCTGGAGTTCGGCATCAAAGGGGGCCAGGGTGCGGCCGACTTGAAGATAGCCCCAGGCAGGATGCTCATGGGGAACATCACTGGGAGCGTGGGTGTGGGCCGCGCTGTGCAGAATGGTAGTGAACTGCTGATAGCGGCTACCGTCTTCAGTTTGCAGGGTTTGCCAGGGGGCGGGATTGAGGGTAGTAGGCAGCGGCTGTGGCTGATTGGGCGAATAGGCCAGCAGGTTGCCTTGATCGTCAAACACCCGAATATAGTAGGTGGTGCGATCGCTAATCCCCAACGTGTGACGCTGAATCAGGGTGGAACTTGGCTCACAGGGCTGCTCGGCAATGCAGAGGTCGGGAAAGATTTGCTGTAACACAGTGGTCGGATCTTTGGAGGGGGGCAAGATCGGCTCCAGACTGTCGTGGAGGGTGCCTGCGGTGGATTCAATTTCGCGTTCCAGGGCCACCCAGTTAGACTGCACCAGCGCCCGCGCCATACCGAACCCCGACAGGCTCAAAATGCCCCCCATGACGAGGGCATACCAGGTGGCTAATTGCAGGCGACTGCGGCGAAAGAGCTGCTGGCTGTTCATCGCGTTACCCGAAAGCGATACCCTTGTCCCGGTACAGTTTCAATAGGGCAGTCACAGTCGTAGCGGGCAAACTTGCGGCGCAGTAGGCGCATCTGGGCAGCGACCACGTTGCTGACGGGTTCGTCGTCGATGTCCCACAGTTGGGAACGCAGTTTGCTACCGGGAATGATGCGATCGCAATTCTCCATCAGGTAAGCCAACACCTGAAACTCCTTGAGAGTAAGGGGAATCTCTTGGACAGGTTGGTCCGGTAGCGTAACCTTAAGCCGAGTATTGGCATCGTCCAGGGTAAAGGCTCCTATGGTCAACCGCTGGGGTTTGAGTTGGGGCGATCGCCGCTGCAAGGCGCGCAATCGGGCCAGCAGTTCCTCCATGATGAAGGGTTTCACCAGATAGTCGTCAGCCCCGGCATCCAGTCCAGCAATACGGTTTTCCGGTTGTCCCAACGCGGTGAGCATGAGGACGGGGAGGGGGTTTTGGCGCGATCGCAGCCGCTGGCATAGCTCCAGACCGGACATTTCCGGCAGCAACCAGTCAAAAATTGCCACGGTGTAGTCGGCCCACTGATTTTCTAGGCAGTACCAGGCTTGTGCCCCATCGGTGACCCAATCCACCACGTACTTTTCACCGATCAGTACTTGCTTGATCGCCTGTCCCAAATCTTCTTCGTCTTCCACTAATAGAACGCGCATGGCACCGTAGCTATCCACCACGAAGCCGATTCTACCGGAGTCGCTGCCGTTTCATCTGGTTTTCATCTAGAGTCGGTCAATGCCTGCTAACGAGAGGTGGGATAATGCCCTGTTGTACCTATCCAGGCGTCGTTTGCAGCAAAATTTGCTGCCAGGAATTGGGACTGCGCTGACTGACATAAAGCACTTCAATGCCGACCACCTTGCCTTCAGCGTTATAGTCCAGAATGATGCCATCGCTGACTTCTTCCGATTCAACAATTGGTGTTTCGTCCAAACGGAGATATAACGCATCGTCTTCCTTGTGGACAACTAGTTTCATTTCACTCTCCGATCAAAAAAGACTGTGATGACTCGTTTCGGGGTAACGTTTGGGTTGACGATGGCCCGAAGCCATCGATTCCCAAAATCAGGAATTTGCTTGAGATAGTGGGTGTTGCCATGAACATCCGCTAGCAGGAGTATTCTTTGAGGATTGGAGAGGGTTATTTCTATCCAGGCAAGTTGAATAGCCCGATCTTGAATCTGATAGCGAGCATGTTCCGTCAACTCAAATCCTTCGATCATTATCGTTGTTCTCAAATTCGCACTTGCCGCATTTCATCTTGAATGACATCTGCCCTCAACCTCGGTTGTATAAACGCCTCCTCTGCGGCTAGCCCAGTGGTCAAACATACTCCGAAAAGTCCCCCATATTTTGGCACACCCTCAGTCGCTCTAGCCGTGAGAAGGGTTCCGTAAATTTCACCTGGATTTCATCGGTTTTATGGCACCCTGTTGGGGATTTTGCGGCGCGCTGTTGCACCTGTGAGGAGGATCCCATGAAGCACTTACCGCTATTGACTTCCGTTCTGGCGTTGAGCCTTGCCCTAAGTACGCCCGCTGCCCTGGCCCACGTCGGTCATGGCGATGAGTTTCAGGCCGAAGGCGGTGTGGATCGCGTTGAGGTCAATGCCGAAACCGACCCCCTACTGGGTATTCAAGTCAGCCCCATCGAAGTCGACGGTAGCGGGGCTGTGATGATTCCCGTGTCGGCGTTGGTGGAGGATGGCGATCGCCAACTGGTCTTTGTGCTGTATGAAAACTTCTATGAGCCTGTGCCCGTCACCGCTGGGGCTATGGTTGGCGAAATGGTCGAAATTCTCGAAGGGCTGTCGGTGGGTGAGCAACTCGTGACTCAGGGTAGTCTGTCGCTTTATGCCGAGTCCCGCAAGACGCAAACGGCTGAAGCTGAACCGGCAGCGGTTGCAACGACGACGAGTGAAGTTCCCGCTGAAGCGTCTGTGGCAGCGGAGACTGAGACGGAATCGAGCGAGGTGGCTGAGGCCACCGCTGAAACGACTGAAGCCTCTGGTGGCTTTCCAAGGTTGCTATTGGCGGTGATTGGCGGCGGCGTTGGCTTGGCCGTTGGGGCAGTCGTTTTGACGCGCAAAAAGTAGAGCCTCTGCTCTCAAGACCTCTAAGCCCCGTCTAGGTTAAAAACTAGAGTTTGGCATGAGCGGAAAAACCTCACCTAGCCTCTCCTTACTAAGGAGAGGCTAGGTGACCGGAGTGTGTATAAACCTCTCCTAAGCACTCTGGGCAGGCTTCGCCAAAGGCAAGGAGAAGAACCGGAGACCGGAGTGTGTATAAACCTCTCCTTGCCAAGTAGAGGTGCCGCAGGCGGTGAGGTTACCCACATGTCACAACTCTACGTTTACACCTGGATGCGTGAAATTCAGCCAGCAGTTAGGACTTCCCGATAGATGCTGAACGCAGTTCTCAATCAAATTCTCAAAAATTCCATTGCTCAGCGGTGGTTCATCGTGGCAGGGGCGATCGCTGTCACCATTTGGGGCGTCTTTAGCGTCACTCAAATGCCGCTGGATGTGTTTCCGCCCTTCGCCCCGCCCCAAGTGGATGTGCAGGTGGAAGCGGTCGGGTTAGCCCCGGAAGAAGTGGAAACCCAAATCACTGTGCCGATCGAAAGTGCAGTGAATGGCCTGCCGGGGGTGACCACAGTGCGATCGTCTTCCAAAGTCGGGCTGTCGATGGTCAGCGTGGTGTTCGACCAAAACGCCGATATTTACCAGGCGCGGCAGGCGGTGACGGAGCGATTGCAACAGGTCACCAATCAACTGCCCGAAAATGCCCACCCGCCCGAAATTTCGCCCCTGGTGTCGCCGTTGGGCACCGTCTTGCAATACGCCTTCACCGTCGATGGGCAGGGACAGACCGATCTGATGGCGTTGCGCCGCCTGGTGGATGTCACCCTGAAGAACCAGATTCTCTCGGTGCCAGGGGTGTCCCAGGTGACGGTTTATGGGGGCGACGAGCGGCAGGAGCAGGTGCTGATCGATCCGGCCAAGCTGCGGGATTTTAATGTCTCAATTAATGAAGTGACGGCGGCGGCGACCGGAGCCAACGCCAGTGCTCCCGGCGGTTTCCTGATTGGCGGTGGGCAAGAATTGCTGGTGCGCGGCCTGGGTCAGATGCAGTCCATCGAAGACTTGCAGCAGTCCGTCGTGAAGGTGCAGGACGGTCAGCCAGTTCTACTGCGGGACGTGGCGATGGTGCAGACTGGGGCCGCCTTAAAGCGGGGCGATGCTAGCCTGAACGGTCAGCCAGCGGTGGTGTTGATGATCAATAAACAGCCGGAAGTGGACACGCCCACGGTGACGAATGCGGTAGAGGCTGTCATTGCCGACCTCCAATCCACCTTTCCCCCTGATGTGCAGGTGACCCGCACCTTTCGGCAGGCCAACTTTATTGACGCCGCCATTCGCAACGTCAGTGGCTCCCTGCTTCAGGGGGTGGTGATTGTGTCGGTGATTTTGCTGCTGTTTTTGATGAACTGGCGCACCGCCATCATCACCCTCAGCGCCATTCCTCTGTCTCTGCTGATCGGCTTGCTGTTCATGAATGCCTTTGGCCTGGGCATCAACACCATGACCTTGGGGGGACTGGTGGTGGCGATCGGGTCGGTGGTGGATGACGCGATCGTCGATATGGAAAATTGCTATCGCGGTCTGCGCACGAATCAGGCTCAGGGCCATCCTAAACACCCCTTTCAGGTGGTGTATGACACATCGGTGCAGGTACGGCTGGCGGTAATTTTCTCCACGGTGATTATCGTCGTGGTGTTTGCCCCCATCTTCAGCCTGACTGGAGTGGAGGGCCGCATCTTCGCGCCGATGGGGTTGGCCTATCTGTTCTCGATCTTGGCCTCGACCCTAGTGGCAATGACGCTATCGCCTGCCCTCTGTGCCATCCTGCTAACGAATCAGAATTTGCCCCAGGAAGGCACCTTTGTATCACGGCTGGCAGAACGGATTTACCGTCCACTGCTGGGATTTTCCATGCGGGCACCGCAGCTCATCCTGGCGATCTCGTTAGCGGCGCTGGTCGCTTCGGCTGCCGTGGTACCCGCCCTCGGTCGCGTCTTCCTGCCGGAGTTTCAGGAGAAATCCCTGGTGAACTCAATGGTGCTGTTCCCCGGCATTTCTCTGGACATCACCCTGGGCGCAGGCAAGGCTCTGGCGAACTCCCTCAAAGACAATCCCCTCTATGAGTGGGTACAGGTACGGGCGGGTCGCGCCCCTGGTGATGCCGATGGGGCGGGGGTGAACATGGCCCACGTCGATATCGAACTCAGTGACGCCGCCCTGAAAGACCGAGAGGCCAGCGTCCAGCAACTGCGGGCGGCGTTTCTAGAACTGCCGGGGGTTGCGCCCAATATCGGCGGGTTCATCTCCCACCGCATGGATGAAGTGCTGTCCGGGGTGCGGAGTGCGATCGCGATCAAAATCTTCGGTCCCGACCTGGCGGAACTGCGGAGCATTGGTGAGCAGGTACGCGACACCATCGAACCGATCGCCGGAGTAGTGGATTTGCAACTGGAGCCGCAATTACCCATTCGGCAGGTGCAAATCCAGTACGACCGGGAAGCGGCGGCAGGCTACGGCTTGACGATGGTCCAGATCTCCGACGTGGTGGAAACGGCCTTAAACGGGCGCGTCGTCTCCCAGGTGCCCGAAGATCAGCAGTTGATTGACGTTACCGTGGCGTTGCCGGAATCCGCCCGCAACAGCCTGGATGCCATCAGCGCCATTCCCATTTCCACCCCGACGGGTGATCTGGTCGCACTCGGAACTGTGGCGAATATCGGCTACGGCATGGGAGCCAACGTGGTCAACCGAGAAGATGTGTCGCGCCTGATTGTGGTGTCGGCGAACGTCGCCGATCGCGATTTAGGCAGCGTCGTGGGCGACATTCAGGCCCAGATTCGGGAAAATGTGCAACTGCCCAATGGCTACTTCATTCAGTACGGCGGCCAGTTTGAATCAGAGCAAAACGCGACGAACAACCTGCTGATGTATAGCATCCTGGCGGCGATCGCCATTACGGTGCTGATGTTTTTCTCCGTTAAGTCGCTGCCTGCGACCGTGGCAATTATGATTAACCTTCCTCTAGCGCTGGTGGGGGGCATTATCTCCATCTTGCTGACAGGCGGGGTGATGTCAGTGGCTTCTCTGATCGGCTTCATCACCCTGTTTGGGGTCGCTGTCCGCAACGGCTTGCTGCTGGTGGACAACTACAACCGCAAGTTTGCTGAGGGCTTGCCCCTGAAGAAGGCGGTGTTCCACGGTTCTCTGGAGCGGGTGAATGCCATTCTGATGACGGCGCTGACTTCAGCGCTCGGGATGTTGCCACTGGCGATCGCCAGTGGGGCGGGTAACGAAATCCTGCAACCGCTGGCGATCGTGGTGCTGGGCGGTTTGTTCACCTCTACCGCTCTGACTTTGCTGGTGATTCCGGCGCTCTATGCCCGGTTTGGTCGCTGGTTCATGCCGAAACTGAAACGGGCCGCTCTGGAAGCCGAGATTGCTCACAATGGCGCACCGCCATCAACGGTGATTTACAAACCATAGTTCGGCGCAAGGTGGCACTGAAGGCGCGATCGGGTTCTATTGAGGAGGGATGCGATCGCGCAGCGTTCGCTAAATTAAGAACAGTCAGTCATGTCTCGCTGGGGCGATCGCACCGATGGTTGCAATTCCAGCCGAGTTCAGCTCCCAAGAATATCTGGCGATGGAGCAGGAGAATGCCATTCGCCACGAGTACCGGCAGGGCCTAGTTTATGCAATGGCAGGGGGCTGTGACAACCACAGCCGCCGCAATATTAATTTGCTGACGGAAACCAATCTGCATTTACGAAATAGCGACCGCCAGTTTTTTCGGGGAATGTCAAGGTCAATTATGCCGATGACTTTTTCTACTATCCTGATGCCTTTGTTACCTGGAATCCGGGCGATAGAGAAGACCGCTACGTGAAGCGCTACCCAAAACTCATTACTGAGGTACGGTCTCCATTGACGGAGGAATTTGACCGAGGTAAGTAGGTACGGCATAAAAAGTCGAGGTATATAACTTCGACAACCTTTCCAATAGCTCTCAAGCGTCCGCTGCATTTGAATATTATGTTTTCACCGCACTAACGGGTAGTGATGATCTTGTGTTTTCTTCTGGCTCTTTTACAAACAAATCTCAGTCACCATTAGCACCCTTTTATGACAGTAAAAGGAAGCCATTCGGATAAATCACTTCCATTGCATCACGCAGGTCTTGAACGCATGAGTTAATCTTCTCTTTATAGTTATTCCCATATGACAAAAAAACAGAATCTCTATCGTTAGCTTTCCCTCAGTAGCAAAATGCCTGAAAGAGGAAGTTAACTTGCCCCTTCTTTAATTGTGAATGTTCCACAAAAATTGGCTGACGCTCGGAGGGCAAAAGCGTGATTAACCTGCTATCGCTCGGCTGACTTCCTCTAAATTTATGGCAAAACACCATCACTCGATCGAGTCCAGATTTGGTGTGACTTATTCCTTAAATCCCGCATCGCGACTGAGTTGCTTGAGGGTGCGGTGCATTTCGGGCAAACGGCGAAAGACCGCTGAGGCTTTGAGAAACACTTTATGAGGAAGCGCTGGGCTGCCGGAAACAATTTCGCCTGGCTGCACATGATGGTGGATGCCCGCCTTGGCCGCCCCGATCGCCCCATCACCGATGGTCACGTGATCCACAATGCCGACCTGCCCCGCCAGAATCACCCGATTGCCAATTTTGACGCCCCCCGCCATCCCCGTCTGGGCGGCGATCGCGCAATTTTCGCCAATTTTGCTGCCGTGAGCTACTTGCACCAAGTTGTCAATTTTGGTGTTGCGGCCCACCTGAGTCGTGCCGAGGGCGGGGCGATCGATGGTGGCGTTGCAGCCCACCTCGACCCCTGAAGCCAGTACCACATAGCCCGCTTGGGGCATTTTGACCCAGCCTTCCGATACCGGGACAAAGCCGAACCCCTCGGAGCCGATCACCGCACCGGCATGGATCACGCAGTCGGGGCCAATTTCCGAACGCTCATGAATCACGCAGTTGGCGTGGAGTACAGTGCGATCGCCCACCTGGGCACCGGCATACACCACCACATTGGGGTGAATAGCGACCCCCTCGCCAAGGGTGGTCTGGGCACCAATAACGACGTTGGCCGCAATGGCGACATCCTGACCGACTTGCGCTGTGGGGTGAATCTGAGCCGTGGGATGAATCCCCACTGGGGGGCGGACGGGCTGGTAAAAGCAGCTGATCGCGAGGGCCAGGGCCACCCGGGGGGCTTCGACCGCAATCCAGGCTAAGTTGCGATCGCAAGCCTGGGCTTGCAACCCTTCATGTCGGGGCAAAATCAACGCACAGGCCGGGGTCGTGAGCACATGGTGAGCGTATTTTTCTCCCTCGATGTAGCTCAGGGTCTGGGCCGCCGCCTCTTCAATCGCCGACAGGCCCGTGAGCTCAGGATCGTCGGCCAAATGCACTTGAGACTGCGGCAAAGTGGCGGTTAAATGCTGAACGAATTCACTGAACTTCATGACAAGGTCCTTGGCGATGCGCGAACAATCGAATCCTCCCGAAACTTAAGAATTAAGTGCTTCAATCTGCTGCTGTAGGGTGGCCACCTGCTGTTGGAGCTCCTTGAGGGTGCGCTGCATCTGCGGCAGGCGATTGTAAATGGCTGACGACTTTAAAAAGGTGCGGTACGGACTCGCCGGATTGCCCATGACGATGCTGCCTGGGGCGATGTGACCGTGGAGTCCAGCCTTGGCCCCCGCTTGCACGTTGGCCCCAATGTGGGTTTGGTTGGCGGCCCCGACCTGCCCCCCCAAAATCACATGGTCTTGGGTTTCCACCTGCCCCGCCAGGCCGACTTGGGCGGCCATGACACAGCTCGGCCCAATCTGGCAGTTGTGGGCGATATGTACGAGGTTATCGAGCTTGGTGTTGGCCTGAATGCGGGTTTCACCGACAGAGGGCCGATCAATGGTGGTGTTGCAGCCCACTTCGACTTCGGCTTCCAAAATGGTGCGCCCGGACTGGGGAATCTTGATCCACCGCCCTTCTTGCAAAATGAAACCAAAGCCTTCTGAGCCAATCACGGCACCGCTGTGCACCACGCAGTCGGCCCCAATGTGGGTGTGTTCATGAATCACACAGTTGGCGTACAGCACAGTGCGATCACCAATCACCGTTTCGGGATAAATCACCACATTGGCGTGGATACAGACGCCATCACCAATGACCACACCGGGATGTATGACCACATTGGCGTCAATGGTCACGTCCTTGCCCAGTTGTCCCGACTGATCAATGACTGCCGTGGGATGGATGCCAGGACGCGGTCGATAGGGCTGATAAAACAACGCCAGCGCTTGGGCAAAGCCCCAACGCGGTTCGGCCATGCTCACCCAAGCCAACCCGCGATCGCTGGCCCGGGTCTGCAAATCCTGATCCTCGGGCAAAATCAGCGCACTCACCTGGGTCGTTGCCACATAGGCTTGAAACTTTTGACCCTCGATGTAGCCAATCGTTCCGACTGTTCCCGTTTGTACGGGCGTCACCGCAGTAATCTCTGGATCACATTCTGGAAAGGTTTTGAGGCTAGAATTTTCCGCAGTTAAGCCAAGCCGCTGGACGATGTCGCTGAACTTCATAACGGTGTGGGGAGGATAAGCCTTCTTACGCTACCAGAAACGCGACACACTCTACATGGGCCGTTTGCGGAAAAAAGTCGGCCGCTTGCACCCGCTGGAGCCGATAGCCCCCTTCGTCGCGGAGCCGCTTGAGATCGCGGGCCAGCGTGGCGGGATTGCAGCTCATATAAACGATGCGCTGAGGTCGCAACGTTAGCAGTCCACCAAGTACGCGATCGCTACAGCCTTTGCGCGGCGGATCGAGCACCACAATATCGGGCGATTGGTCTTGCAAAAATCGGGGCGCATCGGGCAACAGTTTGTCCACGGTACCCGCTTCGAAATGGGCATTGTCAATGCCGTTCAGCTTCGCGTTTTCGATCGCAATTTCCACCGCTTCGGCCTGCACCTCCAACCCCAAGCAATATTGCGCCCGTTGAGCGATCGGCAGCGTCAAGGTGCCAATGCCGCAGTAGGCATCCACCACCGTTTCCGTGCCTTGCAGTTGCAACTCGTCCAAAATCACCCGCAGCAACCGTTCCGCCTGCTCGGTATGCACTTGGAAAAAGGCATTGGGATAGATGTGCAAGGTCAGGTTGGCAAAGCGTTCTTCTAAATAAGGCTCCCCCACCACAAACCGGGTTTCTGCTCCCCAAATGGCGTTGCCCGGTTTCTTATTGAGGTTGACGCAGACCCCCGCCAGGTCGGGAAAGCGGGTTTTCCATTCGGCACATTGTTCTTCAATGCCGGGTAAGTCCCACGTAGTGCTGATCAGCGTGAGGAGAATCTGCCCAGTGCGCCGACCGACCCGCAGTGCCAAATGCCGTAAATCGCCCGTTTGCGTTTCCTCGTCATAGATTGACCAGCCCTGGGCTTGAATATCTTGCTTGACCTCGGCCAGGAGCGGATCGAGGCGATCGTCCTGTACGGGACACTGGTTGAGGTTGACGATTTGGTGCGAGCCCTTGCGAAAGTAGCCCGCCTTGACCTTGCCCTCAGCAGAGACACTGAGAGGATAGGTGGCCTTGTTGCGGTAGCTCAGGGGATGATCGGCGGCCATGATTGGGCTGATGGGCACGTTGGCAAAGTGACCGATGCGTTCCAGAGCATCGACCACCTGTTGTTGCTTGGCCGCGAGCTGTGCCGAATAGGCGACGGTCTGCCACTGACAGCCGCCACATTTGTCGGCCACGATGCAGGCGGGACGAACGCGATCGCTCGACGCTTCAAGCACTTGCAATAATTGTCCCCGGCCAAATTTGGGTTTTACAAAGGTGAGCCGCGCCTGAATGCGATCGCCGGGTACGGTGTCGGGCACAAAGATGACGCGATTGTCCCAGCGGCCAACGCCATCGCCATCGCTGCTGAGGTCAGTAATGTCCAGTTCGAGGGTGGTGCCTTGTTGCCATTGGGTCATGGGGAGGGGTGGGGAGTGGGGATGGGAGGAAAAGTGGAGTGGGTGAGGAAAGTGGAGTGGGGGGGATTAGGCGATCGCGAGGGCTTGCAGTTCGGCGATGGGGTCGCCTTGGAGGATGGAGCCGTCGGGGGCTTCGAGCACGAAACCGGCATCGCGGATCATTTCGAAATCGGCGGTGGCGGCTTGGCCGGGGGTGGTGAGGTAGTCGCCGATGAAGATGGAGTTGGCGGCGTAGAGGCCGAATGGTTGGAGCGATCGCAGCTGCACCTCGCGCCCCCCGGCGATACGAATTTCTTGGCTGGGCAAGAGGAAGCGGAAGAGGCACAGCATCCGCAAACACTGGCGGGGAGTCAGCTGGCCGCGATCGGCAAAGGGGGTGCCGGGAATCGGGATCAGGAAGTTGATGGGGACGCTCGTCACGTCAAGTGCCCGCAGCGACAGGGCCAGATCAATCACGTCATCGGCGGATTCGCCCAGGCCCAGAATGCCGCCGGAGCAGGTGGTCAGTCCCGCTGCTTTGACCGCTTCGACGGTGCCCAAACGATCTTGAAAGGTGTGGGTGGTGCAAATGTTGTCGTGGTTGGCCTCAGCGGTGTTGAGGTTGTGGTTGACGCGATCGACCCCAGCAGCGGCGAGACGTTGGGCTTGCTCTTCATCTAGCAGGCCCAGGCAAGCGCAAATTTTCATCGGATATTGAGCTTTCACTTCCCGCACCAGCTCCAGTACGCGATTGAAGGTGGGTTCGGCGGGCGATCGCCCTGAAATCACCATGCAAAATGTCCCGGCTTTGAGGGTATGTGCCCGTTCGGCGGCGGCTAGTACCCGGTCTTTGGCCATCAGCGGATACTTATCGATTTCGGCAGTAGAAATTTTGGATTGCGAGCAGTAGTGGCAATCTTCGGGGCAAAGGCCACTTTGAGCATTCAGCAAAAAGTGCAAGCGCACTCGGTTTTGCCAGTAGTGGTGGCGCACGCGATAGGCCGCATGGAGTTGGGCCAGCAGTTCCGTATCAGGAGCCGCCAGCACCTGATGCGCCGCATCCCGGCCGATGATTTCCCCGGCGAGGGCTTGATCAGCCAGCTGGTTCCAATCGGGGGCAGAGAGCAATGAGGTCATAACGCGCAACGGATAACAGGCCAAACTATAGGCTAATACGGCGACGGCGTTTCTACGCACAGATTGTAATGAAGAGAGATTGGTGGAAGGGCGATCTCGGTCATACTACTCCGTTGCTCTCCCACGACTCAGCCCGGCGTCTCATTCAGAAAAGATCGCGGGGACGGGGGGCGGGTCAAGCGCGGGCACAAACTCGACGGTGACATCTTCATCGACCAAGACCATCACTGTTTCTTGTTCAAATTGAGCGATGTAAGCCTGAATCACTTCCATCAACGCCGTTTCGTTAGCTTGCGTATCCAGAAAGATTAATCGCACCACGTTCGACGGTTCGGCAATTACAGTGCCACTCGCGTCTTGATAGCGACCGTTGGCTTTCCAGACGGTCAGGCCGTTAGGAAAGCGCGGCGTCACTTCGGTATCAATGAATGTTTCAAAGTCTGCATCAGAGACGATATCGCCGTCAGATATCTGGCGACCCAGATACAAATCTACTTGAATCAATTCGGCCAAGAGGTTGTTTTCAATCAGGTCGGGAGTTTGAGCTTGCACTGTGCCACCGCCCATGCCAAAGAGCAGCGCAGTCAAGCCGACTACGCTGTGACGGTACCCGACATTGACTGTGTTTAAGAACCATTGCATGGGCGATCGCTCCGCTCTAAATATAAACAATACGATTTAGAAGGTTAATGTCAAAACAAGAGGAATCTTCGGAAACCGGATGGAATTGGCGTATTGACGATAATATCGGCTCTCGCTAAAGGTTTAGCCGTATCGCTTTTCTTAACTGCAAAAATCAATGTGACGACTTGGAAGATCAATCAACCAAATGAATATTTCAGCCGCTGGATCGAAATGCTCTATGTGACAGTTCAAAGGCGGAATATGGGCTCACTCTAAGTATTGACGAATGTGCCAGCCTAGGTCACTCTCCGCGCGAACTTTAAGCGATCGCTTCTAGCCTTTTGAACTCAATGGCACTCACCCAGCTTAGGGCATCAACAAGTGTGAAATGTCTGTAGAGCCAAAGTTAACACTCATGGCTACATTGAGATTCTCAAACATTTGCACTAGCCATTTCACGTTGTTCTGGGTGCTGGTTTCGTAATGGTTGAACAATGTTGAAAAGCGCTTTTCCAAATAAGGTCTGACGTTTCGACAAAGCAAAATCACTTTGATCAGTAGGCCAGTCGTCAAAATGGGGCCAAGGTTATTAATAAGATCAATGAAGACAAAATGTTGAGGCTTAGCTGATGATTCTAAAACCAAAAAGTTTAACAATTGGCTAGAGGTGCGAATCAGCAAAAAATCATTGGTCGGTTGCTCGTCATTTTGCGGCATTGTACGCTCTAGCTGCTCAGCCAACAAGCGATTAAATTTGCGTTGACCATAGCCAGGCTCTACGGCAGCGCAAAGATAGTCATACAGTTCGCGCTTAAAGTCACGGAATGTGATGTTTTGGTTTCGTTCGAGAAAATTATACGCAGTATCTCGATAACTGCGGCCATGTTCAACCTTGCCAGAAAACTGGTTTAGGGACGTGACGAGTTCGCGATCGCTCAACAAGGTCGGGTTACTCACTGGCTTTAATCGCGCGATCGTGTCTGAACCAGGATGTAGCTTTTTCATCCGCGCTTGGCGCACCCGATAAGTCACGTAGTGTGAAAGGTTGACCTCAAACTTTTGTTGTGCCTGCGCTTGCATGCGACGAACATTTTTATAATGTGCCTCCGGGCTATCTTCACTGACCAAGCAATATTCGTAAAGGTAAGGGTATCGCTGGATTAGATTACCGAGCGGACGATCGGCATCATTGTTTTGGCTAGGATCGCTATCAATCAGTAACGCCAAGCGCTTGAGCGTTAAATATTGCTCAGTCTCAGTAAACTTTTTGACAACTTGCCGCAGATGCCGCACGTGACGGCTACGGGAGTATTCCCGCACATTATCGCAGGGCGTTAGTTCGAACAAATCAAGGAGTAAGGGAACCGCGTATTGAAATTGCGAGTTGCTTTGCCAACGGTTAATTAAGATATGGCAGCAGCGATTCAGGATGAAGTGAAAGTACTCCTCAATGCCTCGATCTGACAGAATCTGATCGAGAGCGGCAACAATCCCTGGCTCTGGATAACCGACACCGTCAATGAACAGTGACTGAAACCGACTGAGCACTTGCTCGGGTGGGGCAAAATCAGCGCACGCCAATAGGTGACCATAGAGCGTTTGCTCTTGAGGGCTGATGGAACGACTTGGATAGGCTACCCTTTGGTTCACGGTGACATGTACCTCTCATAGAGGCATTAATGGTGATATTCATGACAGATGGATGCCCCTGAAAGCCAGGCGAAAGATCGTCAGATCGATCCCCTGTTGATAGATAGTAAGATGCTTAACTACTAATGTAGCCGACTTACGTAAGCGAGACGTCAGTTTTTACACCTGCAATACAGACTTTTTAAAAACATAGGCTCCGTGTTAACACGAGCCAGATGCGTTTTTTGAACACTTAGACTGACAATTATTACGCTTAACTGTTTATAGCCCGAGGAGATTACTCCCTAGGCCGAACAAAAGACTCGGTGTTTTTTGGGAAATTCAATCTCGTCAAAGGACAAAGCATCCTTCTCAGGATTTATTCGACATGATTTCGACTTCTTTGTAAAGCTATCTTCATGAATAGCGGCGATGCCTAATTTGATGACTTTGATATCGCCAGCCACACGGTTGTACATGAAGAGTAAGTAGTCATCAGCGCCGATCAGCTGACTGTTAACACCTGCCCTCGCCAGCTTCCGCTGACTCAATTTTTGATGATTTAGCTGGGGCGGATCTAGGGGGGATAGGTGGTAGACAGGCTATAGTAGTAGAGATGCCTAGATGTATTTTGCCGTGAGGCCTACGCGATCGCTGACTACGGGCACCATGAGGGTGAGCCCCCTGGTAAGGTCTGGGACCAGTCGGGTTACAAAGGAAAAATTATTAACTAGACCGGAAAAAGGCCAGGTAATTTTCGAGACTGGGCTGATAGAGCTTGCCGATATCGGTGGGCGTAATCCCATCAGTGCCCGAGGTTTGACGGACACCAAACTGAGGATTGGCGTATAGCTCTAGGGAACTGCCCCGGGCATTGACGAGTTTGATTTGCAGGGGCTGGGTAAAAAAGTCGTGATCAGCCACTAATGCTTGGAGGGACGATAAATCTTGCTGTTGCAGCATCGATTTGACGCGATGTAATTCGCGATCGGCTTCGTCCAGGGCGAAGCTGCGCAGGGGTTGTGACACGCCCTCTTGATGCAGGGTGTTGAGAATTTTTTGGATAGCTAGCCCATCGAGAAAAGGGAGGGTTACCAAGTAAGCGATCGCGGATAACCCGATTTCATCATCGGTAATGCAAGCGAGTTGGGTGTGGCGGTGGGTCAACTCGATATTGGGAGGGCGCGATAAGACGGGACTGACCTCTGCCAACTGCGTGAAGGCGGTCGCTAGCGCGGCGTGGGCGGCGAGCGTCATTACCCCGTCGATAGTCACCATGACTTGGGCGGGACGCTGATTGAGAAAGGTATGAACGTCTTGCGCGGTGTTAAAGTGACGGCGCTGAGATTGGTCACCATAGGGGCTGAGATCGATCCAATCACAAACGACCTCGGCGGTTTGGATGTCGTAGACGATCGCCCCTTGCATTTGAATGCCGGTAATCGTGGCTCCAGACAGGTCGGCCCCGACACAGCGGGCATGGCGCAGATTGGCCCGGCTCAGGTCAGCATGCACCAAAATCGTATTTTCGAGAATGGCCCCTTCTAATTGGGCTCCGGTCAAATCGGCTCCGCTGAGCTTGGCATCGGTCAGATCAGCTTCTTTGAGGTTAGCCCCGGTGAGGTTGGCCCACCGCAAATTAGCCCCCCGCAAATTGGCTCCACTCAGATTAGCAGTGCGGAGATTACCATGCCGACATTCCATGCCAATCATGATGGCATTGTTCAAATCGGCCCCTTCTAAATTGATGGAGTGGGCTTGGATATGGCTCAGATTAGCGCCGATCAAGCTACTTTTCCGTAAGTTGCTGCGACTCAAGTTGGCCCGAGTCAGGTTGCTCCAGCGCAGGCGCACTTCGCGCAAATCGGCTTCTTGCAAGTTGGCCTGAGTGAGGTTGGCATTGCTCAAATCGGCCCGCAATAGTTCAGCGCGAATCAACGATGCCCCGGTCAAGTTAGCGCCCACTAAGATCGCTTGAATCAAGTTCGCCACATTCATTTGAGCCGCTTGTAGATTGGCCTGGCTCAGATTGGTACCGCTCAGACGACTGACATTGAGGACAGCGGCTTGCAAATCGCTTTGGCTCAGATTGGCATTGCTGAGATTGGCGACATTCAGGTCGGCTGCTCGCAGAATGATGTTGGGTAAGCGGGTGCCAGACAAGACGCATTCATTGAGCTTGGCGTGTGAGAAGTCACGCTCTCCCTGAGCGTATTTGTCCAACAAGATGGCGGCAGTATCGGGCGCGGGTAAAGGCTTCATGGGACAGGTAGCAGAGGATGGAATGCTATCGACTCAGGCAAACGACTGGAGGGCGTATACGACGGTCAGTTAGGGACGATCGCCGCTGCCGGTCGCAAACCAAGCGTCGTGATGGAGGTTGGGAAATCGATCCGGATGATCCCGGTGATACTTCCAGGTTGCCCGCAAACTTACGGATCCTTACCAAGACCTGGCAAAGTCGCCGATGAACTTGACTCACGCTGGCGTCTGCACCTTCCTACCAAAGGACGCAGCTGTGATCGCTGAGTTGAAAGTTTGGGGTTGGCGATCGCGACGCTCAGATTACCCCCTGGCGGGGGGGCGCTGGTCGGTCAAGGCCGGTTGCGAAAACTAGGGGCAGGCTTACGATAGGGTGTTTTAGCAGGGGCACTTTGTCAGGACGAGGGCGAAGAGGGGCGATGAAAATTGGCATTGTGGGTTTGGGGTTGATTGGGGGGTCGTTAGGGCTGGACTTTCGTCAAAGAGGGCATGAGGTGTGGGGGGTCACCCGGCGCACTACGACTTGTGAAGCGGCGATCGCGGGCGGTGCCGTCGATCATGCTTCCACCGAACTCCAAACCCTGAAGGCGACAGACATTGTCTTTCTCTGTACACCGATTCATTTGATCGAGGCGATCGCGCTAGAGCTGATTCCCCATCTCTCACCCACAACGGTGTTGACGGATGTGGGCTCGGTGAAGGGAGCGATCGTTGATACGCTGAGTGCTCACTGGCCTAATTTTGTCGGTGGTCACCCCATGGCCGGCAAATCGGAAGTGGGCATTGCCGTGGCTGAAACGGGCCTATTTGCCCAGCGGGCCTATGTGATTACGCCCACGGAGCAAACCCCTCCCCCAGCGGTAGCGCTGTTGACGGAGCTAGCAGAAAGTTTGCAGGCGCAGGTTTTCAGCTGCTCACCAGCGGTACATGATCGAGCCGTCGCGTGGATTTCGCATTTGCCCGTGATGGTGAGCAGCAGCCTGATTCAAGCTTGCCTGAGCGAACCGGACGATGCCGTTCGTCAGTTAGCCCAACAGTTTGCTAGCTCTGGCTTTCGCGATACGAGTCGAGTGGGCGGGGGCCATCCAGAGTTGGGGCTGATGATGGCTCGCTATAACCGTGAGGAAGTGCTGCGATCGCTGCAAGCTTATCAAGACGCCTTGCAACAGTTAACGGAACGGATTCAAGGTGCTGAGTGGGAAGCCGTAGCGGAGATTCTGTCAACTAACTATGCGGCCCGCCCTGACTTTATTCAATCAGCACCGGCTCCTGATACAGCAACGTCGTAAAGGTCACGGTGGAACCGAGGCCTTCGCCCATGCTGATAAATTGCACCACGCCGCCCATGGCCTCGATCAATCGTTGAGAAATGGCGAGTCCTAGACCAGTGCCGCCATATTGTCGGGTGCGCTCGCCATCGACCTGACTAAAGGTTTGAAAGAGGCGGTCTTGTTTTTCCAGCGAGACGCCAATGCCGCTATCGGCCACGCTGACCTTGACAAGGCCGGGCCATTCTTGGTCTTTGAACTGCACTTTTTTGGACTTCAGCTCTGCGGTGATGGTGATACCGCCTTCGTGGGTGAACTTAATGGCATTGCCGATCAGGTTCAGCATGACTTGCAGCAGTCGCTGATAGTTGCCGTTGATGATGATTTCATCATGAGTGTGGGGTTGCTTGATTTCAAATTGCAATCCCTTGCGCTCGGCTTGGGGGCGGGTGAAGTTTTCGACATTAGCAAACAGCTCACTCAATTTCACCTGTGACATATCAATCTGCATCTTGCCCGCCTCGATTTTGGCGATATCGAGCACGTCATTAATCAAGTTCAGTAGGTGAATGGCGGATTTATGGGCCTCTTGCAAAAACTCGTCTTGCTCTTCGGGATCATCAGCCATGCCATCCAAAATGAGGCGGAGGAAGCCGATCATGCCATTCAGCGGTGTGCGCAGCTCGTGGGAGGTATTGGCCAAAAACTCACTTTTTAACCGGGAGGCTTCTTCGGCCAGATGCCGGGCTTCTTCGAGCTCGTGATGCTTTTGGCGCAGTCGTTGGTTAGCGGCTTGCAGTTCGTCGGCTAGGCCTTGGGCGTCCCGAAATAAATGGGCGTGGGCGATCGCGGTGCCGACCTGTTCCATTACGGCCTGCAACAGCGACAAATCTAGCCCTTGCCAGCCCGTCGCATCAGGCGCCTTGAGAATGATCAGGCCATTGATTTCCCCCAGGTGTCGTGTGGTGGCGACGAGATAACTGCCGTCAGCGATCGCGGGAGTTTCCACCGCCTGGTCAATCGCCGTCAAGATCAGCGGCTGCGGACTGCGCAGGACAGCGGCCAAACTGGGATAGTCATGAAAGCTCAGAGCCTGGGCTACCGGACACGGGGGGGCGTCGGTTTGCACCCTCGCCATCACGGGCAGCGGTTGGTGCGGGGCCTCGTAAGCGCAGAAGATCCCCCATTCCACGGCCAAGATCGCGGCCAACTCTTCCACCGTCTGTTGCCAAATGGTTTCTAAATCTAGTGTCCGACGAATTGACCAGGTGAGCCGAGTCAGCTGCCGCTCAGCCATCTGATAGGGGGCTTGGGCGATCCCGACCGTGGGGCTCCAATCAATCACCTTAAACGCGCCCATCCAACTCCGTCCCGAGTCCACCGATAGGGGACATAGCTGCACTATGCCGGTCAGTTGGCCGCTGGGAAACTGCATCTGCCAGGGATCGGCGGTGGTCACTGGCGGGTCAGCCTGAAAATCAATGTTGAGGGCGGTAAAGTTGCTGAGCAATTGTTCCAGCGATCGCCCCACCCAGCTCGTGGGTTGCACGCCAAACTCTTCCGCCACCGACCACTCCAAGCTTTGCAAGTGACCCGACGCATCCACGACAAAGAGCAGCGGTGGTAACGTCTCTGGCAAGAGGTATGTGCCTGCCGGAAGAGTCACCGCTGCGGTCTGCGCATCAGCTTGAGACAAGGTGTGAGAGGACGGAATCTGCATAGCAGTTGAAGAAAGGGGCAGAACGGCAAGAAGCGAGTAGCGTCGGCAGTGTCAGGTGGCTGGCTGCACACTGCCCTCCAGGTTGGAACTCAGTGCTTGAGCTCCGCCAATGAGCTGCAACGACCGGCCAACAATCGGGCGAAGCACCCTGCTAGGCGAGTCCAATCGCGAAGATATTTCAGCCACTCGCCAACTCCATTTTGTTATAGCTGCTACCACGAGCGATTGGCTGCCGCTCACTCCGGTATCAGCATGCCCGAGCGTGCCATCTGACTGACAGTCAACGACTGTGAAAATTGTGACACGGGCCTGTAAGATCCCCGAAAAAAGCAGCAAAACCTTACCAGAGGCGCAAAGTCCGGCGACAGATCGGTATGTCCCCTTGGGCAGAATCGTGAATTTCCACAGAGAATTCCGTCTACTCGTAAATCCGATTAAACTTAGGTAACAGACTATTTGCTTTCTTTGAGGACGCCATCCTTGTATGACTGACGCACCTGTCTCGCGGATTCGGAACTTTTGCATCATTGCGCATATCGATCACGGCAAATCGACCTTGGCCGATCGCCTGTTGCACAAAACGGGTGCAGTGAGCGATCGCGATATGAAAGAGCAGTTTCTCGACACGATGGATCTGGAACGAGAGCGGGGCATCACCATCAAGCTGCAAGCGGCGCGGATGAACTACACCGCCAAAGATGGTGAAACCTATGTGCTGAACCTGATCGACACGCCGGGACACGTGGATTTTTCCTATGAAGTATCGCGATCGCTCGCGGCCTGCGAAGGCGCGCTGTTGGTGGTGGATGCCTCTCAAGGGGTCGAGGCGCAAACCCTGGCAAATGTGTATTTGGCGCTAGAGCACGATTTAGAAATCATTCCCGTCCTTAATAAAATCGATCTGCCGGGAGCTGAGCCCGATCGCGTTAAGCAGGAAATCGAAGACGTGATTGGCCTGGACTGTAGCGAGGCGATTCTCGCGTCGGCGAAGGCGGGGATCGGGATCGATGAGATTTTAGAAGCGATCGTGCGAAAGGTGCCGCTGCCAGCCGATACGGTAGACGAGCCGTTGCGAGCGCTGATTTTTGATAGCTACTACGACTCCTATCGGGGGGTAATCGTTTACTTCCGAGTGATGGATGGCACTCTGCAAAAAGGGGACGTTGTGCGACTCATGGCGTCTAAGAAAGAATACGAAGTGGATGAACTAGGCGTGCTGTCCCCCGTGCAGGTGCCCGTAGATGCCCTGCACGCTGGGGAAGTAGGCTACTTTTCTGCCGCGATTAAAGCGGTGGAAGATGCGCGGGTCGGTGACACCATGACCCTGCTGAAGCAGCCCGCTGAGAAAGCGCTGCCGGGCTATGTGGAAGCCAAACCCATGGTGTTTTGTGGCTTGTTTCCCACCGATGCGGATCAGTATGAAGATTTGCGCGACGCCCTCGAAAAGCTGCGGTTAAACGACGCCGCGCTGCAATATGAACCGGAAACTTCCAGCGCCATGGGGTTTGGCTTTCGCTGTGGGTTCCTGGGCCTGCTGCACATGGAAATTGTGCAAGAGCGCCTGGAGCGAGAATATGACCTCGACCTCATCACCACGGCCCCCTCGGTGGTGTATCAAGTGACGATGCTAGACGGCTCTGTCGTGGAAATTGATAACCCGAGTACGCTGCCCTCACCCCAAGAGCGCGAGTCCATTGCGGAGCCTTACGTGCGGGTCGAGATGTTGACCCCCGAAGAATACGTCGGGCCGCTGATGGAGCTCTGCCAAAGTCGACGCGGCGAATTCAAAGATATGAAGTATCTCGCGCAATCGCGGACGGCACTGGTGTATGAGTTGCCCCTGGCAGAAGTGGTGACCGACTTTTTTGACCAGCTCAAGTCACGCTCGAAGGGCTACGCCAGTATGGAATATCACCTGATTGACTATCGGGTGAACCATTTAGTGCGGCTCGACATTCTGATCAATGGTGAACCCGCTGATCCCCTCGCTAATATTGTCCATCGCGATAAAGCCTATTACGTCGGCAAGGCATTGGTAGAAAAGCTCAAAGAGCTGATCCCGCGCCATCAGTTCAAAATTCCCCTACAGGCGTCAATTGGTAGCCGCGTTGTCGCCAGCGAAAGCATTCCGGCCCTGCGGAAAGATGTGCTGTCGAAATGCTATGGCGGCGATATCTCCCGGAAGAAAAAGCTGTTGCAAAAACAGGCTAAGGGTAAAAAGCGGCTGAAGGCGATCGGTACCGTTGATGTGCCCCAGGATGCGTTTATGGCCGTGCTGAAGTTGACCTAACGGCTGACCCCGCCTCATCTTCGGTGGGGTCAACGAGGTCGTCTAATTGTGAGCAAAGGTGGGGAGAAGCGGGTGGCGTTATCAGTGGCGGGGTGGCGGGCGCGAACAATTCGCTGCCTAGCGGTGCTGGGGGTCTGTGGCGGGCTTGTCAGCTGTAACTCTGACCCATCGGAGGGAACCGGTGAGGGCGATCGCGGGGCGGGAGAAACCGTCACCATTCTCGGAACGCTGACTGGCAATGGCGAAGACAAATTGATGGCCGCGATCGCCCCCTTTACCGAAGCTACCGGCATCGAAGTCATCTACGAAGGCACCGACGCCTTCACCACCCTGATTGCAATCCGCGTCGATGCCGGCGATACCCCTGATATTGCGCTGTTTCCCCAACCGGGTTTGATGTTGGAATTTGCTCAGCGAGGGGATTTGATCCCCCAAGACCGGGCTACTTTAGCCTCGGCCTACGGAGCTGATTGGCTCGACCTCGCCAGCGTCGATGGTGAAGTTTACGGCGTCTGGATGCGGGCCGATGTCAAAAGTCTGGTCTGGTACAATCCCCAAGCCTTTGCTGCCGCTGGTTATCGCCTGCCGACCAGTTGGGATGAGTTGACTACGCTGAGTGAGCAGATGATTGCCGATGGCAACACGCCCTGGTGCCTCGGGATGGAAAGTGGGGCGGCCACGGGCTGGGTGGGGACTGACTGGGGCGAAGAAATCCTCCTGCGGCAGGCCGGCCCCGCAGTATATGACGATTGGGTCAATCATGAGATTCCGTTTAACGATCCGGCAGTAGAAGCGGCGCTGGAGACTTTTGGGGAGATTGTGCGCGACGAGGCGCAGGTGCGCGGTGGCCCTACCGGGGCGATCAGCATTCCCTTTGGCGATGCACCCGCGCCGTTATTTAGCGAGCCGCCTGGCTGCTATTTGCATCGTCAGGCTAGCTTTATCAACGACTTTTTGCCCAGCGGCTTGATCCCCGAAGAAACTGTAGACGTGTTTGCGCTGCCGGGGATGTCCGGGGAGCCACCGCCCGTGTTAGTGGGCGGCATTGTGTACGCCCAGTTCAACGATTCCCCCGCCGCGACCGCCCTGATGAAGCATCTGGCCTCGGTCGAAGCTCACACTCGCTGGGCTAATGAGGGCTACATTTCGCCCCATACGGAGGTGGGTCTGGAGGCGTACCCCGATGTGCTGATCCGTAACCAAGCTGCGGTGCTCAAAGAAGCTGCAGTGATTCGCTTTGATGGCTCTGACCTGATGCCGGGAGCCGTGGGCACAGGGACGTTTTGGACGGGCATGGTGGATTATGTGGGGGGCGCGGAGGCGGCCACCGTATTAGCAGAAATTGAGGCCAGTTGGCCCGCATCGGAATAAGTGGGCAGGCACAATTATTTCGTAGACGGGTTTCGACTCCGCTCAACCCTCAATTGTCTGCCAGGGAGGAAACCTCGCTGATTGAGCGGAGTCGAAATCAGCGACTGGTTCGACTGATTCCACGTTTAAGTAGGCCCAGCTACTTAGCGCGCACTTTCCTGTCGATCAAAATGCAACTGATGCTTCTTTGTATATGCCCAAATCAGTCAAAAGTTAACCCGCATCGGGAGTGAATAGATTTCATGAGAGGACCGTTTCAAGGATCAATTTGCATCCGTTTTACATGAGCTGAAATGGTAGAGCCGGACTCAGCAAAAGGAACTGGGCAATTACACATGATTACGATGGTGAGCCGGGTCAGTGAGTACATCGACATTGTTGAGTTCTTGCTCGAGTTGTGCAACTGAGGGCAGTTCTGGCTTCAGGGGGTCGGGCAGTTCTTTGGCGGTGCGATGGGTAGAAATGCCGATGGGTTTCTGCAAATCGCGGAGGGCATATTCAGCGATCGCCTTATTTTTAGACCGACACAAAATCATGCCAATAGTGGGGCGATCGTCCCCATGACGGAGTAAATCGTCTACTGCGGAAACATAGAAGTTCATCTTGCCGGAAAATTCAGGCTGAAAATCGCCCATCTTCAAATCAATCACCACAAAGCAGCGCAGTTTGAGATGGTAAAACAGCAGGTCAATATAAAAGTCTTCGCCCCCGACTTGCAGATAATATTGACTGCCGACAAAAGCAAAGCCCACGCCTAATTCCAGCAAAAAATCGCGAATGTGATCAACCAGCGCCTTTTGCACATCGCGCTCTTGGGCATCGGTGGCGATCGCGAGAAAATCAAAGGTATAGGAATTTTTGACCAACTCTCTGGCCAGGTCAGACTGCACATCCGGCAGGGTGCGCTCAAAATTAGTGATAGCACTGCTTTTCTGTTGACCATAGAGCTGCTGGTCAATTTGCGTCATCAAGATATTGCGGCTCCAGCCGTGGTCGATCGCCTGTTTCGCATACCACAGCCGCGCTTCGGGGTCTTTCACAGCCTCCATGAGCCGCACATTGTGGCCCCACGGCAAATTTGCAACGACCTGTTGCAGAATTGATTCGTCGGTATAGGTTTCGGCAAAGGCCCGCATGTAGTGCAGGTTGCGTGGCGAAAATCCTTTCATTTCTGGAAACGTCTGGCGCAGATCCTGGGCGATGCGATCGATCACCTTACTGCCCCAGCCTTGCTCGACCTGGCGCTGCAAAATTTCGCGGCCAATGTGCCAATAGAGCACCACCAATTCACGGTTTACGGCCAAAGCCGATTGCACCCGCGCCTGCCGAATCCGGTCTTTGAGGTGCGTAATCAGGGCTTCGTATTCCGGGCTTTGCGAAGGCAGTAGAGCAGCCATAGCAGTGGGGCTAAATCGTGCAACAGCTTGTTGCAACAGTCACATCAGGTAGGCGTCACAAACCTGCAACAGCTTGTTGCAACAGTCGCGATAGCAGCGGGCGTCATAAACCTGCAACGGCTTGTTGCAGCAAATAGCGAGTGACGATCCGCCTCAGGTTAGCATAAGTCAGTTCAAATGAACTGTTTCCCTGTCTGCGATGGCTCGATCGCACTGATGGCAGTCACCGTCAGGTGTCGATAAGTCGGAGGCTGAAGCCTCTGGTGCTACAGCGTGGGGAGCAGAGAGCTATCTGCGACTCGCGCCAGCTGATAGCGAGGAAGCTGGTAAGTTCTAGCGAATTTTCCATAAATAGATCACGGACTCCTCTTCGGACGTGGGGAGGAGCAAGATTTCATCCGGTTCCCAGTCGCCCATGTCGAACTGATGCGACACGATGCGGGCACCGGGACGCAACTGTTGCACCAGGCGCGGGCAGAGGCGGGCATTGAGGTGCGGCAGCAAATATAACGCCACCACCGTCGCAGCGGCGACATCACTGTCATACAAATTGCCTTGTTGCAGGGAGATCAGGTGAGCCACTCCGGCCACTTGGGCATTTCGGCGGGTTTGCTGAATGCAGGTGGGGTCAATGTCGATGCCAACGCCGCGCGTACCCCAGCGAGTAGCCGCCCGAATGAGTAGCCGACCATCCCCACACCCTAAGTCATAGAGCACATCTTGAGCGCTGACTTGGGCCAATTCCAACATGGCGTCCACGGCATCGGTAGGCGTGGGAATGTAGGCAATATCTGGACGGTGGGCAGACGGCTCAGACATAGGATGAGACTTACGAGGAATGCTGTTGCACGGCAGTCATCAGGGCTTGAAGCTGCGATCGCACGGACTCAATGGTGTATTCATCATCGGGATGGGGCGGGTGACCGGGCCGCTCAAAATGGGGCCGTTCATCGTACATCTGCCCCCAGCGCATATCGACTTGCCGGACAAATTCCCGGAGCTGGACGTCGTGGGCGAGTAGGGGCTGCAACATCTCTGCCAAAGCCTGGAGCGGGGTGGCAAAATGGCGGCTACAAATGACATCGTCCGATTGCACCGCCGTTAACAGGGTGGCTTGCAAGGCCCCCGCCGCATCGGACAAATGCAGGTTAATGAAATGTTTAATCGCGCTTTTTACCTGCACCAGCTTGGGAATGGGGGATTCGCCCTTGAGAAAGTCGCCCCCTTCTTGACTGATCGCATCCGCCAGGGAATATTTCCGCCCCTGCCGAATTTCTCGCTCAATGGCCTGATCCGCCTCTAATTCTGAGTCTGATGGTGATTGAGAGGGCATGGGTTTACGCTGAAGCCGACAGGGGAGATATCTGAACAAAAGTAGTGCGCTGATTTGCCGTGGCAAAGTGAGCGGTGCGAGTGAATTGAGCGGAACAGTTTGTTACGGTCAGGTGGTCAGCCCAAACAATTGCCAGCACTCCCTATGATTTTCCACAATACGGTTATTTTATATTTGCCGCTGCCGGGTAGCCCAGCCGACATGTCCGCCGCCATTTTCTTTTTGGGCCTAGTGGGGCTAATCGCGTTTCAGGTGTATCGAACTCGCCCCAACAAGTAGACGCTGTGGGCGATCGCCCATTTCAACGACAGCTGCAGGGCGCTGGTGGGGCAGGTATTGTGAACGTTTAGTCTAACCGCTCTAGCTGCCAGAGAATTTGGTTGCCTTCGCGGCGCACCCGCGACACTGACCAGTTACGCCAAGCCCAATATTCACCCCGGCTGGTAACGGCGCTGGCGTTCACATCCATCAGGTCGGCCAACTCAGAGCTGGTGATCAAGTAACCTTCTTTCGCGATCGCATCAGCAATATGCAGCGTATCGATCATGTTGCGTAGCTGTGTAACTCGCGCCTCACGGGGTAAATTCTCGGTGGTTTCGATGGCGTCGTTAACCCCTGAATCAGCCATTATGTTCCTTTAGAAAACTCGCCTCTATTTTATGCCTTTTGCTGAAAAAGGCCCGCTTAATTGCATCAATCATTTATTGCTTAACAAAAGACAAATATCTATTATTCACGGAGAGGAGATCAAATGGCTAAATCCGCTGCTTTGGGATGTCGCTGTAGCGCCATGGTTTGGTTTTGAGAAAAAGCCCGGGCAATTTCATCACACCGCTCATTCCCGACATTTCCGGTATGACCGCGTACATATGTCCACTGGATGGGGGCTCCCGTTTGTTGCTTGGCCGCCTGATTGACGGCGTCTAATTCTTGCCACAAGTCTTTGTTGAGAACGGGTTTTTTGGCGGAGGTTTGCCAATCCCGCCGTTTCCAACCACTAATCCACTGAGTGATGCCTTTTTTGACGTACTCACTGTCGGTGAATAGTTCCACTGGGGTGGTTTGCCCCATGGCGATGAGGGCTTGCAGCCCCGCGATCGCCGCCTGCATTTCCATCCGGTTGTTGGTCGTTTGGGTGGCGCGCCCTCCCAACTCATGGACGGAGCCGTCCGTGAAATACAGTACCGTGCCCCAGCCCCCCGGCCCAGGATTGCCAGAGCAAGCCCCATCGGTGTAAATCGCATGGATGGCAGGCAAGGAGTCTGCTGCCCCGGTGTCAGGTGTGGTCGCTGTCTTCGTCGCGACCTCTGAGGGGCCTGCCTCTGGATGGCTGGAAGTGCTGCCCTGCTTCGTTTTCAGAAACTGTAAAAAATCGAGCACTTGGCCCAGCACGGGGTCGGCGACGCCCTCAATTTCTTGAATGAGTTGGTCTTTTAGGGTCATGAAATCACGGAAAGAGGCGATGTTTGGAGTGTTGCCGCTGGCAAATGCTGGGCGAAACCAAGCTTTGCCAGTGGGCACCTCGAAGAATAGCTTAGGTGATTTCTCAAGATGAAAGCATCACTATTCGTCGCCAGGAATGAGATCGCCAGACTGATGAGACAGCGGCTTAATCAGTCAAGGCGATCGGTCGTCGCTATTTTACGGCTGGCTGAATGCTGCTTCGGGAACGCAGGGCGGTAATCGTGTCGCAGCAAGCTTGGGCCACCTGGTCGATTTCGGCTGGGGTATTGAAGCGACCGAGGCCAAACCGGAGGGAGGCATAGGCGAGGGCATCGGTGTGACCGATCGCTTTGAGCACGTGAGAAGGCGCGGTGCTGGTAGAACTGCAAGCGGCCCCGGAGGAAAGGGCGACGACATTTTTCAGCCCCAAGAGCAGGGCTTGGCCATCCACCCCGGCGACGCTGATGTTGAGATTGTGGGCGAGGCGCTGGGTAGGGTGACCGTTTAGCTGCACCCCTGGTAAAGCTTGCAGGGCCTGCCAGAGGCGATCGCGCATGGCCCCTAACCGGGCTTGCTCGCTCGCTTGGTTGGCCCACGCTAACTCCAGGGCTTTGCCCAAACCGACAATTTGTGGAGTGTAGAGCGTGCCCGATCGCCGTCCCCGTTCGTGACCGCCCCCGTGCAGTTGCGCCGCCAGGTTGACGCGGGGCTGGCGCTGACGCACATACAGCGCCCCAATGCCTTTGGGGCCGTAGACTTTGTGGGCGGTGCAGGAAAGCAAATCGATGTGCTGGGCTTGCACATCCAGGTCAATTTTGCCGATCGCTTGGGCCGCGTCCGTATGGAACAGGACGCCCCGGTCGTGACAGCATTGCCCAATCTCAGCCAAAGGCTGCAACACGCCGATTTCATTATTCGCCGCCATGACGGAAACGAGGATCGTGTCATCCCGCAGCGATCGCGCCAGTTCTGCCACATCAATGAGTCCATCCGGCCCGACGGGCAGATAGGTGACCTCAAAGCCCAAGCCCTCTAAGTAGCGACAGGGATCCAGCACAGCGCTATGCTCCGTCGCCACGGTGACAATGTGCCGACCTTGGCTGAAATACGCTTCGGCAACGCCTTTAATAGCTAGGTTATTGGCCTCCGTGGCACCGCTGGTGAAGACAATTTCGGTGGGGGTCGCGTTCAGGCCAGCGGCGATGATTTCGCGCGATCGCTGCACAGCGGCCTCGGCTTCCCAACCGTAAAGGTGGCCGACGCTGGCCGGATTACCAAAATGCTCGGTAAAAAACGGCAGCATCGCCGCCATCACTAGCGGATCGACGGGCGTCGTGGCATGGCAATCTAAATAAACCGGTCGAGAGGGTCGCGCCATGGCAAAACCGAGATGAATACTCCCAGTCACAGTATTCTCAATTTAGCGATTTTAGACCGGGGTCAGCTCAAGGGCTGCACCTGGCCGATTATTGTTGGCAGTTGGTTGCCCGATGCCGCCATCTTTGTCTTTTACGGCTGGGCCAAAGTCATGGGCCTGCCAGAACAGGTGATTTGGAACGAGGCGTATTACACCCCCGTTTGGCAGGGTATTTTTGCGATCGGCAACTCCATTCCCCTGGCCCTGGTGGGCATCGGCTGGTTTCTCTGGGCCAAATCGCCGGGCGGGGTGGCCTTGTCAGCCAGTGCCTTGTTGCACCATTTAGAAGATTTGCCTCTGCACCATGAGGACGCCCACCAGCATTTTTGGCCGTTGAGTGATTACCGCTTCATCAGCCCGGTGTCGTATTGGGACGCTGACCATCATGGTAATTATGGGGCGCTCGCTGAACTCGCCCTGGTGCTGGTGGCGAGTGTCGTGTTGTGGCGGCGGGTGCGATCGCGCTGGGGGCGGAGCCTGCTACTCCTGGTCAACACGGTCTATGTCGGTGGGTATTGGCAGTTTTATGGCTAGTCGTCCCGGGGGGAGTGGGGGGCTGATGGGTCGCCGGATGTATGGCGATCGCGAGTGGCACTGAAGGAATCTTCACCCTGGATGTCTTAACGAGCATCGATATTCTCTCCGGCTCAGCTACCCTAGAAATGATCGGTTGAGGGAGCCTTGATGACCTTACAAGAACTCATACAAGAAGCTCAACGATTGAGTTGGCAAGAGCAGCTTCATCTAGCCACTCGTTTGTTGCAGTGGGCTGAAACTAAAATGCCGACTCAGCATGACAGTCAATTATCACAACAGCGCCAACCAGATCTGCATCCAGGGGCATTCTGCGTTGCTGACGATTTTGATGAGCCGTTGCCTGATAGCTTTTGGCTCGGTGAAGGATGAAGCTTTTGATGGATACCCACACGTTTATCTGGTGGGACAGTCAATCGAGTCAAATTCCTGCGGGTACGTTGGATGCATTGAAGGACTCCAACAATGAGGTCTTGCTCAGCCTGGTGAGCATTTGGGAAATTCAGATCAAATCGCATTTGGGCAAGCTGGAGTTGCAAGAACCTTTGCTGAATGTTGTTCAACGACAGGAAACCCAGAACGGTGTGGTGATTCTTCCCATTACCCTGGCTCACATTATTGAGCTAGAGCAGTTGCCCTGGCATCACAAAGACCCGTTTGATCGACTACTCATTGCTCAGGGTCGGGTTGAGGCTGCAACGCTGGTATCCAAAGATCCGGCTTTTGCTCAGTATGACTGCGAAAGGCTTTGGTAACTGGTCAGACGTGAATGAGCCTTTGCATTGGGCGATCGCGCTGGGGACGGGGCCTACTGCTCTTAGTCAATACGCTTTATGTTCAGGGGTATTGGCAGTTTTATGGCTAGTCACCCGGTTGGGAATTGGGGGATGATGGGTCGCTTTTGTGGCGCATGGCGATCACTAGCGGGGTTGAGGTTGAAATTTGTCGCGATGCCGCTTGCAGCTCCGGACTTGACTAGATGTTGGCGATCGCGATGCCGGAGTCAGGGCTTGTGATCACGCTAGTACCGGAGGCGGTGTACGGCGATATCATCCCCGCGATCGCCCGCCCTCAGCCCGCCCCGCCCCGTCCAATATCGCTGGCGAGTTGAGGCAATGCCCCAGGTGTCCGGTATCGTGGTGTTACCGTGGTCTGACTCAATCGTTTTGATATCATGCGCTCAATCTTGATGGCGTTGTGATGGCCTGAGTCTGATCAGAGACGGGTGGCCATCGGTCACGTTGAGTCCGTCGTCGTCGCGATCGCCCGCTGGATGTCGGGCGCGATCGCCGCTAACCTGACGTTGGATAATTTTGCTAAGGAGAGGTCTGTGACCACGAGCACCTGGTTCAATGCCACCCAACTGCGACGCGATTGGTTTTCCAACGTGCCGCGCGACTTGTTGGCCGGAACCGTGGTGGCGTTGGCCTTGATTCCCGAAGCGATCGCCTTTTCTATCATTGCCGGAGTCGATCCCAAGGTGGGGCTCTATGCCTCATTCATCATTGCGGTGGTGACCGCCATTTTTGGTGGGCGACCCGGTCTGATCTCAGCGGCGACTGGGGCGACGGCGCTGCTGATGGTGTATTTGGTCAAAGACCATGGGGTGCAGTACCTCTTCGCCGCCACCATTCTTACCGGCATTTTGCAGATCATCTTTGGCGTGCTGAAGCTGGGCAAGCACATGAAGTTTGTGCCGCGAGCGGTGATGGTGGGGTTTGTAAATGCCCTGGCGATTCTGATCTTTCAGGCGCAGTTGCCCCAGCTGCAGGGAGGGTCTTGGCTGGTGTATGTCATGGTGGCGATCGGGCTGGCGATCATTTATTTGCTGCCGCGCGTGACGCAGTTGGTGCCTTCGCCGCTGGTGGCGATCGTGGTACTCACGGCTGCCGCCATGACGCTGAATCTGGATGTGCCGACCGTGGGAGATATGGGCGAGTTGCCAACCACCCCGCCGATCTTCATGCTGCCGCAGGTACCTCTGACCTTCGAAACGCTGCAAATTATTCTGCCGGTGGCGGCCACGCTGGCGATCGTCGGCCTGCTGGAGTCGCTGCTGACGGCCTCGCTGGTGGACGAACTGACGGACACCCCCAGCGATAAAAACCGGGAAGCCAAGGGTCAAGGCATCGCCAACATGATTACGGGTTGCTTTGGCGGCATGGCCGGATGCGCCATGATTGGTCAGTCGGTGATCAATATTCAGTCGGGTGGCCGTAAACGCCTTTCGACGTTCTCCGCTGGGGTGCTGCTGCTGTTTTTTATTCTGGTGCTGGGGCGCTGGGTGAGTCAGATTCCCATGGCGGCGCTGGTGGCAGTAATGATTATGGTGTCGATTGGGACGTTTAACTGGGCGTCGATCAAAAATATTCGCCGCGTTCCCAAGAGCGAAACGGCGGTGATGGTGACCACGGTATTGATCACGGTCTACACCCACAATCTGGCGATCGGGGTAATCATCGGCATTGCCTTAAGTACGGTGTTCTTTTCCAATAAAATTGCCCAAGTGGTCTTTGTCGATTCGGTGTTGAGCCACGATGGAGATGAACGCACGTATAAAGTTGGGGGACAACTCTTTTTTGTCTCGGTTGAAGACTTTCTCAATGCGTTCGACTTTGAGGAGGATTTGGCGCGGGTGATCGTCGATTTCAGCCATGCCCATCTATGGGATCAGTCGGCGGTGAATGCGATTGATCGGGTGGTGCTCAAGTTTCGCCGCCACGGGGCCGATGTCGAACTTTTGGGCGTGAACGAAGCGAGTCAGTCCCTGCTCAATCGCTTGGCGACTCACAACGATCCCCAGGCCCAGCAGAATTCTGCGAACCACTAGAGCTAGAGTCGATGAAACAAATCTTGCTATGTACGGATGGATCGGTCTTTGCCCAAAGCGCCTATCAATATGCTGGCTGGCTCGTCCCGCGACTCCAAGCCCAAGTGAATGTGTTGTATGTGTCTGACATTCGGAGTCAAAAGGTGGCTTCCACAGGCAATTACAGTGGCGCGATCGGGCTGGGAGCCTCGCGCGAACTGCTGCATCAGTTGGTCGAGCTCGAACATGAGCGAGCCAAGCTCAACCACCAAAAAGCGCAGCTCATCTTGCAAGATGCGGAACAGCAGCTGCAAGCGATCGGGGTGACACAACTCCAGCTCATCCACGAGACGGGTTATTTGGTCGATATTTTGCACGACTTTGAAGCCGAGGCTGACTTAATCATGCTCGGCAAGCGGGGCGAAGCGGCTGAGTTTGCCCAGGGTCATCTGGGGACTAAGGTGGAGCGGATTGTCCGCGCGAGTCACAAACCCTGTTTAATTACGACGCGGGATTATCAACCGATTCAGCGTCTGCTGCTGGCCTATGACGGCAGTCCCAGCGCGCACAATATGCTGACCTTTCTCTTGGCCTCGCCAGCGTTTAAAGGATTGGAGCTACACATTGTAACCGTTGGCAAAAAGGAGGATGATGAGACAGCCCAGGCCCACTTACTGGAGGCCGACCGGCAAGCGCAAGCGGCGGGATGGCAACCGATTTGTCACCTCATTCCAGGGGTGCCAGAAGTCGCGATCGCGCACTATATCGAAGCTCACCACATGCATTTGTTGCTGATGGGGGCCTACGGTCATAGCCGCATTCGTCGCCTGATTATCGGGAGTACCACGCTGCAATTGTTGCAGAGTAGCCCGGTGCCAATATTGCTATTTCGCTAATGGGGACGATCGCTCCCGCACATTTGCTCACTATGGTTATGACTACTGATGATGAAAACATGGCTATTACTAACCGCATAAATTTCCGCAACCTGCGGGGCGATATTCTCGGCGGACTGACTGCTGCGGTCGTCGCCTTGCCCATGGCCCTGGCCTTTGGGATCGCGTCAGGGGCAGGAGCCGCCGCTGGCCTCTGGGGCGCGATTCTCGTGGGCTTTTTTGCCGCCCTCTTTGGGGGCACCCCGAGTCTCATCTCCGAGCCCACTGGCCCAATGACGGTGATTGTCACCGCCGTCATTGCTGCCACCACTGCCAGCGATCCAGAAAATGGGTTGGCCATGGCATTTACCGTAGTGATGCTAGCGGGCCTATTCCAAATCGCCTTTGGCCTGCTGAAGCTAGGGCGTTATATCACGATGCTGCCCTACAACGTCATCTCCGGCTTCATGACGGGCATTGGGGTGATTCTGATTTTTATGCAGATCGCGCCATTCCTCGGGCAAGAGACGCCGACCGGCGGCGTGTGGGGCGTCATCACCAATTTTCCCACCCTGATTGCGAACCTCAGTCCTTGGGAAACGGGGCTCGGCGTTTTGACCCTGGCGATTTTATTCCTCTATCCCAATACGCTAAAAAAATATGTGCCGCCTCAGCTAGTCGCGCTCGTGATTGGCACCGTCGTTTCTTTACTCTTCTTGCGCAATATTGATATTCGCACCATCTCCACGATTGGCGAAATCACCCCCGGTTTGCCCAATTTCCAGTTCCCGACCTTTACCCCTGGCAATTTGCGCTTGATGTTTGTCAACGCGATGGTGTTGGGCATGGTCGGTTCCATCGACTGTCTGCTGACGTGCCTGGTGTCTGACAGCCTGACCCGCCATGAGCACAAGTCCAACAAGGAGTTGATTGGTCAGGGCATCGCCAATATTGTGACCGGACTGTGCGGCGGCATCGCCGGTTCCGGGGCAACCACCGCTACCGTGGTGAACATTCAAGCGGGAGGTCGCACCGCGCTCTCCGGCATCAGCCGCGCCTTGATTTTATTAGTAGTGGTGCTGTGGGCCGCGCCGCTGACCTCAGGCATTCCCCTCGCCGTCCTCGCGGGCATCGTCCTCAAGGTCGGCATCGACATTATCGATTGGGGCTTCCTTAAGCGCGTCCACAAAATCTCTTGGAAGGCCGCTGGCATTGTCTACAGTGTCGTCGTGTTGACGGTGTTTGTGGACCTGATGGTCGCCGTGGCCGTGGGTGTATTTATTGCCAATATTCTCACCATTGCCCGCCTCGAAGAGTTGCAGACCGAGTCGGTGAAAACCATCACGGATGCCGATGATCAAATTGTCCTTTCTTCTGAGGAAAAGGCCATCCTCGATCAGGCCAATGGCCGCATCTTGCTCTTTCACTTGAGTGGACCGATGATTTTTGGCGTCGCCAAGGCTATTTCGCGAGAGCACGATGCCAGTGGCACCTATGATGTGCTGATCCTTGATTTGAGTGAAGTGCCCGTATTGGGGGTTACCTCTTCCCTGGCTTTGGAAAATGCGGTGAAAGAAGCGGTGGAAGATCACCGTGAGGTGATGATCGTTGGCGCTACGGGTAAAGTGCAAGGACGACTCGAAAAGTTGGGCATTGGGTCGCTCGTGCCGGATGACCACTGGTTAAGCGATCGCCTGCAAGCCCTAGAAAAAGGGTTAGCGATCGTCCAGCACCAGCAAGCGACGATGCCGACCCCAGCCCCGCTAAAAGAAACCGTGGGCTAAGAGAAGAGCCCGTTCCTCGTGACAGGGATTAAACCCTAAAGGGCTCGACTGTTGTGGCTGGGTTGTACTAACAGCCCAGTCACTTTACGGTTTTCCCCCCGGTTTCTCAGCCATTTCTGCGGGTGGCGACAAAAAGCGTGTTTTATAGTGAAACAGAACGCTTACATGAATCTTTGAGACAAACTTATGGTGTTATTTGGCTTTGGCAAAAAGCTTGAACTTCCTAGCCCTGATGAAGCGCTGCCGGGTCGCAGCGAATCGATGCCGGTGCCCGACCAGCACTATGTCAACGGCAATCCTCTGAAGCCCCCCTTCCCTGCTGGCATGGAAACTGCTGTGTTTGGCATGGGCTGCTTTTGGGGCGCTGAACGCAAGTTTTGGGAAACTGATGGCGTATACACCACTGCTGTGGGTTATGCGGCAGGCCATACCCCGAACCCGACTTATCGCGAAGTGTGCTCTGGCAGAACGGGGCATAACGAAGTGGTGCTGGTGGTATACGATCCCAGCGTCATCAGCTATGAGGGCATTCTCAAAATCTTTTGGGAAAATCACAATCCCACCCAGGGGATGCGTCAGGGCAATGATACTGGCACCCAATATCGCTCGGGGATTTACACCTATTCCGATGAGCAGAGCAAATTGGCTGAGGCGTCTCGTGATGCCTACCAGCAGCGCCTGAAGCAAGAAGGCTACGACAAAATTACGACCGAAATCTTGGCCGCGCCTGAGTTCTACTACGCAGAAGATTATCACCAGCAATACCTGGCGAAGAATCCCGGCGGGTACTGTGGCATGGGTGGCACCGGAGTTGCTTGCCCAACGGGTCTGAGCGTTTAACACCACGCTCTCAATAGCTCAGTCCTAAACTCAGTGCCCGGGAATGCGATCGCATTCCCGGGCACTCCATAGTTTTAGTCGCAGCGATCGCTGCCTTACCTGGAATGGCCATCAATCCGGCTGATCTGGGCTGCTTGCTAGGATGAGACAAGCTGCATACCCAGAATATGAAGGCGCATGACGACTCAACAGGCATCGACGGAACTGGCATACGTCCCGCTCGACAGTTTACAAAATAGCCGCAATGCCGAGTTTCCCGAAAATATGGGGATGTTATTGTTCTTCTTCGTGATGTTCGGTCTGCTCGGCACGCTGATTGCCTGCTTAGCCTCAGAGTAGCCCCATCGCCAAATCGATGACAGATTTACTAGTTGGGCGATCGGTTTCACACAAACACCGTTTCAGCCCTATTAACGACTGAAACGGTGTAAGCGGAGTGGACTGGATATCGATGGTTCGACACCGAGACTGGAACAGTTAAGGGCGATCGCTTATGCCATCACAGGGATTTGAATGCCGCTGAGGATGCCATCTTGCTGAGCCATATGCATCATCAGATCGAGCACGCGGCAGGAGTAGCCCCACTCGTTGTCATACCAAGAGACCACCTTGAAAAACTGATCGTTCAGCTCCATGCCAGCCCCGGCATCAAAGATGCTCGAATGAGGATCAGTGGTGAAATCCGAAGACACCACCGGTTCTTCGGTGTATCCCAAAATGCCTTTCATCGGCCCATCGGCAGCCGCCTTCATCGCCGCGCAAATGGCCTTATAGCTAGTAGTTTGGGTAGTCTTAAAGGTCAAATCCACCACAGAGACATCGGGGGTCGGCACCCGCAACGCCATCCCTGTGAGTTTCCCCTTGAGCTCTGGCAGCACTAACGCTACCGCTTTAGCCGCGCCAGTCGAAGCGGGAATGATGTTTTGGCCCGCACCGCGACCACCGCGCATATCTTTCTTGCTAGGCCCATCCACAGTGGGCTGGGTGGCGGTCGAAGCGTGAACGGTAGTCATCAAGCCTTCGGCTAGACCAAAGTTATCGTTAATCACTTTCGCGATCGGGGCCAGGCAGTTGGTGGTGCAGCTCGCATTCGACACAATCAAATCTTTCTCGGGATTAAAGGTGTCGTGGTTAACGCCGACCAACAAGGTGGGAATCAAGTCAGGATCTTTAGTGGGAGCCGAGAGAATTACCCGCTTCGCGCCCGCTTCCAGATGCAGCTTCGCGCCGTCATACTGCGTGAACAGACCCGTGGACTCCACCACATAATCCGCCCCCAGTTCGCCCCAGGGCAGCTCCGCCGGATTCCGCACCGACATGGTGGGAATAAACTTACCATCGACTTCTATGCCGCCTTCTTTGGCTTCCACCGTGCCGTTATAGCGGCCGTGGGTCGAGTCGTACTTGAGCAGATACGCCAGATTTTCGGGGGGCACTAAGTCATTGATGCCGACGAACTCAATATTGGGGTTTTTGATCGCTGCCCGAAAAACCAAACGGCCAATGCGGCCAAAACCGTTAATGCCGACTTTGAGAGTGCTCATAAGGGTGTCCTTTGGGTGAGTGAGCCAAGGTGCCTGCATCAGTTCTGCTGACTAGCCTCTCGCCATTCGCTAACTTTGCCGACAAGTCATGTTCCTTGTCCTTGGTTAGGGGGCGAGAGCTGACAACCAGTGCAAGACACCGATAGCACTGATTGAAGGGTATGAATCTCAACCCAGTGCCATTGCCCCTATAAAATCATGCCTATTTCAAACAGCCTGATCCCTTATGATTTCCCTCAAGGTTGTCGCTTTTTTTGTTGACAAATGTAAACTCGACATTCAAGTCACCAGCTCGCGTGAAGCCTTGGGGGAACTGCTGCCTCAAGGCCCTAATGCCCTTGCATTACTAGAACTAATAGCCAACAAGACGCGATCGCAATTGCTAGCCAAGGACGAGAGGGGGCACACTGTTTTCTTGGCAAGATGCGATAGGGTACTAGCAATTGCGTTCTGTCTGAATTGATGACTGATTCTGCGATCGCCTCTCCCCCCGCGATTCCCACTGGCGCATTGCGCCGGGTTCACCACTATGCGCTAAATGTGCAGGATATGGCGGCATCGCGACAGTTTTACGGGCAAGTGTTGGGGCTGCATGAATTGCAGGGGGCAGAGGTGCCCGAAACGCTGAAGGATTTAGTGGCTGAGGGCAAAGTAGCCAACTTTCGCACCCCCGATGGCACCATTCTTGATTTGTTTGGGGAACCGGACTTAGCGCCGCCGCATCCTGACCCCACCCAGCAATTTACCCGCGCCAATCACCTGGCGTTTGACATCGCTCCCGAGCAGTTTGACTCAGCGGTGGCGGCGCTGAAAGTCAGCAACGTGCAGATTGACCATGGGCCGGTGAGTCGCCCAACGGGACGGGGCATTTACTTTTATGATCCAGATGGCTTTTTGTTGGAAATTCGCTGCGACCCGACCTAAACCATTAGAACGGCGGATGTCGTCACCCTCAAAGAGTTGCATCGTCAGCCAGCGCTATCGTGACGGCACCCATGGGTGAAGCGTTGCAGCCCCAGCACAATCCCCACGCAGGAGAATCACATCATGGAAATTGAACGCTCTGGTCAACATGAACTATCCGCCGAGGAGCAGGCCCACCTCGAAAAGCTGCGGCATTTGGTAGAGTCGGCCCTAGCTGATGGCAAAGTTTCTGAGACCGAAACCCAAGCCATTCGAGCCCTCATTCACGCTGATCATCAGGTGACGCCCGAAGAGCTCCAGACTATTCGCTCGACCATGAAAGCAATGCTAGGGGATGCGACCCTGGAATATGACTGGAGCTGACCTGCTGACACTACTGTGGCGTTGTCCAATCATCAGGCGGTGGAGGGATGGGTCGGTGAATAGGGTGCCATCCTGAGCGGATGTCAGCCCGCAGCGATGCTCGGTATGATGGGTGTGCCCATTAAGCGGTGGCCTTGCCGAATAAAAACCACTGGCTCCACCCGCTAGTCGGGCCAGGTGTTGCCAGTGGTATGCGTCAAAATTGCCATTCACAAATAGGGCGGGTAGTTACCCCTATGACATGGCTTGAATGATGTAGTCAAAATAAGGCTCAGCTTCGCTGGCTTCCTCTGCCGACAACAGGCCGAGAGAGGCGTCTTTGAGACAGCGAATGGCGTCAGCCATGCCGGGAACGGGCACATCCAGCGCGTTGTACATTTCTCGTACACCGACTAAACCAATCCGCTCGATGGGGTCTTTGTCGCCCGCGATGATGCCGTAAGTAATCAAGCGCAAGTACCAACCATAATCGCGCAAACAAAGAGCTCGCTGCTTTTGGCCAAAGGCGTTACCACCGGGGGCGATGTAGTCGGGGCGAAGAACCCACAGTTCTTTGCTGGCCTTATCCACAATCTTTTTTTCGTTCTCAGACAGCGTCTGAGCGATTTGCATGCGACGCTCACCCGTCGAGAGGTAAGTTTCAATGTTTTTGAGCTCGCCAACGGTGGGATAGCGCAGCTCATCATCGGCGTTCAAAATGACTTGGCTTACTACAGACATAGTGTTTATAAAAACTGGGATGGATGACTGCTCAACATTGATAGTGTACAGAGTTCAGTCTTCTCAGGAAAGGAATTCGTAGTCTGTGTAACGGCTTTGAGAGATTTTTGCGGCATTTCAGGGCTGAAATGTTTACACTTCTTTATGAAGGCGCTCATGATTTTTGACCCCATGGACCAGCGGACACCTCAGTCGGGGCTCTCGTCGTGGGCGGAAGCCCCAGCGTTAGAGGGGATTGTGTTTGACATAGCAAAATTTAACGGGCGAAGTTCAAACTTGAAAGGTGAAACCCTTTTAGCACAGGGCTTTTGGTATTTTTAAGGCATGAGGGTTTCATGACGCGGATTGGATGACTCGCACGGTCTGCCAAGTTTGGTCTGGGTTGCCGGTGATCACCCCGCCCGCCTGATGAATTTGCTGGAGGGCCGCGATCGCGGCGGCGGTAATCCGCTCTCCCGCCAGCACCAGGGGAATACCGGGGGGATAGGGACAGAGGGCATCGGCGGCGACCTGCCCGACGGCTTGCTGTATAGGGACGGCGATCGCGGTGGCAAAAAAGGCTTCACGGGGCGTCAGTGGGGGCTGAGAAAGCGGGGCTGGCGCGGGTCGGCAATCGCTGACCCCAGGGGGGCAGTCATGACTTGATCGCCATGCTGCGGCTTGTTCTACCAGGGCGGCAAAAGCGGCGGCGAGGCGATCGCCATCCGGGGGCCGATTGCCCAAGCTGAGGATGAACGCCAACTGTCTCAGGGTCGGGAGTTCAGCCGTAACGTGCTGCTGCTCATGCAAAAACTCATCGGCGGCGAAGCCGGTGATGCCTAGTCGGGCAACATCGACCACCAGCCGGGTGGGATCAAGCTGAAAGGGGGACGGAGCAGAGGATAAATGCGCGGGGGACAGGACGGTGAAATCCTTCAGGTGCTGGAGATCTGAGCGAACCTGTTGGGCGATCGCCAGCGTTTGCGCCAGCAGGTCTGGTCCAGCGGTCGCGAGTTGCTGACGGGCGGCATCCAGCGAGGCCAACAGCAGGTAATTGGGACTGGTGGACTGGGTGAGTTGTAGGGCTTGGCGCAGGCGATCGCGGTTCACTCGCGATCCTTGCACATGCAGCATGGCCGCTTGCGTCATTGCGCCCAGGGTCTTGTGGGTGGATTGGATAACGAGGTCGGCTCCCGCCGCGATCGCGCCCTGGGGCAAGTCAGGATGCCAGCCCAAATGAGCCCCGTGGGCCTCGTCCACGATCAAGATGGCACCGTGTTGGTGGACGCCGCGAGCGATCGCGGCGAGATCGGCACACACCCCGTGATAGCTGGGTGAAACCACCACCACGGTGTGAATTGCGGGATAAGTCTGGAGGGCGTGCTCAATGTGCGCGGCGGTGACGCCAAAGGCCAAGTCCCAGAGATCGTCATGCCACGGGGCGAGATAGAGCGGCATCGCCCCCGCCAAGACCAGCCCGGCAAACACCGACTGGTGAGCATTGCGGGGAATGAGGACTTGATCACCGGGACCACTAACCGCTAGCAACGCCGCCTGAAGGCCACAAGTTGAGCCGTTAGCCAAAAAGTGGGTGGCGTCGGCTCCGAAGGCCTGGGCGGCGAGTGCTTGCGCTGCGGCGATCGGCCCGGTGGGGGCAAACAGATTATCCAGTTCGGGCAGTTCGGGTAGGTCAGCTTGCAGGCCCCACCCCACCAGGTCTTGCAGTGCCAAGGATGCGCCCTGCCCCCGCTTGTGACCAGGGGCATAAAAGGCGGCATGCTCTCGCCTCGCCGCTGAGGCCAAAGCCGTCAGTAATGGCGTAGTGCTCTGCTTGTTCATACCCCATCGAGTCCCAGCGGGCACTCGGCTTCAACTTCATCCGGTTGGCGCTTAGGGCGCATCTGACGACTGTTTTTGACACAGCAGCAGGGCAAATTGTCGCTGATCGTCGGTGAAAATATGGCGGACGGCCAGGTCAAAGGCCAACAGCTCTTGCGTCAGCACTTCGGTGTCAAATTTACGGGAAATCTCACTAAACAGTCGCTCACCCTGGGCAAACTCGACGGTGAGGTTCAGGGCTTGCAGGGTGATGGTTTGGGCCGTCAGGCTTTCGATATACATTTCGACCTGGCGATCGCCCTCGTTATAGAACGCCACATGGCGAAATTGGGTGAGGTCAAAGTTGCCGTCAAACCGCCAGTTAAGGTGTTTCAGCATATTCAGGTTAAACGCGGCACTAATGCCCTGCTGGTCGTTGTAGGCGGCCTCTAGGGTGGCGGTATCTTTGTGCAAATCCACCCCGAGTAAGAAGTAGTCGCCGCTGGCTAGCGCTTGGCTGACCTGTTGAAAAAAGCGCTGCTCGGGCGCTGGAGCCAAATTGCCCAAGGTGCTGCCAATGAACGCGATGAGCCGCCGGGGATAGTCCGTTGGGGGCAGGTTTTGCAGCGCTTGGTCATAGGTGCTGACGAGGCCATGCACCGTGAGCTGGTCGTACTCGGTGAGCAGGGCCTGGGCGCTGGTTTCGAGCATGGTGCCGCTGACATCCACCGGCACGTACCGCAACGGCAAGCCCCGCTGCTGATAAGCGTTGAACAGCAACCGGGTTTTGCTGGCGCTGCCGCTGCCCAGTTCAATCAGGTCGCACGGCCCCACGATATCAGCGATCGCTCCGGCATCGGTGGCTAAAATTTGCCGCTCGGTGCGAGTTAGATAATATTCCGGCAGTTCGGTAATTTGCTCAAAGAGTTCTGACCCGTGGGCATCGTAAAAATACTTCGGCGGTAACGCCTTATGGGGTTGGGTGAGGCCCGTAATCACGTCTTGACCGGCGGCGGCGGCAGCATGATTAGCGGAGTCCATCCGGTTTTCGAGGGTCAGGCGATCGCCCTGAATGACTGAGTCCGCAGAGGCGGCGGCATCGGCGTCAGTGTGAGCGGGGGTCGGATGGAGGGAAGGAAAGGGAACTGGCATAAAGTTTCAAAATTCAGCAGGGGCGAAGCATGCCCCACCGTATTCTGACATTGCCGGATACGAATGCACTAGGTATTTACGGCGCAGCGAAAGCCGGCAAAGACCTGCTGAACGTTGGGGTGATACCAATTGCGAAAGGTGGAGCGCAGCACCCAGGGGCGCGTGGCCCAACTGCCGCCGCGCAAAACGCGATGGGCGCGGTCAAAATACGCCTGCGAATATTCCCGATAGGGAAACGCTTCAAACTCCGGATAGGCATCAAACCAACTGCTCGTCCATTCCCACACGTTGCCCAGCAGATCATCACAGCCGATGGCGCTACGCCCTGCCGCAAACTGACCGACCGGCGTCACGCCGCCATGACGCCCGCCAAAGTTGCCGTGGCGATCGCTCAACGTCTCCTCGCCCCAAGGCCAGGACTGCTGCCTTTGCTGGCCTGGGTGCCAGCGCGCCGCCCGTTCCCATTGCGCTTCGGTGGGGAGGCGCTTGCCCACAAAACAGGCGTAAGCGTCGGCCTCATACCAGCTCACCCCACAGACCGGCGTTTGGGGCTGGGCAGTTTGCCAATAGAGGGGCTGGGTAATCTCAAAGCGATGCCGCCAGATCCAGCCTTCGGGCTGCCACCATTGGCTGTTGTGATAGCCGCCAGCGGCGATAAATTTGGCGTACTCCTCGACGGTGACGGGGGTGCGATCAATCCAAAAATCCTCCACCTCAACGGCGTGGGGCGATCGCTCATTATCCAGCGACTCCACGGTGTCGTTCCCCATGGTCAATTCGCCACCGGGCACAAACACCATGCTGTCGGTCGAGGCCTCTTCCCAAACCGGCAGGGGCGCTGACGGAAACACCTCGGCGGGCACCTGCGCCTGGGTGTGCGGCCAGCGATGTAGGGTTAACAGATAGGTGGCGGTTTCGGCATGTTGGCTTTCGTGCTGCAAGAGCCAGCGCCAGAGCCGCAGTTGATGCCCCAAGGGCACCCGATCTAAAAAGGTCAAGGTGCGATCGCGAATGTCGGCCATGTAGGCCAGAATGGTCGGCAAATCGGGCAGATTTTCCCGCTCGGCCTTGGGCAACCCGTCAGCGGCAAACAATTTTTGATATTGCGGATAGGGACAGGGCGATCGCTGCAACCGTTCCAGCAGCCACAGCGACTCGGTAAAGGCGATGTGACCAAAGTGCCAGCCGATGGGACTAAAGTCAGAATGCGCTTGCCGTCGCCATTCTCGGGCGGTCAAATCTTGCGCCAACCGCAACGTACTTTCACGGCAGGCCCGCAGGTCGGCCCGCAGTTGTTGGCGTTGCTCGGTGCGCGACACATTAGATGCCGCTAATGGGGTGGTACTGGAGATCACGATTGGCGTTGAAAGTAAACAACGAATGCTCTTTTAAGCGTTCCCAAGGGGCTGCAAACAATGGCTCTGAGGCCACCGTGACAGCGTTAGGAAGTTGCAAATTGTTACTCAGCCAGTATAAAGAAGGGGCGCGCCCATGGGACGCCACCCGTGAACCGATCAGGGTTTGCCCATCGCTGATCAACACATTGGCGGCAACGGGGGTGTCATATTTTTGGGCGAGCGCTAACAGCTGACCCAGGGCAATCCCTAAAGCCGAAACGAGGGACGGCGGGGAGGGGGCTGACAGCGCCGTGAGTACCAGCCCCCAAATATGCTCTGAGTCGGTGTTGCCCTGAATCGCGGCGTAAACGCGATCGCTCATCAATTGCCGCATGGGTCGATACAGCGTTTCCCGAAAATTCTTGATGTAGCCATTGTGGGTAAACAGCAAATTGCCGGACTGAAACGGCTGGCAGTTGCTGATATCCACTCCCTGACCGGGGGTGGCACTGCGCACGTAGGCGAGCGCGCAACCTGTCGTGATGTAGCGACACAACGGCTCGACATTGGGGTCGTTCCACATCGGCAGCACGTTGCGATAGGTAAACGGTTCCCGAACTTGGGCCGCGTCATACCACCCCAAGCCAAAGCCGTCGGCATTCAACAAGGCCACTTCTAATTCTTTCGGCGCATAAGACTGCACCATGAGGGAGTGGGGCGGCTGAAGTAAGAGCGAGTCGAGGGCGATCGCTGGCCCCACATAGCCCAAAAGACGACACATACGCTTGGCAAGAACCCCGGTTTCTCGGTGGTCAGGATGAATCTGCATCCGTATCTTCCCATGAGACACTTGGGTTCTGAGCGCTCAGAGGTGGGGCGATCGCGGCCTTGCCACCTTCTCCGGCGGCGATCGGGGCAGTTGCACAGTTAGGCCAACCTCACCGCCTGCGGCACCTCTCCTTCGCAAGGAGAGGTTTATCTAAACTCCGGTTCCTCCCCTTCCGGTTCCTCTCCTTGCCAAGGCTACTAAGTACACACAAGTCATGTTGTAGTAGGATGCTGCCAGAAAACATGGGGTCATCGA